>CANQWB010000021.1 GCA_947627435.1 uncultured Bacilli bacterium
AAACAATAAATAGAAAAAGAAAAGGTCCCTTTTTAAAAAGGGACGCATGACAAAATTTATTTTGTCATTTTTTTATTAGTTACCCCAAGCTCTAGCTCCGATGATAATAACTAATAAGATAAATAAAACTAGAATGATAGCGGCACCATATCCAGCACCGTATCCACCACCGTTATAATTGTTTCCACCACAGCATGGGTTTCCACAACCATATCCTTGGTATCCTCCGTAATAATACATAATGTCCCTCCTATCTAGGTCTAATATATTGTATTATTGAATGATGAATGTGTTAATGAAATAGTCCTAGTTTCAATATTTTTTTAGAAATGATTGAAAGAACAATTTGGATTATGTTATGATATTACTATAGGTGATTGTATGAGAGTACCCAAAAAATATCGTAATTTAATTCATGATATGGATAAACCTTTATTTTTTGTAACAACGGCGTTGTTTGTTTTTGGGTTACTGAATATTGTTACAGCGTCTAGTCAAGCATCTGTTTTAAAATACAACGCCTCATTGTATGGCTTTTTCAACAAACAATTACTCTTTTTGCTGATAGGTCTTATTTTATTCTTAATTTTATTGAGAGAGCCAACTAAACGTTATCGTTTTTGGGGTCTAGTCTCTTTTATAGGTGTTATTGCTTTAATGGTTTATTTATCACTCTATGGAACATATAATAAAGGTTCTTTAAACTGGATTCGTGTTGGATTTTTCTCGATTCAACCGAGTGAGCTTGCCAAACCAACGGTTATTATGTGTTTATCGATTTTATTTGAAACACTGTATAAAAAGTTACGTACAACCAATCAAAATCATTATGATTCCATTGGTATTATTCTATTTGTAGGATGTGTTTTTCCTATTTTTGTCTATTTTCAACACGATTTAGGTACTATGATTATTTTGTCTTGTTTATTTGGTGGAATGTTTTTAGTTAGTCCCATTTTGCGTATGGATAAATTGAAAACTATTGTATTGGGAATTGTATTACTATTGGCAGCCAGTTCTATGTTAATTATAAAAAATGGACAATTGCTTACGGATACACAACGTAGCCGTTTGAATTTCTTTAATCCTTGTGAAGATTATGAGAGTGGCGGATATCAAATATGTAATGGTTTTATTGCAATTAACGATGGAGGACTATTGGGAGTAGGAATTGGTAATAGTAAGCAAGTTTCTTATATTCCAGAATCTCATACAGATAGTGTATTTGCAATCATTGCCGAAGAGTATGGATTTTTAAAATCGACAGTAATCTTTATTGCTTATTTAATTATTTTATATCGCATTTTGCGATTATCTATGTACGCAAATACCATGCGTGGTAGATATATCTGTTTTGGTGTTGCCCTTTATATATTTTTACATATTATTGTAAATCTAGGAGGATTATTTGGAGTCATGCCACTTACAGGAGTTCCACTTCCATTTTTAAGTTATGGAGGTTCCTTTACGCTATCACTCATCATTGCCTTAGGCATGGTGCAACGTGTACATATTGAAACAATGAATCAGAAAATAGATGTTTAAAACATCTATTTTTTTGGTATTGCAATTAGAATAATTTCGGTTGGATAAACACTACCACCATAATATCTTAGGTAATATTGATAAGTATTTTCAGACATTTCTTCTATCATCTTAGGAATTTTCCAAATATCTTCTAAGTTATGATAGACCGAAATTAAAAGTTTGGGATGATTTTTTCGAATGTGATTTTTTGCTCCCATTAAAGCTTTTTGTTCACTTCCTTCAATATCCATTTTAATCGTTGTGATTTCCTCTTCAATATCTTCATCTAAGGAAACTGCCTCAATGGGTTTGCTACCTTGTTCCATGACACTGTTGGCCGATGAGTCATTGGTGTTTTCAGATAAATAGAGCGTTTCATTTTGGTTAGTCACTGCTTTATTACGAATTTCAATATTTGGTAAATGTTCTGTATTCTTTTTTAAATAAGGTAATATATCATCAGAAATTTCATACGCATATATTTTTTGATAACTTTTTTCTCCATAATTATGGATGTAATCAAATATGGTATCACCAATATAAGCACCTAGATCTACAAAGACCTCATTTTGACAAGATACTAAATCCAAATCAAAATAGTGATTGTAATTTTTTTCTTGGCATGGTTCTAATACTGTCATATCATATTGATACCAATTTTTTAAAACAGAATATAGTACTTTTTTAGAGCGATAGTCATTTAAATTTTGATAAAGCCATTGTAATTCTTCACTATGATCTTTGAAAAGGGTTGCAGTTAACTTAAAATGTTCATATTCTTGGTTTTTAATATCTAGCTTTCCCCAATATGGATATTTTTTGAAATAATCTTCTAGTACTTTTTGCATTTCAGGCATTAGCTGTAAAAAAGATTTTTTGGTATTCTCCACTACTGTTTCAAACGATAATGGTCTAATTACATCCATCAATTCATAAAATTTTTGATCAATTTGGTTCATAAAAATCTCCTTTTCTTTTAAAAAAATGTATGCATAAATTAAAATAATTATGTGCATTTCCTCCATTGACAAGTTTAGAAAAAAACACTATACTAATAACAGAAATAGTAGAAAGAAGGAACCAAAATGGAATTAAAAGGATCAAAAACAGAACAAAATTTGATGACTGCCTTTGCAGGGGAAAGTCAAGCAAGAAATAAATATACTTATTATGCAAGTAAAGCAAAAAAAGATGGTTATGAACAAATTGCCGCTATTTTTGAAGAAACTGCTGGAAATGAAAAAGAACATGCAAAAATGTGGTTTAAATTATTACATGGTGGAGAAGTTCCAAGTACCAAGGAAAATTTACTGGATGCAGCTGAAGGTGAAAACTACGAATGGACTGACATGTATGATGAATTCGCTAAAGTTGCGAAAGAAGAAGGATTTGAACATATTGCATTCTTATTTACTGAAGTTGCTAAAATTGAAAAACAACATGAAGAAAGATATCGTAAATTGCTTCAAAATATTGAAGATGGAAAAGTATTTAAAGCAGAGCAACCTAAAATGTGGATTTGTCGTAACTGTGGACATATTCATTTTGGTGATGAAGCACCAAAAGTGTGCCCTGTATGTGCACATCCACAAAGCTATTTTGAACAAAAAGCAGAAAATTACTAATACAAAAAAGACAAAACTGATATGAACCCCGTTTCTTGGACATAGAAACGAGGTTTTTATATGAGTAAATTGAGCTATGAAGATAAAATAGAAATTTATAAAAAGAAAAAGCAAGGACAATCTAGATATACACTTGCAAGAGAATATAATATAAGAGATTGTAATATATCTTATATAGTTAGTTTAATAGATAAACATGGATATGATATTCTTAGAACAATTAAAAACAAAAAACATTCAAAACAATTTAAGGAAAATGCTATAAATAGAGTTTTAATAAATGGAGAAGCAATATGGGCTGTTGCCATTGATATTGGATTATCTGGACATGGAACGTTACAAAATTGGATTAAAAAATATAAAGAAAACGGTTATAATATAGTTGAGAGAAAGCGAGGGCGAAGTCCAACTATGAAAGTAACCAAGAAAAGAGAAAATGAAACAGATAAAGAGAAGATAAAAAGATTAGAAGAAGAAAACTTATACTTAAAAGCGGAATTAGAATACTCAAAAAAATTGAGAGCCGTTGTTCAAGCAAGGAAGAATCAACAACAAAAGAAAAAGTAACTGTTGTAAGTGAACTTCGGCTAATATATCCATTAAAGATTCTTCTAAAAATATCAGGTTTAGCTAAATCAGTATATTATTATACTTTATCTAAAATAGATAAAGATGATAAAAATAAAGAAATAATAGAAAAGATAAAAGAAATATTTTTCTATCATAAAGAAAGGTATGGTTATCGAAGAATAACATTAGAACTTAAAAACCAAGGTTATAATGTTAATCATAAAAAGGTTTATAGATTAATGGTTAAATTAGGATTAAAACCATTAAAAAGAAACAAAAGAAAATATTCATCATATAAAGGAACAGTCGGTAAAATAGCAGATAATTTAATTGAAAGAGATTTTAATGCTAAGCAACCAAACGAAAAATGGTATACTGATGTAACAGAGTTTAATCTACGAGGTGAAAAATGTTATTTATCACCAATATTAGATGGATTCAATGGTGAAGTAATATCTTACAATACTTCAAAATCACCTAATCTAGAACAAATAAATGATATGCTTAATAAAGCATTTGATAAGAATAATAATCTTGAAGGATTAATATTTCATTCGGACCAAGGATGGCAATACCAACATCAGTCATATCAACAAAGATTAAAAAATCAAGGAATAAAACAAAGTATGTCTAGAAAAGAAAATAGTATGGATAATGGAATGATGGAAAATTTCTTTGGAATTTTAAAAACAGAAATGTTTTATGATCAAGAAGATAAATATAAAACATTAGATGATTTAATAAAAGCAATAGATGACTATATTTATTATTATAATTATGATAGAATTAAAGTAAAATTAAAAGGACTGTCACCCGTTCAATTTAGGTTACAATCCTTGAATAATTAAACTGTCCAATTTTTGGGGTTCAGTTCAAAACTTGTCTTTTTTCTTTTGCCTTTATGATATAATGAGAATAGGGAAGTGACTGATATGAAAAAAGTAATCACAGTAGATGGCAATGAAGCTTGTAGTAGAACAGCTTATTTATTTACGGAATTGTCGGGAATTTATCCAATTACCCCCTCTAGCCCAATGGCAGAACATATTGACGAATGGAGTAGCCATGGTGTAACGAATTTATTTGGAACACCTGTTAAGGTTGTCGAGATGCAAAGTGAAGCAGGTGCTGCTGGAATGATTCATGGGGCTTTGCAAGCAGGTACTTTAGCTACGACTTTTACTGCTAGTCAGGGATTACTTTTGATGATTCCAAATATGTATAAAATGGCAGGAGAAATGTTACCATGTGTGATGCATGTAGCTGCCCGTTCTTTATCCACTCATGCTTTGAGTATTTTTGGAGATCACCAAGATATTTATGCAGTAAGAACAACTGGATTTGCGATGCTTGCATCTTCTAATGTGCAGGATGCTGCTTATTTATCTGCTGTTGCTCATCTTTCTGCGATTGAAGCAAGTATGCCATTTTTACATTTTTTTGATGGATTTCGTACCAGTCACGAAATTCAAAAAATTGAAGTATTAGAAAAAGAAGATTATGCACCACTTATTAACCAAGAAGCTTTAAATCGTTTTCGTCAAAAAGCATTACAACCAGCTCATCCTGTCACAAGAGGTACCAATCAAAATGACGATATATATTTTCAGATGATGGAATCTCGTAATTTAAATTATGATGCATTACCTGATATTGTGAATCAATATATGGAAAAAATAAATGCTATCGCAGGGACTCACTATGCTCCATTTTGTTATTATGGAAGTGAAAATGCTAAAAAAGTCATTATCGCGATGGGTTCTGTCTGTGATACGATCAAAGAAACAATTGATGCGATGGAAGAAGAAGTAGGGCTTGTAGAAGTTCATTTATATCGCCCATTCAGTGCAAAATATCTAAAGAAAGTAATGCCACAATCTGTTACTAAAATTGCGGTGTTAGATCGTACGAAAGAAGCAGGAAGTATTGGGGAACCACTTTATTTAGATGTATATAGTGTGTTTGGAAAAGATGCTACGGTTGTAGGTGGCAGATATGGTTTATCTAGTAAGAATACAACACCCGCCCAAATTTTAGCAGTATATCAAATGTTGGATTATCCAACGCATCCATTTACGATAGGGATTACAGATGATGTAACACACCTTAGTTTAAATGCCAATTTTCCTCTTTCTATTGACAATGCAGATGAATTACTGATTTATGGTTATGGTAGCGATGGTATGGTAAGTGCAGGAAAATCTTTGATTCAAATGGTTGGAAATATGACCAATCAATATGTACAAGGCTATTTTGAGTATGATTCTAAAAAATCAGGTGGCGTGACTATTGGCCATTTGCGTTTTTCAAAAGAAAAAATTCGCAAACCATATTATGTGGAACATCCTCGTGTGGTTGTTATTACCAAAGATAGTTATTTATCTGAATTTGATTTGTTTGATTCAATTCAAGAAAAAGGAATTTGTTTGATTGAAACGAGTTTATCCAAAGAGCAATTGATTCAAAAAATGAATTCTAATAATATACGAAATCTAAAAGAAAAACAAATCCAAATTTATACAATTCATGCAGGTAAAATTGCCAGAAATCATGGATTAAAAAATAAAATTAGTATGATTATGGAAATGGCCATTATCTCTGTTTCTAATCTGGTACCTATAGAACAAGCAAGATCTTTCTTAAAAGAATATATTGAACGTAAATTTTTTAAAAAAGGACAAGAAGTGGTGGATGCCAATTTAAAAGTGTTAGATGCAGTAGCAGGGGAACTTGTACATTTTCAAATAGAAGTAGATTTAAAAGTGGAGGACGAAAAATCGCTTTCTTTCTATGAAATGATGCGTAAACGTAAAGGCAATCAGATACCAGTTTCTACTTTCTTAGAAAATAGAGATGGAACATTTACCAAACAAACAGCAGGAAATGAAAGAGGTATTAGTGAATTTGTACCAAAATGGTTAAATCATTCATGTATTCAATGTAATGAATGTTCATTTGTTTGCCCTCATGGTGTCATTCGTCCTTATCTATTAAGTCAGGAAGAATATGATGTGGCACCTGAAATTGTGCAATCTAAATGTATTCATCCAAATCATCCTAATTTAAAGGAATATTACTATTTAGTTGCTATATCCGTGAAAAATTGTACGGGATGTGGTGTTTGTATTAAGACATGTCCTGGTTTGAAAGGTGAAAAAGCTCTCATCTTTGAAACATTAGAAAAACAAATTCTCAATCAAGAACAAGAAATATTTGATTATGTAAGTAGTCATATTCAAAATAAAAAAATTTTCCCAAATACTACAGTTATGGGAAGTCAATTTGAACAACCTTCTTTTGCCTTCTGTGGTGCATGTGCTGGTTGTGGGGAAACAGCTTATATAAAATTATTAACGCAACTTTTTCCTCATGAATTAATCATTACGAATGCAACAGGATGTTCTTCTATTTATGGGGGAAGTGTTCCATCTTTTCCATATGATATCCCATGGGCAAGTTCTTTATTTGAAGACAATGCTGAATATGGCTATGGAATGCTTTTAGGAAATAAAGTCATTCATCATGAAATGGAGGCAATTATTGAAGCAAATTCTAATCATCCGACGTATCCACTTTTGAAACAATGGGTGATGCATCAGGATGATAAAGAAGCTTGTTCGCAAATTGTAAAAGAACTAGAAGGAAAAGAAATTCCAGAAGCCTTAAAACCATATCAAGAATATTTCTTACCAAAAATGATATGGACAATTGGTGGTGATGGTTGGGCATATGACATTGGTTTTGGTGGGATTGATCATGCCCTATCTAGTAATGACGATGTTAATATTTTAGTTTTAGATAGTCAAGTATATTCAAATACTGGAGGTCAATCTTCGAAAGCGAGTCCAAAAGGTGCGATTGCTTCTTTTGCGACAAGTGGAAAACAAAATGCCAAAAAAGATTTAGCTCGCATGTTACTTGCTTATCCACATGTTTATGTTGCAACAGTATCATTGGGAGCAAACATGATGCATGTAATTAAAACATTAAAGGAAGCAGCAGCTTATCATGGACCTTCAATTGTCATTGCCTATACACCTTGTATTTCACATGGAATAGATGGTGGAATGGAAAATAGTGTTTCTATGGAGAAACTGGCAACGGAATGTGGTTACTTTCCAATCTTTCATTATGATCCAGAAACAAAGAAATTTTCACTCGATAGCAAAGAACCTAACTTTGATTTATATGACCAATTTTTACAAAGTCAAACAAGATATAAAATGCTTTCAAAAATCAATCCGGAACATGCACAAGAATTACTAAAAGCAAATAAGGAAAATGCGAAAGAACGATATGCATATTATAAGATACTAAGTGAACAAAATGTATAGTCTGTAAAGTTGTGTCAAACAAACAAAATAAAAAGGAATTTCTATATTCCTTTTTTTTTTCATATGTTATACTGTGATTGTAGGTTAGGTAACTGCAGTGCTTTGCTTATGGCATGAGAACAGGCATAAAAGAATAAGGGGAAAACTGTCTTCCGAAAACAGTTTTATAAAAGATAAAAAGGCCTAACCATCATGATAGCACCTTAGGGTGTTATTTTTTTTAAACAAAAACGAAACTGTCCCCCTGAGAACAGTTTCATAAAAGAATAAAAAGGGGTTGGCTAGTGTGATACTAGCACCAACTCGGATTTCCGAATTGGTGCTTTCTATACTAACTTAAAATATTTCAAATGTCAAGCATTTTTTGAAGTAATTTTTAAAAATTATTTTAATTACTCTTTTGTGGCTTATAAAATAAGGATAAAAATAATTTATAAAATAAAAAATTAGTCTATAGTATAGTAAAAATGAAAAATTTAAAGTACAATATTAAGTGATCAATTTGGCGGTGATAGCATGCAGAAAGTAAATATTATTATAATGGAATTTCCTTATAAAAATATTTTAAAACCATTTAGTGTAAGCTTTCTTTGACTCTGAAGTAAAAAAGTTTTATAATATTCATAGAATGTATAAGGAGGAATTATGGAGAAGTTAAAAGATCTTATTTTAAGACCAATGACAATGTTACAAGAAAAGGCAGATTTTAAAAAAATAGGAATTTTATTGGGATGCATGTTAGGAATATTATTTATAGGAGATATTGTTTCTTATGCATACGCAATGAGAGATGTTGAAATACATATTCATTATTTTGAATATATCAAGGATTTTTTACTGAATCAAGTTGCTTTTTTAGGTAGTATCTTAGTAGGAGTCTATGCATTAAGTGCACTTACTAAGAAAAAATTTGATATCGCAAAAGCATGTCAAATCGTATTGGTATCATTTGCAGCTTATTACTTAGTTGATGCTGTTATGTCTATCCTATTTATGTTTGACTTTATGGATATTAAGTTCCTAGTTGCCATTAAAAATGCACTCGTATCTGCTGCAAGTTATTTTTCCTATTTTGTACTTGTATTTGCAACGCAGAAAGAATTTGGTATTACAAATAATGAAAAAGGATTATGGAATTATGGAATCACTTTCTTTATCATCTTTGCAGTACGTAATTTATTATATTTGCTTTTTTAAGAGAAGAAATTCTCTTTTTTTGTTATTCAAATTTATATTTTTTGTAAAGAAAGAAAAAAATGTTTTCTTTTTTGATAAAGTGTGCTAAAATGATTTATAGAATGAAATCATACACAGTATAGAGGAGGAATACAAGTGGGAATATTAAAAAAATGGTTAAATGGTGATGAAGACGTTTTTGTCAATGATATATCAGGTGATGAATATTATGATTTAAAACCGGAAGA
The DNA here is from genome assembly GCA_947627435.1 of uncultured Bacilli bacterium. Taxonomy (GTDB): domain Bacteria; phylum Bacillota_I; class Bacilli_A; order RF39; family UBA660; genus UBA5026. Next base: position 9,481 of record CANQWB010000021.1, read on the forward strand.
AGCACTTCAAGAAAATGATGGTCAAAGTAAAATGATTCTATTAGAACCACGTGCTTATTCTGAATCACAACAAATTGCGGATCATTTAAAGATGAGAAATACAGTTGTCGTGAATTTAAAAAGAGTTACATCTGATCAAGCAAAAAGAATTGTCGATTTTTTAGCAGGAACAATTTATGCAATTGGTGGCGATTTACAAAAAATTGGTGGCGGTATTTTCTTATGTACACCAAATAATATTAATGTACAAGGAAAAATTACAGAAGAAACCGAAGGAAAAGATATTCACGATAATGATGATATCAATATTGAATGGTAAAAAACTTGAAATATAAAATTTAGTGTGCTACAATATGGCGTAGTGCCAAGAGGTGAAGATATGGAAAAATTTACAAAAACACTTCGTGGCTATGATCCTGATGAGGTCAATGCTTTCTTAGATAAAGTAATCAATCAAGTTGAAGGCATGGTTGCTGAGATAAAAGAAAAAGATAAAAAACTCGCAGAACTTCAGGGCTTAGAAGAGGAAAATAAAAATTTAAAAGAAAAACTGAATCAATATGAGCGTATGGAAGCAACTTTCAATAAAGCAATCATGATGGCACAAAAGACAAGCGAACAAGTACGTGTATCTGCACAAAGAGAAAGTGAAGCTATCTTAGATGAAGCAAAGAAAAATGCCAATCGTATTATCAATGAGGCATTGCTCAAAGCAGAGAAAACAGAACGTGAAGCGAATATGTTGAAAAGAAATATCAATATTTTCAAACGTAGAGTCAAAGATATTATTGAAGCACAGTTAGAAGTCGTAAATGAAATGGATGAGGTTGAACTTTAAAAACAAATGAAAGAGACGGTAATGAATTGGTAGCAATAGAGAGTTCGTGGTTGGTGAAAACGAACCAAATCAACATTACAAATCACTCTGGATGTGTTTTTCTGATATTAGGAAAAATCGGATTACTTACGTTATAAGTATAAAGTGTATGAATAATTCATAAATTAAGGTGGTACCGCGGATTTTCGTCCTTAAATTATGAATTTTTTTGTTTGAAACAGGAGGAATAATATGAAACAATTTAAAGAATTGGATAAAAGACCAGTTGCAGAAGTAGAAGAATCTATTCTTGCTTCTTGGGATAGTGTGAATGCGATGTATGATGCACAGGTAAAACAACATGAAAATGATGAAACTTTCGTTTTCTATGATGGACCTGCATTTGCGAATGGATTTCCAGGACTACATCATATGGTATCTAAAAATTTAAAAGATACGATTACCAAATATCATGTCATGAATGGAAAGAAAGTTATTCGTAAAATTGGATGGGATACACATGGACTACCAATTGAAAACCATGTAGAAAAAAAATTAGGTATCTCATCTAAAAAAGAAATTGAAACATTAGGAATTGAAAAATTCAACCAAGAATGTCGTAATAGTGTTAGGGAAAATGAAGATGCTTTTACCAATCTGACTTCTAAAATGGGACAATTTTTTGATATCGAACATCCTTATTTAACTTATAAAAATGAATATATTGAAACTGAATGGTGGATTTTAAAACAGATGTTTGAAAAAAACATGTTCTATGAAGGAACGAGAGTAGTACCTTACTGCCCTCACTGTGGAACAGGACTTGCAACCCATGAAGTAGCCCAAAACTATCAAACAGACACCACAACTACTGTTTATGTTCCTTTTAAGAAAAAGAATGAAGATGTTTATTTCTTAGTATGGACAACGACGCCTTGGACATTGATTGCGAATGTTGCATTATGTGTGAATCCAGATGAAGACTATTCCCTTGTTGAATCGAAAGGACTTCACTTTATTTTAGCAACCGCTCTAATTAAATCTGTATTAGGTGAAGAAGCATCTATTGAAAAGACATTTAAAGGAAAAGAATTAGAATATCAAGAATATGAACAATTGATTCCATCCTTTAGCGTAGATAAAAAGGCATTCTATGTAACTTGTGATTCTTATGTTACGATGGAAGATGGTACTGGTATTGTGCATATTGCTCCTGCTTTTGGTGAAGATGATGCCAATGTTGGAAAGAAATATGATTTACCTTATTTAAATCCAGTTGGAAAAGATGGATGTTATATTGGTGGATTATGGGATGGTAGGTTTGTTCACGATGTCAATGACGAAGTGGTTGCTTATTTAAAAGAAGAGGGAAAATTGTTCAAAAAGCAAAAAGTGGCCCATGAATATCCTCATTGTTGGCGTTGTGATACCCCACTTCTATATTACTCTATGCCAAGTTATTATATTAGAGTGAGTGAGATGACCGAGGATTTGGTCAAAGCCAATTCTAAAGTAAACTGGTATCCTGCTTATGTGGGTGAAAAGAGATTTGCGAATTGGTTAGCCAATGCGAGAGATTGGAACGTATCTCGTAGCCGTTATTGGGGTAGTCCCATTCCTTACTATAAATGTGAATGTGGTCATGCCCATATGGTTGGTTCTATTGCCGAATTAAAAGAACTTGCGATTGAACCAATTCCTGATGATCTTGATCTTCATAAACCATATATTGATCAAATTCATATTAAATGTTCCAAATGTGGAAAGAGTATGACCCGTATTCCAGATGTATTAGATTGTTGGTTTGATTCTGGATCTATGCCATTTGCGCAATATCATTATCCATTTGAAAATCAAGAATTATGGGAATCTCAATTTCCTGCTGATTTCATTTGTGAAGGAATTGATCAAACGCGTGGTTGGTTCTATACATTGATGGTCATTTCTACATTTGTAAAGGGATGTTCTCCATTTAAAAATGTTTTGGTGAACGATTTATTATTAGATGCAGAAGGCAAGAAAATGTCGAAATCTCGTGGTAATATTGTTGAACCATTTACGACGATTCACGATTATGGTGCTGATACGGTTCGTTTCTATTTACCATATGTATCTCCTGTTTGGACGCCATTAAAATTCGATATAGAAGGATTAAAAGAAGTGTATTCTAAATTCTTTAATCCACTCAAAAATACTTATAATTTCTTTGCTACTTATGCGAATATCGATGAAATTGATACAGATACATGTAATGTTCCATATGAACAACGTGAAGAAATCGATAAGTGGTTATTATCGAAATATAACCAATTGATTTTAGATGTTAGAAATAGTTTTGATGAATATGATTTAAATAAAGTGGTACATTATCTTGCAACCTTTGTATCTGATGATTTATCAAATTGGTATATTAGAAGAAATCGTAATCGTTTCTGGGGTAGTGAACTCAATAATTCAAAACGTAGTGTTTATATGACTACTTATGAAGTATTGGTTGGTCTTTCTAAGTTGATTGCACCAATTACACCTTTTGTATCAGAAGAATTATATCGTAATTTAACGGGTGAACCTTCTGTTCATTTCGCAAGTTATCCAGTTGCGAATGAAGCATATATCAATAAGAAAATTGAAGAAAAAATGGATTTGGTCAAAAATATCATTTCCATTGGACGTTATGTACGTGAAGAGACTAAGATTAAAGTTCGTCAACCACTTCGTGAAGCACTATTGGATGGTAAAAATAAAGATTTAATTGGTGATTTAGTTCCTTTAATTGAAGAAGAATTAAATATCAAAGAAGTCATTTTTGTAGATGATTTGAATGCATATATGAATGTTTCTGTTAAGCCAAATTTCAAAGCAGTTGGAAAAGTATTTGGTCCACTGATGAAAGAATTTCAAACTAAATTGGAACAATTGCGTGAAACTGAAATTGCAAGTCTACAAAAAGGCAATGCAATTTCAATGGTAATTGGTGATGAAGAAAAAGAAATTACTTCTGATATGGTAGAAATTCGTATTTCTTCTAAAGAAGGATTTAATGTAGGTATGGAAAATAATAACTTTATTATTTTGGATACTACTTTAACGAAAGATTTGATTTTAGAAGGAATTGCTCGTGAATTGGTTTCTAAAGTACAAAATATGAGAAAACAAAGAGACTACAATATCATGGATCGTATTTGTTTATATTATAGTGGCGATGCTGAAGTAAAAGAAGCAGTTATGCAGTATCAAAGTTTTATTCAAAAAGAAACTTTAGCGGAATCTATCACTGAAAAAACGATAGGTGAATCATTTGATATTAATGGTCATGATGTTACAATAGAAATTGAAAAGGTATAACGAAAGTTATATCTTTTTTTTCAAATGTGTTTTCAAATCATACATTTTTTGTTATACTATATATATCATTTTTTAAAGCAATCTAATGATGTTGTTTCAGGGGGCTCAATATGATAAATGAACAAAATTTGAAAGGTTTATACCAAATATTAAGTGATGGAATCGAAGATATTAGTACAAGTACTTTAACGGCATGTGGTTTTTATGCAAAAGATATTGCGACATTAGTAGAGCGTGGTATCTTGCAAAGAGAAAAACGTGGACATTATTCTTTCCATGATGTTGATAATTTGTACCAATACGGAACACAACTATTTGCAAATAAAGAATATGAAAAAGCAATCAATTGTTTTTCTCTTTGTTATCAATTAAATCCTACGCATATTGAAGTAAATCAGTATTTATTATGGGATTCTTTGATGCATGAAGATTTAGAAACTGCTTTTATGCATTTTCAAAATATTTATGATGTAGAAAAGCAAAGTGTGAATGCGGATAATAATTTGTATTTATATTTATTTAGTATGATTATGGATTTACCAGATCCATATAAAGAGCGTGCTAAGGCACTCAAATATAAGGATATAAGGATTTCTGAACAAGATGATAGATATCCTAAAGTATCACTACAAAATAAATTGAGAGGTTTCCTCTTTGATCAAGAATTTTTTCAAGCTCGTTCCCAATATACTGATTATATCAATCAAACAAAATGTTTTTCATTATCCATGCGTATTATCATGACATTTACTCGATTGGCATATAAGCAACACATAATGTATCATAATCAAATATTAAAGTTATTACAGGATAAAAAATATGAGGATGTTCTTTCCTATTTAGAAAAAATAGAACAATATCAAAAATTAAGAACACATATTCTTTATTTACGCAAAGTAACGAAAGAATTGGTATCGACTATCAGAAATAAACAAATTCCTTCAATACAAGTTACCAGTACACAAAACGTTTATACTGCCATTGATGGTAAAAATTATGAACTGGCTTTGTCACTTGTTTCAAAGCGTAATGAAAGAAAACATATGGACATTCATACTAGTGATTTCTATTTAGTGCTTTCTGCTATTGTAGAAGAAATCAAGAAAATAAAAGTGACAGAAGAACATCAAGTAGAGGTTACTGCTAGCGTATCTACATCTATTTTACCATCTACAATAGAAAATCCTCCAACGTTTGCAGATATCACAAAATGTTTGATGCAACAAGATATCGATCAAGCTATTTTACGAATGAAAGATTATCTTGCAAGTATTGATAAAAGTCAATATGAAATATTGATGATGAATTTAATTAAGATTAGTGTGATGCAACAAGATACGAATTTTATCACACCTATGTTAACATTAACCCATATCAGTAGAAATGTATTTTCTTTTGATGCATCTGAATATATTCAAAACTTTTATATTGCTTTTTCTCAAAATCAATTGGATGAGGCACAAGTTTATTTAGAAATTCTTTCTAGATATGGTGATGCTACAATTGTAGAAGGATTGAAACAAATTTTAAATGAAAAAAGAGATGAAAAAGAAAAAATAGTGGAAGAAATTTTAGATCAACAACCTGTTTCACAAGAAAATAATGTTTCTACTGAAAGGATAGAAAAAAAGCAAGAGATTTCTAATGTGGGTGTACAATTAGATGCAGAACATAAATTGGATCAAAATGATAAAGATAGTGATAAAGATTTTATTGATCAAAAGTTAGACACGATATACCAAAAAGGTATTATCGTCTTAAAACCAATGGATATAGAAAGAAGAAAAAATATCCATCAAATTGTGCAGGATATTCCAGATATTTCTTCATTTAGCATTGCTTCTGATAATGAACGAAGAATTGTACTACAATATACACCTGAGATAAAGGAATGTATTAATTTTGGCCAATGTGCGAAAGAAGGGTTTGCAGCTTTTAGAAATCAAGATTATGATACTTGTATCCAATTCTATCGAAGTATATTAGAAACGAAAAAAGCAAAACCATTCGTATATTCACTACTTGGCATGGCTTATATGAAAAAAATGGATATATCAACAGCGATTGATTATTTAATGGTTGCGACGGAATTAAGTAAAGAAGATAAAAGTAATAAATATCATTATGATTATACAGAATTAATTGGTTGTTTGCAGGGGAAAATACCCTTAGAAGATCGTAAACCTATGGTGAAAATGGATCTATTTGAATTTAACAAGCAGATACATTCTGATTATGGTGTAACCAATATCGGTACCATTGCGCAACTTATTTCTTCTGGTACGAACTTTGATGAAGCATGTCAGGCACTTACAGAAGAACAGAAATGTCTCGTTTTACTGATATATGCAAGGGAATATTATTGCCAAGGAGATTATGCAAAAGGGGATATGTATTTTAAAAAAGCAGAACGTATGAAAAATAAGTCTGCATTTGTGAAATCTACTATGGATGAAATTCGCCAAAATAAAAAATTTTATGTCAATCGTGTCGAAGAAGGTTATAAATCTTATATTTTAACGCCAAACATACAAAAATAAATATAAAATAAATTCCAAAATCATGATTTTGGAATTTTTTAATATAAGTCATTCAAAATCAATATCTTTTTTATATATAGTTATGGTATACTTAAAATAGAAATTAGGGATGATTTATGGGAAAAAAAGATAAAAAATATATAGGAATTATGATGATTTTAGTGCTTCTTTTAGGTATATTTTTTCTATGTTCTAATGTCTTATTTGGATCTAAAACCGACTGGTTGGGGCAACATACTGCCTTTCCAGAATATTTTAGAAATCTTTTTTATCAAACAAAAAATTTATTTCCATCTTTTGCTTTTTCAATCGGTGGTGGCCAAAATATTTATAATTTTTCATATTATGGCCTTTGGAATCCTATTATTTTATTTTCTTATTTACTTCCTTTTGTATCCATGAGAACGTATATTATGGTAACCAGTTTACTTGGTATAGCGGTTTCTATGGTTTTACTTTATTATTTTTTAAAGAAAAAATTGGGAGAGTCTCTTTCCTTTTTCTCCTGTTTATTATATTTTTTAGCTTGTCCAATTTTATTTCATGCTCATAGACATATTATGTTTGTCAATTACATGCCATTTTTGATATGGGGACTCATTTGTATTGATCATTATTTTGAAAAGAAAAAAGTCGTTGGTCTTACTTTAAGTGTGTTATTGATGATTTTAACAAGTTACTACTATAGTATTGGTGGAATTTGTGTTTTCATCATTTATGGAATTTATTGTTGGCTAAAAAAAAATAAATTTCAATGGCATCAATTTTTAAAAGATGGAATTTTATTTATCTTACCCATTTTATTTGGTGTTTTCTTATCTGCATTTTTCTTACTTCCAACTGCTTATGCATTATTGGGTGGAAGGGGAAGTGGAACATCTATTATCGATCTTTCTACTTTGTTGATTCCAAATTTAAATATGAGTGATATTTTATATAATTCCTATTCTTTAGGTTTAACAAGTATTTTCATCTTTTCTATTTTGTATCTCGTATCTTGTAAACAAAGAGAAAATCGTTATTTGGGAATTGTCTTTTTACTCGTTTGTTTTATTCCTCTATTTATTTATATTTTAAATGGGACTTTATATGTGAGGGCAAAATCTTTAATTCCTTTTTTACCACTTGCGATTTATGGGATTGGATATTTCTTAAAAGAATGGATGGATCATTCTAAAATAGATTACCTTTATATTGGTCTTTTGATTTTATTTCATATTTTTGTTTGGATCAGTGGTTTTCATACACTCGTTTATTGGTTGGATGTTTTCATCACGATTGTCATCCTGTTTCTTTCTTGGAAATATCATAAAAAGATCTTGTTATATCTTTCGCTTCTTATCATTGCGGGAATTAGTTGTATCGCCAGTAATCTTACGGATGGCTATGTATCTAAACAATATGAAGATGAGTCTATCTCTTCTTTGGTACAGATGATTCCTGATGATACATTATGGCGCACGAGTATTCAAACCAATACTTTATATGGAATCAATCAAGTGTATGATTTTAATCATTTACATACTTCTTTATATTCTTCTGTTTATCATGAAGATTATGCAAATTTTTATCACAATATATTAGATTATCCAGCACCATATCGTAATCGTTTGATTTTGGCTTCTGTGAATCATTTACCCGCACAAATTCTAATGGGTGAAAAATATATGGTAAATCAATGTGATCATGAATATATTGGATATACCAAAATCGAGCAAAATCAAAATCTGTGTTTATATGAAAGTGATTTGGTGTATCCTATTGGATTTGGTAGTTCAAAGTGGATGAGTCAAGATACGTTTGAAATGTTAGATTATCCAAATACGTTAGATGCTTTACTGCACACGATTGTTGTTCCAAATCAAGAGACAACTGCATTTGAAAGCAACATAGATGAAACTAGATTAGAAGGAACTTGGAAACTAAATGATACGTTACAAGTGACGAAGACGAATACGGGTTATATTGTAGATACCAAAGCCAAGAGTAAAATCGTGTATGAATTAAGCGAGCCAGTACAAGGGCAACTATTATTACTTGATTTTGATGTAGTAAAAGAATCTTCTTGTAAGGAAGGCGATTTAGAAATTACAATCAATGGGATTTCAAATAAACTCACCTGTTCCAGTTGGCAGTATAAAAATGAAAATCATCATTTTACTTATATTCTTTCTGAAAAGAATATTAAGGAGTTAGAAATTACATTCAAAAAAGGCCATTATGAAATTGAAAATATTCACAGTTATCTTTGGGATGCATCTACCGTATCGCAAGTCGATGCTCTCTTTCCATTTGTGATGGATACATCGAAAACAAAAGGGGATCAAATCCGTGGGACAATAGATATGAAACAGGATGGTTATTTTATGTTAACAATTCCATATGATACCGGTTTTCATGTACGAGTGGATCAAAAAGAAGTAAACTATCAAAAAGTAGATGACACTTTTTTAGGATTTTTCCTTTCAGAGGGCAGTCACCAAATTGAAATCACCTATGAATCACCATATTCTCAGATGGGAAAAATAGTAACAATTCTAACTTTTATAGGTTATTTATTGTATCTTAGGTTACAAAAAAGATATCAGAAATGATATCTTTTCTATTGATACGAACAAATTTTCGTGATACAATGTAAGAAAGTTGGTGAGATATGAAACAATTAGAGGAACTTAAAGGAATTGGCCCTAAGGGACTACGCATTTTGCATAAATTAGAAATTCATAATATCCAAGATTTAGTAGAGTATTATCCTTTTCGTTATGATATTTTAAAAGAAACGGATTTAAATCATGTTGAAGATATGAATAAAGTAATTGTAAGTGGAGTGATTGAAAGCATTCCATCTGTATTTCATATCAACCGTAAATTAGATAAAATGGACTTTAAAATGAATGCTCAAAATCATTTATTGCGTGTTATGATTTTTAATCGTGGATTTTTAAAGAGTCAAATGCCAATTGGAAAAGAGATTACGGTAATTGGTAAATATGATCAATTACACAATCATATTGTTGCATCCGAACTACGTATGGGTCGTTTAATGCAAGAAACCATCGAGCCAGTTTATCACACTATTTATGGTATTACAAGTAAACAGTTATCTCATTATATAACTTTAGCATTAAAAGAAAAAGTAGATTTAGAAGACTATATTCCACTTCCATATCAAGAAAAATATCATTTTTTTTCGAAAGAAAAGAGTATTCAAATTGTTCATCATCCAACGATACTTTCCGATTTAGAAGTAGCGCAAAATCGAATCAAATATGAAGAGTTATTCTTATTTATGTTGAAGATGAATTTTCTAAAAAATAATAAACAAAATAAAATTGGTTTAAAAAGAACAATTCGTTTTGAAAAAATTGAGGAATTTATTAAGACACTTCCTTATTCTCTTACTATAGATCAACAAGAATGTGTAGTATCTATTTACAATGATTTAATTTCTCCTAAACGTATGAATCGTTTGTTACAAGGTGATGTAGGTAGTGGGAAAACTGTAGTTGCTTTGATTGCTAGTTACATGAATTATTTAAGTGGCTACCAGAGTGCACTCATGGCACCTACCGAAATATTAGCGGAGCAACACTATCAAAATGCAAAAATGTTATGTGAAAAAACAGGTATGCATATTGGTCTTTTAACTGGTAAAATGAAAGCCAAAGAAAAAAAAGAGGTATATCATGCTTTAAAAGAAGGTAAGATTGATTTAATCATTGGCACACATGCTCTTTTTACGGACGCAGTAGAGTATGCGAATTTAGGACTTGTCATTACAGATGAGCAACATCGTTTTGGGGTAAACCAAAGAAGTAATTTAAAAAATAAAGGAATTACTCCTGATATTCTATATATGAGTGCGACCCCAATTCCAAGGACTTATGCACTGACATTATATGGAGATATGGATATTTCAAGTATTAAAACGGTTCCCAATGGAAGAAAGCCCGTCATAACTACAGTCGCATCTAGTAAGCAGATGACACAGGTTTTAGAAAAAATGTATGAGCAGTTAAAGGAACATCATCAAATCTATGTGATTGCTCCACTGATTGAAGAAAGTGATAAAAGTGATTTTGAAAATGTCTATCAGCTGGAAGAAAAGATGCAAAAGGCATTTGGAAAAGTATGTCAAATTGGGGTATTGCATGGAAAGATGAAACCTGCTGAAAAGGAATTGGTAATGGATCAATTTTCGAAAAATGAAATTCAAATTTTGATTAGTACGACAGTAGTAGAAGTCGGGGTAGATGTTCCTAACGCTACAATGATGGTTATTTTTGATAGTTATCGTTTTGGTCTTTCTGCATTACATCAATTGCGAGGTCGTGTCGGTCGAAGTGATTTACAATCTTATTGTGTGTTAATTAGTGATCATGAAACAGAGCGTCTTCAAATTTTAACGAAAACGAATGATGGATTTAAAATTAGTGAAGAGGATTTCTTATTGAGAGGTAGTGGGGATCTTTTTGGCGAGAAACAAAGTGGTGATATGGTATTCCATATGGCCAATTTAAAGAACGATTTTTCTATTTTATTAAAGGCAAAACAGGATAGTGAAGAATTTTTAAGGACGTATGATGAACAAGATTTCATATCCAAAAAATTGATGACCTTATTGGAAACATCAATGGATTTAGATTAACATGTAAAGTCATTTTGATTTTGAGTTTAAAGATTGACTTTATGAGTAGAAACCTATATAATTATCATAGCGTGATGATATTCACGCTAGGTACTCTTACGGTATAGAATGTGAGAGTATCCAACCAAAACCCCCTGAAGGAGCGCAATAGCGCTCCATTTTTGTTGAAACCCTTTATTTATAAGGGTTTGCAAGGCAACCAAATTTTAAAAATTCATTTTAGGTAGCATTTAGGTAGCATTTTTATAATTTTTTCGTATTTTAAGATATAAAAAAACAATGGAGCTTGAGAAATCAAACTCCATTATTTTATATATTACATACTTATTTCAAAATCATCTTTATCATTATTATAATCTTCTTCAAGAATAGCATTATCATTTTTAGCTTTGTCATTTAAATTGTCAATGATAGATATTATATTAGTTAATTTATTTTGAAACATATGAGAATAAGTATTTAATGTTTCATCTATTTTTGAATGACCTAAAAATTTTGCAACCATAGTAATATCAGCTCCTTGACTAATTAGTAAAGAAGCACAAGAATGCCTAAAATCGTGTATTCTTATTTCTTTAACACCTGCTAGTTTGCAATTATTATTTTTTCTTCTTCTAATAGAATCATCGCCAATAGGTAAAGAGCCACCAAATACAAACCATTCTTCTTTAAAATTTGTAAAATCCATATAATATTCTTTTAATTCTTTTAAATCATTTATAACATCCTTTGGTAAAGGTAATGTTCTATTACTTGTTGGTGTTTTAGGACTAGAAATAATATATCTTTTTCCATTTACATTATCTGATATACCTTTATTAACTGATAAAGTATTATTCTTAAAATCTATATCATGCCAATTTAATGCTCTAATTTCACCTTTACGAAGTCCACAAAAATATAGTGTTTTAAAAAAGGTCTTATACATTAAATCATCTTCAACTGATATAAATTTATTAAACTCATCAAAAGTCCAAAATTTCATTTCTTTTTTTCTTTCATTTGGATCTGTAAAATTAGTCATTTTACGATATATATGATTAAAATTTAATCCATACCATTTTGTACCAAAATTCATTATAGTTTTTAAGAATTTATAGATATAGTTTCTTGTTCTAGTAGATAGATTATATTCTAATATTTTCTTTCGCCACAATTCATAGTGTTGAAGATTAAATTCTTTGACTTTAACATTATCTAACAATGCCATATATCGCATTCTATCTTTATAAGTATGTAAAGTTGTTTCTTTAACTTTATCTTCTTGATATTCATAAAATGCTAAATATAAATCTTTAAATGTCATATTATTATCAGGTCTATATTTATCTAAATTTAAAAAGAAGACTCTTTCTGCTTCTTGAGCTTCTTTCTTTGTAAAATATTTTTTGGACTTATATTGTTTAACATTTCCAAATAAATCTTTATATCTTGTATAAAATATCCATTTTCTGCCATCTTTAGTCCATTCTTTTTGTTTTAATAAAATTATTGCCATTACATAACTCCTTTCTATATTTCGATTTCAAAATCATCTTTATCTTTTTCCTCGTTTTTATCGTAATCATAATTATCATTGTTAATTGCATCAGCTAGATCTTCATAATCTTCAATATATTCTTTTGG
>CANQWB010000022.1 GCA_947627435.1 uncultured Bacilli bacterium
TGAGAGGGTAACCCCCTCTAAAAGTTGTCTAAAAAAATGATAACATCCCTATTTGCTATTTGTAAACGGGGGGGGGGTATACCCCTTTTTTATTGTCTTGAAAAGAGAAATAAAATATAGTACACTAATAGTGTCTATAAGAATAAAAAAATGAGAAAAGTATCAGAATAGGAGTAAGGAGTGAAAGAAATGAAGAAAAAAGGATTTACATTGATTGAATTATTGGCGGTAATTGTAATATTAGTCATTATTGCATTAATCGCAACCCCAATGATTATGGGAGTAATAGAAGATGCAAGAAAAGGAGCCGCAACATCAAGTGCATATGGATATGTAGAAGCAATTGAAAATAGTATCGTAGAATCTATGATAGATACACCATTACAAGATGGAAGTTATAAAGTAAAAGAATTATTAAATGTAGAATATAAAGGAAAAGGACCAAGTCAAGGATATATCACAATAGAAAATGGACAAGTAACAAATGCCAAATTATGTATCAATAATTATTCAATTGATTATGATGGTACGAAAGCTGGAATATCAGAATTATCATATTGTGATACAAACTATGAAGTAACGATTATAGTGAATGGAGTTAAGGATGTTAAAGATATAGGAGACGCAACAAGTACAGAAGTAAATATCGAAGCTGCTACAATAAAAGCAATTAGTTGTAATAACAATGCCATTCCAAAGGTAGAAGATAATGTATTGAAAATAGAAAATATCTATGGAGATACCACATGTAGAGTGGAAAATAATTTATCTGAAATTGTAAATAATTTAGATAATACAAAAGCAACAATAAAATTAGTAAATGATACCGCTATTGATAGTACAATTACATTTAAAGAGAATACCAATGTAGAACTTGATTTAAATGGGAAAAAGATAACGGGGACAGCTAACCTAATGAAGAATCAAGGAAATTTACATATCTATGATTCAGGTAATACAGGAAGTATAAAAGCAAGTGGAAATGTGGTTACCAATGAACAATCAGGAAATTTAACTATGACAAATCTTACAGTACAATCAGTAGGGAACAGTAATGTTTTAAATTATACTATTCAAAATAAAGATAATGGAATACTTACTATAGATGGAGGAGTTTATACAGCCGATTGTATTGTAATAGAAAATCAAGATTCTGGTAACATAACAATTACAGATACAAGTGGAAGGTTATACTTATATACATCAGCAGATGCCAATAATAACACAGCTGACAATTATCCTAAAACTATTGTTAATCAAGTTGGAGCTGATAATATTATAAAAATTCTTGGAACAACGGCTGAAAAATGCGTTAGTACTGAACCGAATGAAAACGGAATATGTATTTATAATGCGAAGGGCCGTTCTGTATTAAATGAAACAATAACTACTGGTAATATATATATTGATGGTGCATACATTGCGGGAGTATCATATGCAGGTGTAAGTAATTTTGTTGGAACTATATATATTTGCAATGCCACAATAGATAATAAGAAAAGGGGTATCTATGCGGATGGTTTAAGCGATGGGCAGTCAGGATACATTTATTATACAGATCAAGTAAAATTGATTGATAGTCAAATTGTAAGCAAAGTAAACGGCCATGCAATTTTAGATAATACTATTACATGTAGATAGATGTATGATAATTGCATATTATAATGAACAATAATTGTTTTATAAAAATTATGAAGAATGCTTTATATTTATAGTATATTGTGTTTTTTTCTTTTTTTTGCTATAAAATAGGTGTGGCTTGAAAGAAAATTTTCTTTATTATAATGAATATGTCAAATAAAATCATAAAATAGTTTGTAAGTAGGAGATACTTTGATATTTACTATTGTAAAAGAGGGGCGAATTTTACCCCTCTTTTTTTCATGATTAGAAGAAGTATTTATAATAAATATGAAACATTTAAAAATTTTTTTGAAAACTACCAAATTTAAATATTTGTCAAAATGAATCGATAGAAAGATAATATTTGTATAAAAGAAATGAAAAAATAGATTCAAAATGTATTAGAAATAAGGCAAAATATCCATTTTACTTTATGATTACCCTTTGGTATAGTGTCGATATCAAAGGAGATGATAGTTGTGCAAACAACAGAGTTAAAAGAAGTAAATATGTTAAATGATGCTTTATTTAAAGCTCTATTTAGGAGTGTTGAAGCAAGAGAAATGGTAGTAGATTTTCTATCCGAATTAATAGGAATAAAAAAAGAAGTATTAGAACAAGCAGATTATCAAGGAGGAGAAATCCCCAAAAAGATAATGACAGAAAGAAATAAAACAGCAGATATGATTATTAAAATAGAAGATAGTAATCGAATTATTCTAGAAATGAATCAATATTTATCACAAAAAATGAATGAAAGAAATACAAGTTATGCCTTTTCAATCGCATCCGAAACGATAATAAGTGGGAGTAAGAAATATCCAAAAGTAATATTAGTTAATTTTGATAATTTTAATTATTATAAAACAGAAAGAGGAATACTCAATTTCAAATTAAGAGATGAAGAAGGACATATAGAGACAGAACAATACCATTCAATTCATTTAGTTCTTGAAAATATCATAGACAAGAAGTATAATAAAAGAGATGAAATTAAAAAGATGGTAAAACTACTAAGATGTAAGACAGTAGAAGAGATGGAAGAGAAGTTTAAAGGAGATGAGAACTATATGTCAGCGATAAGAAAAGTATCAGAATTATCAACAGATCCAAACTTTGTAGGATATTATGATATAGAAGAAGCACATAGACAACAGTTAGAAGATATGGAAGAAACAGGATATGAAAAGGGAATGGAAGAAGGTAAAAGTATTGGTTTAAAAGAGGGTAAAAGTATTGGTTTAGAAGAAGGAAAGATAGAGAATCAAAAAGAAGTAGCAAGAGCGATGTATCAAAAAAAGATACCACTAGATGTCATTTCAGAATGTACAGGGCTTTCTATCGAAGAAGTTCAAGGCTTGTTGAATGTAAAATAGTTTTGTCTAAGTCTCCTGCTTTTTTTATTTATAATTGAAATATCAATAAAATCAAAAAGAATGTTTTATATTTTTATAGTATATATTGTGTTCTTTTCTTTTTTTTTGCTATAATAACATTAGGTGATAATAAATGGAATTTAAAGTGACAACACACAATGAAAAAGAAACAATTGAAATTGCACAAAACTTTGAATCAGAAAAATTTCCGAATATGATTATTTGTTTGGATGGCGAATTGGGTAGTGGGAAAACTGTTTTTACAAAAGGGATTGCAAATGCCTTAGGAATTCAGGAAGTAATTACTTCTCCAACATTTACGATTATTAAAGAATATGATGGAGAGTTGCCTTTATATCACATGGATGTATATCGCTTAGATGGAAATACGGAAGGTGTTGGGATTGAAGAATATTTCACCAAAGGTGGAGTAGTAGTTATTGAATGGTCAGATACGATTAAAGATATCTTGCCAGAGGAAAGATTACACATCAAGTTTAAAGTTGTAGATGAAAATAAGAGAATTCTAATATTAACACCTTACGGGAAAAAATATGAAGAGTTATGTGAGGCGGTATTATGATTTCTCTTTTTTTAGATTCTTCTTCTCATCAAATTGTGGTGGGAATTTATCGTGATTTAGAACAAATTTATTTGAATATTGAAAAAAATGATAACCAGTTGTCAGAAAGATTATTACCCATGATACATGCTGCTTTTGATGCTGTTTCTATGAAAATAAATCAAATAGACCGTATTTATATTGTGAATGGACCTGGATCATTTACGGGTATCCGTATTGGTGTTACGATTGCGAAAACCATTGCTTGGGCTTTGAAAAAAGAAATTATTCCAATTTCTGAATTAGAATTAATGGCATCAACACATACAGAAACAATGAAAAATATTGCCTTAATTGATGCAAGGCGTAATTATGTATATGCTGGTATTTATGATGATAAACTAAATGTAATTCAGAAAAATAGCTATAGATTATTAGATGAATTATTAAAGGAAAAGGACGCTACTTTTATTAGTATGGATACATTTGATTTTGAAACAACATTTCCAAAATATGATATTCCAAAATTGATCGCCAAACATCAGAATGATAAACCAATGAATCCACATGAAGTAAAACCAAATTATTTGAAACGTACTGAGGCAGAAGAAAATTATGATTCACGAAGTAACCAAGAATGAAATATTTCAGCTCAAAGAAATTCTTGTTTCACAATTTGGACAAGTAATAGAAAATGATCCTTTTATCCATTACGTAGTATATGAAGATACAAAAATAAAAGGGATTTTATCCTACAGTTTGATGTATGACCGTATGGAATTGAATTATATATGGGTAGATGATTTCTATCGAAAACAAGGAATTGGTAGTCAATTATTAACCTATATGCATGAAATTGGAAGAAAAAATCAGGTACAAAATATATCTTTAGAAGTTGCTTGTAATAATGCACCAGCCATCCATTTATATAAGCAATTTGGATATGAAATAAAAGCGATACGTGAAAAATATTATCATGGTATCGATGGGTTTTTGATGGTGAAAGAGATGATAAAATGAAAGATACATATATATTTGCGATTGAATCCAGTTGTGATGAAACAAGTGCTTCTATTATTAAAAATGGTAGTGTTGAAATTGCAACAGTTGTTTTGTCACAAATGGATATTCATGCAAGGTATGGGGGAGTTGTTCCTGAAATTGCAAGTCGTCATCATATTGAAAATATAACAATGGTATTAGAAGAAGTTTTAGAAAAAGCAAATATGACAATGGACGAGATAGATGCGATTGCAGTTACATATGGACCTGGACTCATTGGTTCTTTATTAATTGGAGTACAAGCAGCAAAGACACTTGCTTATATCTATAATAAACCACTAGTACCTGTTCATCATATCGCAGGGCATATCTACGCCAATAATTTAGTGAAACCTATGGAATTTCCGTTAATTGCTCTTGTCATCAGTGGTGGACATACAGAGTTAATTTATATGAAGGAAGATTATTCTTTTGAAAAAATTGGTGGTACTTTAGATGATGCTGTTGGTGAAGCATATGATAAGGTTGCTCGTGTTTTGGATCTTCCTTATCCGGGTGGCCCTAAAATTGATGCATTAGCATTAGAAGGAAAAGATACCTACCCATTACCACTTCCACTAAATGATGATAGTTTTGATTTTAGTTTTAGTGGAATTAAAAGTGCAGTAATCAATTTGGTTCATAATGAAATGCAACGTGGAAATACGATTCGTACAGCTGATTTAGCGACTTCTTTTCAAGAAAGAGTCATTGAAATTTTGACAAAAAAAACAATGCATGCATTAGAAAAATATCATGTAAAACATTTGATTATTGCTGGAGGCGTGTCTGCAAATAAAGGGATTCGTAATCGCTTTCAAGAATTGTGTGCAGAAAAAAATATTGAACTCACTATACCAGAAATAAAATATTGTACGGATAATGCTGCTATGATTGGCGCAGCAGGGTATTATGCTTATAAATTAGGTAGAAAAGAAGATTTAGATTTGAATGCAAAGGCAACGGATATTTTAAAATAAAAAATCCTTTTTAGGATTTTTTTAATCGGGAATATCTAAAAATAACATATATAAGGGGATTTCTAATGCATCTGCAATTTTCTTACATTGATCAATGGTAGCACTGTGTTCTCCACGTTCAATTCTTCCAAAATAGGCTCTACTAATATTGCACTTTGCTGCAAAAATTTCTTGTGTCCAATTTCTTCCTTCTCTATATTTTCTAATGATATTACCCAAATAATAATTTACATTCCATTGCATTTTTTTTGCCACCTTTTGCATATTATACCATAAAAACGTCATATATGACGTTGAAATTTTCAATTTTTGGGATATAATGGTAATTGGATGACACAGGAGTGTGTGTATCCTTATGTTCATTTGCGAAAGCAAGAAGGAGGAAAATATGGACGAAGAAATTAAAATGACATTTACTGTCGAATCATTTAGGAAAATTCCAAATCCCTATCAGGAAGATTCCATTCATAGCCAGGATTCAGCTATGTACATTACGGTTTGTGATGTAAAAAACATTCCGGACAATATTCCTATGAAAACGAATCCTAGAGAGCAGAAAATGACAACAAACGTTGCAAAAAAGATTAAGGAATCGTTAATTAATCCTAACGATTATAACTTCTATTTATTAAATAGAGGATTATTACTTTCTGCCAAAGAAGTATCCTATAACAATTATTCTAATGAGATCACAATTGTTTTTGATAATTTAGATGTTCATGGGAATGTGGATGGAGGACATACTTATCGTACGATTTTAGAAAACCGTGATCAATTAGATTATGCGCAACAATATGTGAAATTAGAAATATTAACAGGTGTAGAAGATATTTTTCAAAGTTTAGCTTCTGCAAGAAATACATCTGTACAAGTGCAGGATCAATCAATTGCTGAATTAGAAAATCGCTTTCAAATTATTAAAGATGTAATTGCGAATACACCTTTTGATAAACGTGTATTCTTTAAAGAAAATGATGAAGGGGATATTGACGTATGTGATATACTAGCAATATTAAATATGTTTAATATTGATCGTTATAATAATATGGATGAGTTTCCAATTACTTCATATAGTGGAAAGAAAAAGTGTGTTGATTATTATATTGATTCTCATAAAAAATATGGTGATACAAAGCAAAATCCCTATGTTAAGATGACTCCTATTATGATTAAAATCTTTGAACTATACGACGCGATTGAAAAAAATATTCCAAATTATTATAAAAAGAAAAATAGTGGTGGGAGATATGGTGCGTTAAAAGGTGTTATAACTAGTAAAATGGATCACCCACTTAAGACCAAATTTTTCCAAAAATCAATGGAATTTGGATCTCCAACAGGATTTATTTATCCAATATTAGGATCTTTTAGAGCACTTGTTTATGAAAAAGATGGACGATATGACTGGCGGATGGATCCAATTGAAGTATTAGAAACGATTGGTTCTGATTTGATTCAAACTACAGTAGAACGTAGTAGAACTTTAGGAAATAATCCACAATCAGTTGGAAAAGATACAGGAAATTGGAAAACATTGTATATGACAGTTATGCTTAGTTGTATGAATTATAAATAAAAGAGACTATTTTGTAAGTCTCTTTTCTATATAGAAAATAATATAATACATACAAGCTGATAATATGGCTAATAGGATAATACCAGAAATCACTAAATTTAAATTGAACACTTGTGATCCATAAATAATTAGGTATCCTAATCCTTCTTTGGAAACAAGAAATTCTCCCATGATGACTCCAATTAAAGACATACTAATATTGATTTTTAATGCACCAATAATGGTACGATAGGAATTGGGTAAAATCAATTTGAAAAAAGTTTGAGCTTTAGTGGCATGAAAGGATTTCATGAGTTTTAATTTATTTGGATCAGTAGCTATAAATCCTTGAGAAACATTGATAATGGTAATAATAATAGAAACTAGTAATGCCATAATGATAATAGAACGAATTCCTGCCCCGCCCCAGATAATAATAATAGGGCCGAGTGCAACTTTAGGCAAACTATTTAAGATTGTTAAATAAGGATCTGCAACTCTTGCAATAAAGGAATTCCACCATAAAATGGTTGCGATAAAACATCCAATTAAGGTTGCAAGTGTAAAACTGATCAATGTTTCATAAGTAGTTACCCATACATGATGAAACAAATTATTGGCATGGTATAAACTCATAATAGTATTCCATACCTTTTTAGGACTGGAAAAGATAAAAGTATTAATTAGTCCATAATCTGCCAGTAATTGCCAACCGATTAGGAAGATGACAAGAATGAGTATTTGGGTGATTCTTACCCAGATACGTATTTTTCTTCTTTTTTTGAGATATATTTTATGTTCCTCACTATACATGAAAATCAATATCCTTCCATATTAAATCATAATAGATAGGAAATTCCTTTGTTTTTCTATTTTCGATTGGATTAGATCGATTAGTTAGTTCAATATCATATATTTTTTTGATGCAACTTGGTCTTGCAGATAATACAATCACTTTATCGGACATAGAAATTGCTTCGGCAAGATCGTGTGTTACCATAATCGCACTTTTCTTTTCTTTTTTTAAAATTTGATAGACATCATCTGATACAGCAAGTCTTGTTTGATAATCCAATGCGGAAAATGGTTCATCCAAAAGTAAAATATCGGGTTTGGTTGCAAGTGTACGAATAAGTGCAACTCTTTGTCTCATACCCCCTGATAAATTTTCGGGATATTGATACATAAAGTCTTTTAAACCATAAGTTTCTAAAAGATGAATCACATATTGTTTATTTTCTTCTGTTAACTCATGTTCTATTTCTAATCCCAGTAGGCAGTTGTCCAAAATTGTTCTAAAGTCAAAAAGGCAGTCTTGTTGTAACATGTAGCCTACCTTAATGTCTTTTTCTTTTTCAATTGTTCCATCAGATGGTTTCATTAAATCTGACAAAATGGATAAGATTGTGGATTTTCCACATCCGCTTGGCCCAACAATGGAAACAAATTCTCCTTCTTGTAATGTATAAGAAAAATTATCTACAGCAAGAATTTCTTCTCTAGGTGTATGATAAATTTTCTTTAAATTTTCAATTTTTAGGATGTTTCTCATTTTTGTGCAAACTTAGTATCTACTAATTCATTATAAGGAGCTTTTGTAGTTAATTCTCCACTATTTTGCATTATTTCTTGGATGTGATTGAAATCTTTTTCTTCAATATAGGTTGTTGTAAACCATGAATCAATATCCATATATCTTTGAACGATTTTAGTCAAATCATTTTGTGAGATATCTGGGAATTCATCTCTAATTGCCGTAGCAACTTCTTCGGCAGTATGATTATGTACATAATCTAATCCTTTTTGGATAGCTTTTGAAAATCCTTCAATGACATCAGGATTCTTTTCTATATAGCTTTTTCTAGCATTGTATGCAGTGTAAGGAACCACTCCACCTAGCTCCCCAACAGATGCAACTACATAGCCATATCCTTGTTGTTCTAGTTGTAATGCGCTTGGTTCAAATAGTGCAACGAAGTCTCCAGTTCCCCCGATAAATGCACCTGTAGTAGATGCGAAATCAATACTGGTATCGAAGTTCATTTCTTCTGTTTTTACCCCATTTTGATTGATTGCATATTCAAGTGTCATTGCAGGCATTCCAGCTTTTCTACCGGCAATGACATGTTTTCCTTTTAAATCTTTCACAGTAAAGTTGTCAATTTTTTCTCTTGAGACTAAGAAACTTCCATCACGTTTTGTTAGAGCTGCAAAACTTTTTAGATAATCTTTTTCTCCATTGTTATATACATAGATTGTTGCTTCACTACCACTGAAGCCAATTTGGACATCTCCTGATAATACAGCAGCGGTAACTTTATCAGCACCAGATGTTAGAATAATATCTACATCTAATCCTTCTTCTTCAAAGTATCCTAGTGCTTTAGCAAGATATTGTGGAGCATAGAATACTGAGTGAGTTACTTCTGCCACTTTAACGTTTTTTAAATCCGTTTCTTTTTTATTGAATATGAATAATACACATAAAACAGCAATTATAACAAGAGCAATTATAGGATATATAATTTTTTTCATAACATTCCCCTTTCTTTCTCCATATTATATGTTGTCATATTATAATCGTGATAGGCGATATCTAAGGAATTTTGAAAATTAGTATAATTTCCGTCATATTTTCAATAAAATTAACATAATTTTATTGACACTTTAAAATAAGTTATGTTATAATCAATTTGTCTTTTGAAAAGGCATATGTTGGGGGATTAGCTCAGCTGGCTAGAGCACCTGCCCTGCACGCAGGGGGTCAAGGGTTCGAATCCCTTATCCTCCACCAGATGGATACCAAACTCGGACTTTTATAGTTCGAGTTTTTATATAGCTTTCTATGATGATAATCATAAAAACCCTCTTGAAAGAGGGCTATTTATTTGTTAAACGATAGAAATTGAATGATGGATGATTAAATAAACGAAAGCTAACTGTAGATACTCCAATTCCACTAGAAATATATAAATTGGTATTGTTAATTTTATAATGAGGTTTATAGTATTTTTTAGAACCTGGTGGTAAGATGATTGCTCCTATGACAGGTAGTGTGACTTGTCCATTATGAGAATGTCCTGCAAGGATCAAATCAAAGTTATCCATATTGATATCATCAATATAATCTGGTTCATGAATGACTAGTATTTTATATTTTGGCTTTAATGCTTCCTCTGTAATTGCCTCTAAATATTGTTCAGTAGTAGCAATTTTTTCTTCTATTTTTGTATTTCCGTGTAAATTGGTACTAATGCCAGATAGCAAAATATAGTCATTACTTCCTTTATAGATGGTATCATATGTGTCATCTAAATCGATAAAACCACTATTTTCTAGAATAAAATCCCATTGCTCAAATTTGTAATCGTGATTTCCTTTGATTGCATACTTACCAATTGTTGCTTTCATTTCCTTTAAGATAGAACTTATTTGATCAGCCATTTCCCCTGTAAGATTGGTATCTTTATCGATTAAGTCTCCTGAAAAGATAATTAAATCCGGTTTTACTAGATTCACTTTTTCTACTAAAACTTTTAATTCTTTCTCGAAAGTAATTTTTCCATAATGGATATCGGAAATATGAACAATTTTAAGCCCATGCATACTATCTGGAATATTAGAATTGGTAATTTTATACTCTTTGATATATAAACCTGATGTTCCTATATATCTACTGTAAAGAAGTAGGGCAATGATGATGAGGACAACACTCAGCATGATAAAAATCACTTTTTTCCACGGATTTTTTTTAACTTCTTTATCTTCTATATTGGTAACTTTTTTGTTATGTTTCATAGTCTCACCATATTCATTATAGCAAAAAAAAAGACAAATGTCTTTAGGAAAAGAATAAGAGGAAAAATTGTAAGGCAATTAAGATTCCATTATGCATAAAGTGAATTCCCATAGAAACAAAGATATTGTCTGTTTTAGAAAGAATATAGGCAAATGCGATACCAGGTGCACAATAAGGAATTAAGTAAAGAAGCTCTGTTAAAGATTCCATACTTCCACTGATGACATGTAAGCCTCCAAAGACAATTCCAGAAGTTAAAATAAATAGTAAATTATTGGGAATGATATTGCGAATACCTTGGCGAAACACAAGTTCTTCTACCACTGGTGCGAATATAACGGCAGAAAAGAAAATATAAATTGGACTGATATCAAATAATTCTTGTACCGCTTGTTCATTATTGGCAATACCGTTACTTGTGAAATTCATAATGAATAAGTTACTTAACATCATAATCATAATCGCAATTAACCAGTATTTTAAATACTTAGAGTAATAATTCATATGATTTTGCTTCATATCTTGCCAGTCTTTTTCTAGTTTTTTACGGAAAATCAGAACAATAATGGCCATTAATATTGTTTCATAGGCAATCATATAAATAATTTTTGCTACTAAAGGAAGGGATGCGGTATCAATGCCCATTAGTTTAAAAGGAACACCTTCTAACATAGGTAATATAAAATAGGTTAGAATCGCAATTATTCCTAATAGTGCAGTTTTGATATTATATTTTTTCATAAATATTTCATCTCCACTATTAGTATATCATACTGTTTTTAAAAAATTGAAATTTTTGGTGTTATTTTCCATAATTGTATGATATAATATTAACAGTTAAGTGCAAGAAGAGTGGGAAATCCCACTCTTTCATGTAGATGGAGGTTGTTATGGAACTGGAAAAGCAAGTAAAAGAATTGATTGAACCTGTAATTGTGAAAAAAAATTATATCTTAGATTCTATCCAGTATGTCAAAGAAGGAAATTTATATTTTTTAAGAATTGTCATTGATAAGAATGGGATTATTGATGTGGATGATTGTGTGACTGTCACACAGTTAATCAATCCACTCTTGGATGAAAAAGATTTGATAGAAGAGAATTACATATTAGATGTATGTTCAAAAGAGAAAGGTTGTGAATAAAGTGGATGCAAAAGAATTTAAAAATGCTGTAGAAACACTATGTAAAGAAAAAGGTATATCAGAAGATGTCATATACGAAGCAATGGAACTTGCTTTAACATCTGCATATAAGAAAAATTATAATTCTCTATCCAATGTAAGAGTTGAAATTAACCGTGAAACAGGAGATATTAAAGTATTTTCTTATAAAACGGTTGTCGATCGTGCCGAAGAAGAAAAATATCAAAAATTTTCAGATATTGATTTTTCTGATATCAATGAAGATGATGAAGAAGATGATGGTGGAGAAATTTTACCTTTCATTTATGATGAGCGCATTCATTTGACTCTAGAAGAAGCTAGAAAAATTGTTCCTGATATTCAAATTGGCGAAACGATTGAAGAAGAAGTGACGCCAAAAGATTTCGGACGTGTAGCGGCTGCAACTGCTAAACAAGTGGTTGTACAAAAAATTAGAGAAGCTGAAAAGAGTGTCATTATTGATGAATTCAATGATAAAGAAGATGAAATGGTTGTTGGAATTGTTACTATGGAAGACGTTCGTAATTACTATGTAGATTTAGGTAGAACACAGGGTATTTTACCTAAAACGGAGATTATCCCTGGTGAAACCATTCAAATGGGTTCTTCTTTAAAAGTCTATATTACAAAAGTAGATTCAAATTCCAGAGGACCAGTTATCTTACTTTCTCGTGTACACTATGGTTTTGTAAAACGTTTATTTGAACTAGAAATTCCTGAAATCAACGAAGGTATTATTCTTGTATATAGTGTTGCTAGAGATGCTGGAAATCGTACAAAAGTGGCCGTATATTCAGAAAACCCAAATGTAGATCCAGTAGGTGCTTGTATTGGAGAGAGGGGATCTCGTATCAATCGTATTATAGAAGAATTACATGGTGAAAAAATCGATGTGATTCCATATGATGCCGATCCTTCTAAATTCATTATCAATGCGTTAAGTCCAGCCAAAGACTTACAAGTATTTATTACAGATGAAAAGAAAAAAGAGGCTTTAGCGGTTGTAAGTGAAGACAATTTATCTTTAGCAATTGGTAAAAAAGGTTTCAATGTTCGTTTAGCATCTCGTTTAACCCATTATAAAATTGATGTTAAGACTTATGAACAAGCAAAAGAAATGGGTATCAATATTGTTGGGTAGGTGACGCTATGAAAGTGAAAAAAATACCGATGCGTACTTGTGTTGTCACCAAAGAAAAATTACCAAAACAAGAATTGATTCGTGTGGTAAGAACACCAGAAGGAACTGTTATTGTCGATGCAACTGGAAAAGCCAATGGGAGAGGTGCTTACCTTAAAAAAGATATCGCAACATTTGAAAAAGCAAAACAAAGTAAAGTGTTGAATCGTCATTTAGAAACAGAAGTACCAGATTCTATTTTTGAAGAATTAAAAACATTTGTATAGGAGGTTTGTATGGCAGGAAAACGAACAGATTATATAACATGGGATGAATATTTTATGGGACTTGCATTGTTATCTGCAAAAAGAAGTAAAGATCCAAGCACGCAAGTTGGAGCTTGTATTGTAAATAACGATAATAAAGTGCTTTCTATCGGATACAATGGGACTCCTATTGGATTCTCCGATGAAATGATGCCATGGCAAAGGGAAGGATCTTTTTTGGAAACAAAATATGCTTATGTATGTCATGCAGAAATGAATGCTATTTTAAATTTTCATGGAGATTTAAGAGGAACTAAACTTTATGTGGCACTTTTTCCATGTAATGAATGTGCCAAAGCAATTATTCAAGCAGGAATTAAAGAAATTGTTTATTTAAGTGATAAATATAAAGATACTGATGCAACAATTGCATCAAAGAAAATGTTTGATACCTGTGGTATTACATACCGACAATATACGTTAGGAAATAAAACCATTGAATTAGATTTATAGAAAGAGGTGATTGTTATGATGTCTGTAAGAGAATATGCAGAAGATGTGAATAGAAAAGTAGAAGAAATCCTAAAGAAATGTGAAGAATTAGGCATTACTGTTTCATCTGAAGATGATTTACTAAG
Organism: uncultured Bacilli bacterium; assembly: GCA_947627435.1. Classification (GTDB taxonomy): domain Bacteria; phylum Bacillota_I; class Bacilli_A; order RF39; family UBA660; genus UBA5026. The sequence continues at coordinate 14,127 of CANQWB010000022.1, forward strand.
TGAAGATGATATCATTGAACTTGATAATACGATAGGGGATGCTGAAGAAGAATTAGAAGATTTAGCTGAGGATTTAGCAGAAGAAATTGCAGATTCTGAAAAAATCGATATGGATCATACAGTAGCCAAACAAAAACTAAATAAAAAGAATATACAACAGAATAATCATAAAAAGGAACTTGCATCGAAGAAAAAGGAAATGTATAAGCATAAAGAAAAATTGATGTCTAATGCTCCAGAACAAAATGAAAGTGTTGTTTTATATAAAGAAGGTATGACAGTTGCGGAATTAGCAGACCGTCTTCATGTTGCGGTACCAGAGTTGGTTAAAAAATTATTTATGTTAGGTATTATGGCAACAGCTAATAATAGTATTAGTTTTGAAAATGCAGAAGTATTAGTACTTGATTATGAGAAAGAATTAAAAAGAGAAGAGACCGCAGATGTTACCAATTTTGAAGCTTATGAAGTAATTGACCGTGAAGAAGATTTACAAAGTAGACCGCCTGTTGTAACAATTATGGGTCATGTAGATCATGGCAAAACAACACTATTAGATACCATTCGTAAAGCGAATGTCGCAGAAGGGGAAGCTGGTGGAATTACCCAAGCAATTAGTGCTTATCAAATTCAAGTGAATGGGCAACCTATTACATTTATTGATACGCCAGGACATGCGGCTTTTACGGAAATGCGTGCTCGTGGAGCAAGTATTACCGATATTGTCATTATTATTGTAGCGGCTGATGATGGTGTAATGCCACAAACGAAAGAAGCAATTGATCACGCCAAAGCAGCAGGGGTACCAATTATGGTAGCTATCAATAAAATAGATAAACCCGGTGCGAATCCAGAACGTATTATGACTGAATTAACCGAATATGGACTTACTCCAGATAGTTGGGGTGGAGATACGGTTTATACACAAATTTCTGCAAAACAAGGAACGGGTGTTCCAGAGTTACTAGATAACATTTTATTGGTAGCAGAAATGCAAGGTTATAAAGCAAATCCAAATCGTTATGCGATTGGTTCTGTAATTGAATCTCGTTTGGATAAACAAGTAGGACCAATTGTTACATTATTAATTCAAAATGGTACACTTCGTTTAGGAGATCCTATTGTCGTTGGAACAACATTTGGAAAAGTTCGTACATTACGTAATGATAAAGGGGAAGAAATTACAGAAGCAACTCCTTCTACTCCAGTAGAAATTACAGGATTGAATGATACGCCAATTGCTGGAGATAAATTCATGGCTTTTGAAAATGAAAAACAAGCTAGAAGTATTGGAGAACAAAGAAAAGAAATTCAAAAATTAAAAGATAATAAAAAAACAGAAGTAACGAGTTTGGATGATTTATTTTCTAAAATTGGAGAAGGACTTCGCGAACTCAATGTTATCATTAAAGCAGATGTACATGGTAGTAGTGAAGCTGTTAAAAATTCTTTAGAAAAAATTGAAGTGGAAGATGTTCGTGTTAAAGTGATTCGTAGTAGTGTTGGTTCAATTACCGAAAGTGACATCGTTCTTGCGAAAGCTTCCAATGCCATTATTATTGGATTCAATGTAAGACCAGATAGTGCGATTCGTGATTATGCGAAAGAAAATGGTGTTGAAATTCGTTTATATAATATTATTTATAAGGCAGTAGAAGAAATTGAAGCTGCTATGAAAGGTATGTTGGAACCTATCTATGAAGAAAAGGTGATTGGTGAAGCAGAGGTTAGACAATTATTCAAATTCTCTAAAGTAGGAATCATCGCTGGATCTTATGTGACAGATGGTGTGATTACAAGGGATGCCAAAGCTCGCATTATTCGTGAAGGTATCGTTATTTATGATGGAAATATTAACTCTATTCAACGTGAAAAAGATGCAGTGAAAGAAGTTAAAAAAGGTTTAGAATGTGGTATTACCATCGAAAACTTTAACGATATTAAAGTAGGGGACATCATTGAAGCATATGAAATGGTGGAAATAGAGAGGTAATCCTTTCTTTTTTCATATAAATATGTTATATTATAATGGAAAAGAGGGATTCATGTGAGTGTAAAAATAGATCGTATCGCAAGTAATTTTGTAAAAGAAATTAGTTATATTTTAGCTAATGAAATTAAGGATAGTGATATTCGTTTTGTGACTGTGACGGACTGCAAAGTAACCAATGATTTAAGTTTTGCAAAAGTATATGTGACAGTATTTAATCAAGATAAGATTGATGAAACGATAAAGGCTTTAAATAATGCTGCTGGATTTATTCGAAAAGAATTAGCAGATCGTGTTGAGGTAAGACATATTCCAGAACTTACTTTTGTTTATGATGAATCCATTGATTATGGAAAAAAGATTGAAAATATCATTGAACAAATACATGAAGAAGATTAGTATATACGGTACTTGTTTATGAATAAGAAAAATATATATTCAAGTTAAAGCAACAAATTAGTAGTAAAATCAGAAGAAGTAAAAAGATTAATATTAGAAAGAAAATGAAATAAAGCAAATCATAATCAAAAGTAAGACATTGCATTCTAAAATAGAATATATTATAATAAGTATATATTTCATGTGGAAAAATAAATTAGTATTTATAAAATGGGTAGCAAGAGAATTCATGGTGGTGAGAATGAATCAAAGTTTTATAAAGAAATACATATTTGGAGTGAAACCGTAATCTTGCGTTAAAAGAGAAAGAGCATAAGTCATTATGAAATAAGGTGGTACCGCGGAATGATTCGTCCTTATCATAATGGCTTTTTGTATAGAAAGAGGTAATTATGAATACTTATATTGAATTTACGGATTTAAATGTAGGAGCAACTATGCGTGATATTGAACATTTATGTGATGAAGCAAAAAAGAATCACTATGCTTCTGTTTGTGTTGCACCTTATTATGTTTCTTTAGCGAGTAATCTACTCAAAAATACACCAGTAGAAATCGCAACAGTCGTAAGTTATCCATTTGGATTTACAACAACAAATGTGAAATCCTATGAAGCAATTGATGCGATTCAAAATGGAGCAACCGAAATTGGTATGGTGATCAATTTATCTGCATTCAAAAATAATGCGATAGATGATGTAAAAGATGAACTGGAAGAAATCAGAGATTCTATTGATGGTAAAACGATGAAACTTATGGTAGATTTATCTAATTTAAGTGATGAAGAATTGATATCCATTGTTCATATTTGTAATGATACTTTTATTCACTATATAGAACTTGTTGGTGAATACACAAGAGATATGGATCATGCCATTTCATTAATCAATGAACATAAAAACGAAGTATTGGAAATTAAGGTAAATACATCTAATTTAGACGATACTATGTTTGAACATTTAGTAGACCAAAATGTGAATCGTATTGGTTTAAGAAGAGAGGAGAAATAACATGACATTATATGAAGAATTGGTTTGGAGGGGACTCATCAACGATGTAAGTAGTCCTGAATTAATTGAAAAATTAAATAAAGGTGGACTTACTTTCTATATTGGTACCGATCCTACGGGTGACAGTATGCATATTGGACATTATTCTTCTTTTAGTGTAGCTCGTAGACTAAAAGAAGCTGGGCATCATCCGATTTTACTAGTAGGAGGTGCAACTGGTTTAATTGGCGATCCAAAACCAAGTGCAGAGCGTCCTATGATTACCAAAGAAACATTAGATTATAACTATAAAAAATTGCGTAAGCAAATTGAAGATGTTTTTGGATTTGAAGTTGTTAATAACTATGATTGGAGTAAAGATATCAATTTTATTGATTACTTAAGAGATTATGGAAAATACTTCAATTTAAATTATATGTTAGCAAAAGAAACAGTAAAAAGTCGTTTGGATATTGGAATTACTTATACAGAATTTTCTTACATGATTATGCAAGCTTTGGATTTCCTACATTTATTTGAAAACAAAAATTGTGTATTACAAATTGGTGGTCAAGATCAATGGGGAAATATTACTTCGGGAATTGAACTGATTCGTAAGAAACTTGGAAAAGAAGCTTATGGATTTACGATGCCACTTCTTACAAAAGCGGATGGTACGAAATTTGGGAAGAGTGAAGGAAATGCGATTTGGTTGGATGAAAGTAAGACTTCAAGTTATGAAATGTATCAATTCTTCTTAAATGTAGAAGATGAAAAAGTAATCGATTATCTAAAATACTTAACGTTCTTATCTGTCGATGAAATTAAAGAATTAGAGCGTAAACATAAAGAAGCACCACATTTACGTGAAGCACATAAAGCACTTGCTAAAGATGTTATTGTTTTCTTGCATGGAGAAGAAGCTTATGAAAGAGCAGTACAAATTAGTGAAGCTTTATTTAGTGGTGATATTGCATCATTTACAGTGGATGAGTTAGAACAAGCGCTTAAAGATGTTCCTCATTTTGATATTACAGAGGAACTTCCATTTGCCGATTTCTTAGTACGTTATGGAATTGCTTCTAGTAAACGTGAAGCAAAAGAATTTATTACGGCTGGTTCTATTTCTATCAATGGCGAAAAAGTAACAGATGAAAATTTAATCATCAATAAAGAGGTTGCGAAAGAAGGAAAACTCGTTGTAATTCGCCGTGGTAAAAAGAAATATTATATGGGCTTATTTACACAGTGAGTATGATTCATATAGGTAATATAATTCAAAAAGAATCTCAGTGATTCTTTTTTTTTTGAAAATTTTCGTTAGTGTAAAGAGATTTGGGGGAAAAAGGAAAGAAAGTTGAATTTATAATAAATTTGATTTTCTTTTTTTATA
>CANQWB010000023.1 GCA_947627435.1 uncultured Bacilli bacterium
TAATAGACAAGCAGTATAATAATAACAAGATAAAAAAGTTTGTAGAATTTATGGCGAGTGAAACGATAGAAGAGATGAAAGAGAGATATGAAGGAGATGAAGAATATATGGCGGCGATAAGGACGGTAGAAGAATTGTCGACAGATCCAAACTTTGTAGGATATTATGATTTAGAGGAAGCGCATAAACAAGAATTAGAAGATATGAGAGAGACTGGGTATGATGATGGAATGGATGAAGGAATGGAAAAAGGAAAGATAGAAAAACAAAAAGAAGTAGCAAGAGCCATGTATGAAGAAGGATTACCACTTGAAATGATATCAAAGATTACAAAATTATCGATCGAAGAAATTCGCGATTTACTGAAATCACAAAATTAATAAAATAAATGTAAAAGGTAATGTCATTTGCCTTTTTATTTGATATATTTAATCGCATTGACAGATTTTGTTCTGTTATTTTTCGATTTAAGTGATTGCAAAAGAAGATAAGAAATGATACAATGAAAATGGATTCATAAGGTGGGGATGCTATGGAACAAACAAAGATCTATGACTATGTAGAATTCAATGATGCACTCGCGTTAGGTGTCATTCAAAATGTTATGGAAATATTGCGTAAAAGAGGATACAATCCAGTCAATCAAATTGTAGGTTATTTAATGAGTGGAGATCCTGGATATATTACAAGTTATGAAAATGCTCGTAGTATGTTAATGCAATTTGATCGTAGTAAATTGTTAGAAGTGTTATTGAAAGAAGCCATAAAATAATGCGAGCAATGGGCTTAGACTTAGGAACAAGAACCCTTGGTATTTCTTTAAGCGATGCTACGAAAACTATCGCAAGTTCTTATACTACCATTCGTTTTCCAGAAAATGAATATGATGAATTACTTCCTCAATTGAAAGATTTGGTAGAAAAAGAAAAAGTAGATCTCATCGTTTTAGGATTTCCTAAAAATATGAATAATACCGTTGGAGATCGTGGAAATACCACGATTCAATTTCAACAAAAACTAAAAGAATATTTAAACATAGATGTAATATTACAAGATGAACGTTTAAGCACTGTAGAAGCAACACATTATCTACTAGAAGCAGATCTTTCTCGTAAAAAAAGAAAGACAAAAGTAGATTCTTTAGCTGCCAATATCATATTACAAACATATTTGGATAAAATGAAAGGGTGAAATTATGAAAGAAGAAAAAATGACTTTTAAAGTATTCAATGACGAAGGAAAAGAAATAGAATGTGAAGTTTTATTTACATTTGAATCAGATGAAACGGGTAAAAATTATTTGGTATATACCGATAATACATTAGATGAAGATGGAAATATAAAAGTATATGCATCTATTTATGAACCAGGGAAAGATGAAGTTACATTAGAACCAATTGAAACAGAAAAAGAATGGACTATTATCGAAACAATATTAAACCAATTACAAGAATCTGCTAACGAAACGAACAATGGAGAAAACGAGCAATAATCACTCGTTTTGTGTTGTATGAAAAAATATAGTACTTTCGCAGGTATTTTAGTTGTTATCAGTGCAATTCTCATTATCGTTAGCTGTACTGTGTATAAAGTGGGAATTGGAAAAGTAAGTAATCGTAGTGAACTGATTGAATTTGAAGTAACATCAGGACAAACGTTTTCGACGATTGGACAAGAACTGAAATCCAAAAATTTAATCAAATCGGAATTTTTCTATAAATTATATATTAAATTATATCAAGTAGAAGGATTACAAGCAGGAGTATATTTATTAAGTGAAAATATGGGAGTAGAAAAAATTGTTCAAGTTTTAAAAGAAGGTTCTACTTATAATCCTGATACCATTACGATCACATTCCGTGAAGGTATGAATATGCAACAAACTGCACAAGTTATTGCTCAAAATACCAATCATACAGAAGAAGAAGTTTTCGAATTACTAGCAGATAAAGAATATATTACGAGTTTAATTTCACAATATTGGTTTTTAACAGATGATATTTTGGATAGTCATATTTATTATCCTTTAGAAGGTTATTTATTTCCAGATACTTATCAATTTTTGAATCAAGATGTATCAATTCAAGAAATGTTTAAAACAATGTTAGATCAAATGGAAAAGAAATTAAATGTTATCCAACCACAAATAGAAGCAAGTCAATATTCGATTCATGAAATTCTTACGCTAGCTTCTATGATTCAATCAGAAGGAAATAATATTTCTGATTTTGAAAAAATGGCAAGTGTCTTTTTAACAAGATTAGATCGTAATATGCGTTTACAAAGTTGTGCATCTGCTTATTATGGGGATAAAAAAATTATGGGACAAGACGATTTTGACGACTCCTATTTAAAACAGAATGCATACAATACTTATGTGTTAAATGCACTTCCTATTGGTCCTATTTCCAATCCTGGAATAGATGCCATAGAAGCAGTATTAAATCCTGCTGATACGGATTATTTGTATTTTGCTTCCGATAAAAATATGAATGTATACTTTTCAAAAACACTTCGTGAACATGAAAGTACCATTGCCAAATTAAAGGAATCAGGAAATTGGTATGGATCATAGAATAGAAGAAATGCAAATATATGCCAAAGAGCACCATGTTCCGATTATGGAGCTTGATGGCATTGCTTTTGTATTAAATTATATAAAAGAACATCACATTAAAAATATATTAGAAATTGGAACAGCTATTGGATATTCGGCTATTCGTATGTGTTTAGTAGATGAAGATATTACTGTTACTACTATAGAACGTGATCCAGAACGTTATGCACTTGCCATAGAAAATATTAAAAAATTTGCTTTAGAAGACCGGATTCATGTTCTATTTCAGGATGCCTTTGATGTAGAATTAGATGACATGTTTGATATGATTTTTATTGATGCTGCCAAAAGTCAATATATAAAATTTTTTGAAAAATTTGATAAAAATTTAAAGAAACAGGGAGTAGTGATTTCTGATAATCTCGATTTTCATGGAATGACACATACCAAAGAACCAATTTTAAGTCGTAATGTACGAGGAATTGTTCGTAAACTTAATTTGTATATTGATTTTTTAAAGGAAAATAAAAAATATGATACCATGTTTTTCCATATTGGTGATGGTATTGGTGTCAGTATAAAAAAAGTAGATTAATACTTTTTTTTAATTGTGATATGATTCTTAAAGTACACAACCATAGAAAAATTAGAAAACTTTATAAAAATACTTTACATTTTCTCAAAAAAAAGTATAATAATAATACAAATTTTAGGAGGGGTTACAATGGAAAGGGTGGTATCACCGAATACCAATTGTGAAAGACCAAATGTGAAATTGATTTCGATGAAAATTAAAGGACTCATGCTCCAAGAAAAATTTGAAGAAGGATTGCAGATTTGCGGTCAAGAGCCATGGAAATATAGCTTAACTATTATTTCTCAAAAAATAAAAATTCTGATGATTTTAAAACGTTATCAAGAGGCATTACAAGAGTGTACAAGTGAACGTTGTACCCAACATCAAATGATTCAAAAACAACGCGAACAAATTATCAATCGAATGCAAAATGGTTCTCAAAACAATATAAAATTAAAAGGTTTAAATGCTATTTCAAGACAAATTAAAGCATTTACTTTGCAGAAAGAATATGAAAATGCTTTGGTATTGTGTCGGCAAGAACCATGGTGTTATAACCCAACAATCGTTCATCAAAAAAATAAAATCTATATATTAACGGGACAAGTATTAGAAGCATTTAAAGAATGTACCTTAGAATCTTGTCAATATCACTATTTAATTCAAAATCAAAAAATGAAAATTATGAGACTGATAAACAAAAAAATAGATCATAACGAAAAAGAAAATGTCGTAGTAAGGGAGATGTTTATGGAAGATTTAAAACGTAGTGTACTCACAAAAATATATTGTGATGATATCTTAGTAGAAGATATTCAATTGTTACAATTGGATGATTGGACCAAAACGATACTTTTGGCTGCTTATTATGATAAGAAAAATCCAAATACAGGTATGCGATTCGTAAAAGAAACAATGCAACAATATGTTATGGATCTAGAAAAACAAAAAATTTTACGACGTATCCAAGCAAAATTGTCCTCTAAAAAAGCAAATTTTTTTGATATTGCGTTTTATGGCCATCTATTAAATTGTAGTGTCGATTTTGAATTGGCGGCAATGATTGAACAGTCCAAATGCGTGTCTAATGCCAATAGAGCCAAAACCTCTAGGGTACAAACGTCTGCGTCACCTTCACATACACCTGTACACAATAAAAAACAAACCAAAAAAACCACTTCAAAAATGATCGAAGTGGTGGGTCAAAAAAATACCAAATCGCATATGACAAGTCAGAATTCTAGTGTGCATACATCAAATAATATATTATTAAAGGATGTATTTGCCTATGAATTATACGAAATAGGACGATATTTATATTGTGCCATGCAAAACGAAACAATGCGCTCAACAGCAATGCATGTAGCGGATATTTTAGAAGATATCTCCTTAAAAGATATTCATGAGCCCAATGCATTTCAAAATATGGTATATAAATTAAGAGTTGTCCAAAAAGAATTTATGAAATATTTTCCTTTATCTATATCATTAGATGATGAAAAAATTGAATCCATTCAAAAACGATATCATATATAAAAGACATTGAGTTGTCTTTTTTTGATTTTTTGTTATAATATAAGACATAGGTGAGATGTATGACAAAGATAATGGTAATACCAAATAGTACCCATATTGAAGATTTCATCCATAATGCCGATGCTTTTCTATTTGGATATGCAGGTATGAGTATGAATTTTATACATACTGTGGATATAGAAGAAATCAAAAAATTAAATACGATCATAAAATCTAAGGGGAAACAACTTTTTATTGCGCTGAATAAAAATTTTCATAACCCAGAACTTTCTAAAGTAAAGGAAATTATGCAAATACTAGCGGAGATAAAAATTGATGGAATCCTATATTATGATGTTGCGGTTTTACAAATGAAACGAAAATATCAAATCAATATACCACTTATATGGGGTGCAGAACATTTCACGACGAATTATGCAACTATAAATTATTGGCATTCCTTCGGTGCTAATATGGCATATATATCTGGAGAAATTACCAAAAAAGAAATTTTAGAAATTAAAAAAAATACAACGATACCTATGATTGTACCAGTTTTTGGACATTTGCCTATGTTTGTCTCAGAACGTCATGAAGTCAAAAACTATTTAACACATTTTGCTATTCAAGATACTTCTCACTTCTACTACATGGAAAAAGAAGGAAAAAAATATCCAGTGATTGATAATGCTGATGGAACATTTGTCTATTCTCACTTTATTTTGAATGGATATCAGGAATATTTAGAATTTTCAAAAGAAAATATTGATTATGCACTATGTAATGGACAATGGATCGATGAAGATGTGTTTGCTTCTATTTTAAAGATGTTTTATCAAAAAAATGGTAGTGATCAAGAAGTAGATGATTTATTAGGTGCTCCTACAGATAAAGGATTTCTCTATAAAGAAACAGTATATCAGGTGAAGAATTATGAAAATTAAGAAACCAGAATTATTAGCCCCAGCAGGTGATTTGGAAAAATTGAAATGGGCCATTGCATATGGAGCAGATGCTGTTTATATTGGTGGACCTTCTTTTGGATTACGTGCCAATGCCAAAAACTTTACATTTGAAGAAATTGAAGAAGGGTGTCAATATGCACATGCCAAGGGAAAACGTGTCCATGTAACTGTCAATATCGTATTACACAATCAAGAAATTGGTGCAGTAAAAGATTATTTAATTCGATTAGAAAAATGTGGTGTGGATGCCATTATTGTGAGTGATCCGACGATTATTCAAATGGCGCAAACATATACACAATTAGAAATTCATTTATCAACACAACAATCTACACTGAACATAGAAGCATGTCATTTTTGGGAGGAACAAGGTGTCAAACGTATTGTTTTAGGTAGAGAGGCAAGAAAAGAAGAAATTAAAGAAATCATTGAAAATACGAACCTAGAAGTCGAATGTTTTATTCATGGTGCAATGTGTGCTTCGATGAGTGGAAGATGTGTACTATCTAATTTTTTAACAGCTAGAGATGCCAATCGTGGCGGTTGTAGTCAAATATGTAGATGGGATTTTGATTTATACAATGCACAAAATAAACTGTTAAAAGGAGAACAACCATTTACTTTTTGTAGTAAAGATTTATCGATGTTAAAATATTTGCCAGAAATGATTGATATGGGTATTGTATCTTTTAAAATTGAAGGAAGAATGCGTTCTATTTATTATATCGCAACTGTAGTCGATGTCTACCGTAAGGCCATTGATGCATATTGTAACCAAAAAGAAACATATGCGTATAATAAAGCATATGAAAACATCTTAAGAAATTGTGCCAACAGAGATTCTGTTCCTCAATTCTTTGGTGGGGAAAATGATGAAAATTGTGGATACTATAATGGTCGAGAAGAAGTTTCCAATCAAGATTTTTTAGGAATTGTACTTTCTTATGATGAAAAAACAAAGTTGGCTACTATAGAACAACGTAATTATTTCAAAGTCGGAGATATTATTGAAATATTTGGTCCAGAGTTGCATACAATTACATATCAAATCCATGAAATCTATGATAAAGAGGGGAATCCTATTTCTGTTGTGCGACATCCACAAGAGATCGTCAAAATCAAGATACCAGAAAGAATATACCCCAATAATTTAATTCGTGTCAAAAAAGATTGACAAAAATGAAAATCTATAGTATTATTTGATAGATTCATAAATAAGAGAAATGAGGCGTTTAAAGATGTCAAATACAAAAGAAGTATATTTAACACAATCTGGGTTAGATGAACTCAAAAAGGAATTAGATTATCTTAAATTAGAAAAAAGACCTGAGGTCATTTCGGCATTAAAAGATGCACGTGCTTTAGGAGATTTAAGCGAAAACGCAGAATATGATGCTGCTCGTACTGCACAAGCAGAAGTGGAAGGTCGCATTGCTGAATTGGAAGCAATGATCGAAAAAGCGATTATTATTCAAGGAACAACATCTGATAAAGTATCACTGGGTTCTACCGTTAAAATTAAATACGTAGAAGATGGTGAAATAGAAACCTATTCTATTGTAGGTAGTATGGAAGCAGATCCATTTCAAAATAAGATTTCGAATGAATCGCCAATCGCCAATGCCATTATGGGGTTATCTGTTGGTGCTTGCGTAACTGTAGAAAGCCCACAAGGTAAATATGATGTGGAAATTGTAGAAATTTCATAAAACACTATTTTGGTGTTTTTTTAAAAGATAAACTTGAAAAATGTAGTAAGTTAAGATATACTAGAATAGATTTATAGGAGGATTATATGAAAGAAAATAAAAATGTACATGAAATTACAATTAAAATAGAAGGAACAGAATGGGAAAATGCGAAAGAAGCAGCATTCAAAGAAGCCAATAAAAAAGCTAAAATTGATGGATTCCGTCCTGGAAAAGCTCCAAAAGATGTATTTATTAAAAAATATGGGGAAGAAAATTTATGGTTAGATGCTGCTGATCGTGTGTTGCAAGGTGCTTATACAAAAATGTTAGAAGACAACAAAGATTTGGTCATTGTTGCACAACCACAAGCAAGTTTAAAATCCATTTCTGCAGATTATGTAGAGTTCTTATTTGTGTTAACGACAAAACCTGAAGTAAAATTAGGAAAATATAAAAAATTAGGTATCAAAAAAGAAGAAATAAAGGTTACCAAAGAAGAAATTGAACATGCTTTAGAAGAAACGCGTAAACGTTATGCTGAAAATGTTGTCAAAGATGGAAAAGTTGCAAATGGTGATATTGCAATCATTGATTTTGAAGGATTCAAAGATGGTGTGCCATTTGATGGAGGAAAAGGAGAAAATTATTCTTTAACCATTGGAAGTGGTACATTTATTCCTGGCTTCGAAGAACAAATTATTGGCATGAAAAAAGGAGACGAAAAGGATATCAACATTACTTTTCCAGAAGATTATCATGCAGAAGATTTAAAAGGACAACCAGTCGTATTTAAAGTAAAAGTCAATGATATTAAAGAAGTAAAACTTCCTGAGTTTGATAAAGATTTCTTTGAAGATTTAGGTATGGAAGGTATTGATTCCAAAGAAGCTTTAGAAAAGCAATTAAAAGAAAATATAGAAGCTCATAAAACACATCATGCGGAAGATCATTTTATGGATGAAGTGTTAGATAAAGCTGTTTCTAATATGGAAGTGGATATTCCAGATGCTATGATAGAAGAGGAATTGGATCGTATCATTCGTCAATATGAGGAAAATTTAAAAATGCAAGGTCTTACTTTAGAACAATTCTATCAATTTACGAATTCAGATGAACAAGCATTAAAAGATCAAATGCGTGAAGAAGCAGTTAAAAGAGTATCTTCTCGTTTATTACTAGAAGAAATTGTAAAAGTTGAAAAAATTGAAGTTACTGAAGAAGAGACAAAGAGTGAAGCAGAAGAACTTGCCAAAAAATACAACATGGATAAAGAAGAATTCTTAAAATTATTTGGTGGTCTTGATATGGTTAAATATGATTTAGAAATGCGTAAAGCATTAGAAGTATTAAAGGACAATAATTAATTGTTCTTTTTTGATAATGATGATTGCAAAGTTATATTCATTATTCTATTAATTTATGATATAATGATACTATATGAAACGATATGAAGAAAAGAGTGATCATATGAAAAATAAAATGATAACCAGTAGAGATGTTGACTTCGCACAGTGGTATACAGATGTGGTAACTGCAGCTCGTTTAGCAACTTATTCAAATGTGAAAGGATGTGTCATTTTTGAACCAAATGGATATGCTATTTGGGAAAAAATACAACAAGAATTAGATAAAATGTTTAAAGAAACCGGACACCAAAATGTGGCAATGCCATTATTGATTCCTGAGAACTTAATGAAAAAAGAAGGGGAACTTATTAATGGATTTGCACCAGAAGTTGCTTGGGTTACGATTGGTGGTCAAAAAACTTTAGAAGAAAGACTTTGTATTCGACCTACAAGTGAGACTTTATTTAGTGATTACTATAGTAGTGTTGTAAAATCTTATCGCGATTTGCCACTCAAATACAATCAATGGTGTAGTGTGATGCGTTGGGAAAAAGAAACGAGACCTTTTTTGAGAAGTCGTGAGTTTTTTTGGCAAGAAGGACATACGGTTCATGCTACTAAAGAAGAAGCAGAAAAAGAAACAAAGGATATGTTAAATATTTATAAAAAATTTTTTGAAGAATATTTGGCAGTGCCTGTGATTGCAGGTTTAAAAACCGAGAAAGAAAAATTTGCAGGTGCAGAATATACATATACGATTGAAGCATTGATGCACAATGGTGTTGCTTTGCAATCTGGTACGAGTCACTATTTTGGTCAAAAATTCGCAAAAGCATATGATATTAAATTTTTAAATCCCAATAATGAACTAGAATATTGTTATCAAACTTCATGGGGTGTATCTAATCGTATGATTGGTGCTATTATCATGGTACATGGAGATGATAATGGATTAATATTGCCTCCTAAAATTGCTCCTACACAAGTGATGATTGTTCCAATTGGAACAGAAGATGCAGTCATGAAAAAATGTGAAGAAATCTATCAAACTTTAAAAAATAATCATATCTCTGTAAAAATTGATAACAGTGAAAAATCTCCAGGATTTAAATTCGCAGAAGCAGAAGTCAATGGAATTCCAGTTCGTATTGAAATAGGTGCACGCGATTTAGAGAATAATCAATTAACTGTGGCAAGACGTGATACGAGAGAAAAGATGACGATTTCTTTAAACGAAGATATCACATCCTATATACATGGTTTAATGCATATCATTCAAAATAATTTATATGCAACGGCAAAAAAGAGAATGGAAGAACTTACCTTTGTTGCTCACAATACAAGTGAAGTAGAAGCTATCATGAAAAATCATCCAGGATTTATCAAAGCAGATTGGTGTGGTAGTCCAGAATGTGAATTAAAAATGAAAGAAATCAATGGTACAAAATCTCGTTGTATATTAGAACATGAACCTTTTGTTGATGGCAAATGTGTTGTATGTGGAAATGTCGCAAAACATTTAGTGGTTTGGGGCATTCAATATTAAAAAGAAGTGTAAACTTCCTTTTTTGTTTTGATTTTGTTATAATGAAGAAGGTGATATGATGAAAAAACTATGTGGGATTGCCGTAGCCATAGTCATAATAGATCAAGTAATCAAATATTTACTTTGTAGTTATATGCAGTTAGGAGAGAGTATTGTTCTCATTCCTTCCTTTTTTTCACTTACCTTAGTGAAAAATACAGGAGTAGCTTTTAGTCTGTTTTCTGGCTCTCAAATTCCCATAATTATATTAACGTTTGGAATCATGATTGGATTATTGTTATGGGTAAATAAACAAACGTTATCCGTCACCAAAAGCATATCCTTTGGACTTTTATATGGTGGAATGGTAGGAAATTTAATGGACCGTATATTGCGATTTGGTGTAATAGATTATTTCGATTTTACCATTTTAGGTTATCCTTTCGCAATTTTTAATTTCGCAGATATTTGTGTCGTATGTGGTGCAATTCTAATGTTAGTTATTTTATGGAAGGAGGATTCCAGTGCAAACATATATCGTAGAACAAGAAGATAGTGGCAAACGTTTAGATACTTATTTAAAAGAACGCTATGATTTAAGTCGTAACAAAATTCAAAATATGATTGATCAAAAAAAAGTATTAGTCAATTCCAAAACGGTAAAAAGTAGTTATCAGATAAAAGAAAATGATAACATTGAGATGGAAGAATATGTAGAAGAACCTATGGACTTAAAACCAGAAAAGATGGATTTGGATATCGTCTATGAAGATGATGATGTGATTGTTGTCAATAAAGCAAATGGGGTGGTTGTGCATCCTGCTATTGGTAATCCGCATGGGACATTAGTTAATGGACTTTTATATCATTCTAAAAATTTAAGTTCTATCAATGGCGAATTTCGTCCTGGCATCGTTCACCGAATTGATGCCGATACTACAGGATTATTAGTGATTGCTAAAAACAATAAAGCACATGAGGATTTGGCAAAACAATTAGAAGAAAAAACAACAACTCGTAAATATGTTGCATTGGTTTGGGGTGTGGTCTCTACCGATACGGGTACTATTGATGCACCTATTGGAAGAGATTTACATGATCGCAAAAAAATGGCAGTGACCGATATCAATAGCAAACCAGCTATTACACATTTTAAAGTCTTAGAACGTTTTGCTAACACAACATTAATTGAGTTACAACTCGAAACAGGAAGAACTCATCAAATTCGTGTACATATGAATTATATTGGTTATCCTATTGTCAATGATCCTGTCTATGGACACCGTAAAAAAATAGATGATACCGGACAATGTTTACACGCAAAAACACTTGGATTTATCCATCCTACTACCAAGAAGTATATGGAATTTACCAGTGAATTGCCAGAGTGTTTTACCAATATCTTAAAGCAAGTTACAAATTCATAAAATAGATAAATAAGCTTAAGATACTCGCAAATAAACACCAAAATATATAGGGAAGCAAGAATAAACTTGCTTTTTTGTTTAATGCTTTGGTTTCATAGTATAAGAATAAAGCTGTGATTAAAGTGGCAACGGCATCGACAAATCCTAAAAAGGTATTTTCTAAAGTAAAAAAGAAGAATGTAAATAATTGATTGAAAATATAATTACTGATAAGTGCATTACGGTATCCTTTGATATCTTTGAATCGATATTCCTGTACAATAGCAAAAATACTAATAGCAATACAAAAATAAAGAATCGTCCATACAATTGGAAAAACAATTCCTGGTGGGGCAAAAAATGGCAGATTAAGAGATTGATAATAACTCATATTGCTAGAAAATAGAAGCCCACTTAAGAACCAAGGAATGAAAATGAGAATAAATTGAATAATTTTTTTCAAAACGTTCACCTCTTTACTTATCTTATGAAATAGGATACAATATTAGTACTGACTGGAGGTAATTATGGAAGAAGTTATGTTAGAAAAAAGTGACGAACTTGTTATGAAACTTTTACATTTTTTTATTACCGAACAAGGTTATAGTCCAATTGTATTACATGGCGCAAAAAATGAAATCTGGTTAGAAAATTTAGAAAATTCTTATCAGGTTGTTCGCATTGTATCCAATTATATTCACAATGATGAACAAATGAGTTTTGATTTATATCGTACAGAACAAATTTTAAAAAGAGTAAAGAAAAAAACTTGTTCTTTCCATATGGAGGCACTTTCTTTATTTGTCAATTTAGGAGATAGTGTCCATATTGGTGATTATACACATGTAGGAAGTATTTCTTGCGCAGATGTTAAAAAAATATCTGATTTAAAGAAATATCCATTTATACTAGAGGAATTTCCTACTATTACAAAGAAAACCTCTTTCAAAGAAAAAGGGGTAGAATTGTTTATGAAGATCACCAAAGATATCAGCTTGAAAAATGAAGAAGAATCTAAAAAAGCCAATCAAGTATTTGAACAAAAAAAACCAATTATCACATAT
This sequence comes from uncultured Bacilli bacterium, assembly GCA_947627435.1. Lineage (GTDB taxonomy): Bacteria > Bacillota_I > Bacilli_A > RF39 > UBA660 > UBA5026. The sequence goes on from CANQWB010000023.1 coordinate 12,647, forward strand.
CTTTTAATTGCGATGAATACCATTGTTTTCTTAGCAATGTATTTATTTGGTAATGGCAGTGACAATGTCTATACTTTGCTTGATTTTGGTGCAAATTATGGACCTTTAGTACGTGCAGGACAATATTATAGATTAATCACTAGTGCATTTTTACATATTGGTATTTTACACTTTCTATTGAATAACTACGCAATATATGTAATTGGTACGCAACTTGAAAGTTTTTTAGGAAAAGCAAAATATCTTTCTATTTATTTATTGAGTGCGATTACTGGAAATTTGCTATCGATTGTTTTTTCTGATTATATTAGTGCAGGAGCAAGTGGGGCTATATTTGGACTATTTGGTTCTTTATTATACTTTGGATACCATTATCGTATTTATTTGGGCACTGTCTTAAAATCACAAATTATTCCTTTGATTTTGGTCAATTTAATGATTGGTTTTGTGATTCCAGGTATTGATGGAGCTGCCCATATTGGAGGTCTTGTGGGAGGTATTCTTATGACGATGGCGTTAGGTGTACCTTTCAAATCTACTTCTTTTGAAAAAATGAATGGCTGGATTTTAACTATTATATTTACTTTATTTTTGTGTTTTATGGTATTTCATGGAACAGCATTGTAAAGTAAGTGAAAACATAGAAAATAGATAGAAACGTTTTCTATGTTTTTTGTTATAATGAAAGTAGAAGGTGGATGTATGAAGAAAACAAAGATAATTGGGATAATACTCGGTATTGTATTGATAATTGGTGTCATTGGTGTGACTGTATGGATGGTGAGTAAATCTTCCAAAACAGAAGACACAGAAAAAGAACCTGAAGTTGAATTACCTGTTCCTAAATTACAAATTGTAGATGAAGACTCTAATAGTAGACCAATTGCTGTCATGATTAACAATCATGCTCAAGCAAGAAGAAATCATGCGGGGTTGCAAGATGCTTACGTAGTATATGAAATGATTGTAGAAGGTGGTTTAACCCGTTTAATGGCTATATTTAAAGATCAAGATACTGAACGTATTGGATCGGTGCGTAGTTCTCGTCATAATTATTTAGATTATGCGTTAGAACATGATGCCATTTATGTACATTTTGGATGGAGTCCTAAAGCGGAAAGTGATATCAAGGCGTTAGGAATTAACAATATCAATGGACTTTATGATAATGGTTTTTATAGAGATTTCTCTTTAGGTGTGGATTATGAACATACTGCTTTTACAAATATGGCATCTATTCGTGATGTTGCTAATCAAAAAGGATACAGAATGACATCCAACCAACCTTTATTATTCCAATATAGTATTGATGAAATTGGATTAGAAGGTAGGGAAGATGCGATGATTGCGAATAGTATATCACTTCGTTATTCTGCCTATATGACATCATCATATTTATATAATCCGGAAGAAAAGGTATATTATCGTTCTGTTAATGGCGAAATTCATAAAGATGCGGTTACAGGGGAACAATATCATTTTAAAAATATTATTGTTGCAAGTGTAAATAATTATAATTTAGATTCTTATGGTAGACAAAATTTAGATACCGTTGGCACAGGAACAGGTTATTATATAACGAATGGCTATGCGGTTCCAATTACATGGAGCAAATCTTCTAGAAGTGCACAAACGGTTTATTCTTACATGGATGGTACAGAAATTACAGTAAATGATGGAAATACATTTATTCAAATCTTTCCAACGTACCAAACTGCAGAAATTTCATAATAAAAAAACGTTGATTTTCAACGTTTTTTTAATGTTTTAAAATAATTTTAGAAAATGTTACAAAAATAATGATTATTTATAGCATTTTATGATATAATGTAATAGTATTTGAGGTGAAAATATAAAATGGTGAATTATCATCGAGATAAACATTATATTCAATTTGTAAAACCGATTTTAGAAAATAAAGAATTTAATCAAATAGGAACGATTGCTCATCATGGTACTACTCGTATGAATCATTCGCTTCGCGTTTCTTATTATTCTTATAAACTTGCAAAGTTATGCCACCTAGATTATGATCAAGTGGCACGTGCAGGACTTTTACATGATTTCTTTTTAAACCGCACGACAGATTATAAAAAATCAAAAGATAAAATTTTATTATTTACAACAGGGCATCCTAAAGTAGCTTTAGAGAATGCAAAAAAGTATTTTGATTTAACTGAAAAAGAAGAAGATATGATTAAAACACATATGTTTCCTATTGACTATCGTATTCCAAAATATGCAGAAAGTTGGATTATTTGTTTAGTGGATAAGGGTGTAGGTCTTTATGAATTTGGTCGTAAATTTAAATTCCAATTAACATATGCTATCAACTTTTCTATGTTGTTTTTACTAAATATACTAAAATAGGATTTTTTTCCTATTTTTTTTATATCAAAATATGATACAATAGGAATAGGTTCTCGTAATGCAGCAGGATAAGTAGTATTTTTTAAGAAATAAGAGAATCAAATTTATCTGAAAATAACGTACATGTCCTTGTAGCATAATAGGATAATGCATTCGCCTCCTAAGCGAAAGATTGGGTGTTCAAACCACCCCAGGGACACCATTTAAATTATGAAAAACTTGTAAAAGCAAGTTTTTTTATATTCATAGATGTAATAAACTTTAAAAGTGTGAAAGTTTCCAAAATGGTAGTGTTATATTTATTGGATCATAATTATAACAAATATAACATGACACTTGAATCTTGAATATTAAATCACTATAGTATATAATAAAAATAAATAAAGTATGGTATATATTTAAGAAGGAGAATTTATGATTCTAGAATTATTTTTTATTTTATTACAGGGAATATTGAGAGTATTAATTGGTGCACTCATTTTGTATGGATTCTGTTTATTTGTTGATTATTTAGTATCCAAATCAATAAAAGAAAAACCACCAGTAAAAAAAGGAAAAATATATAATAAATATATGGAATTATCATTTATCAGACAAGTATGCTTATTTGCATTTTATTCAATGTTTTTCTTATTTATATATTTTTTATTTCAACATATCTTTCATATAGTGGAAATTTCAGTTGGACTTTTTATGGTTGCATTGGTACCTATGTCCATTGGAATGCTAGGAAATTTAATTGGATTGATAAAACAAAAAAGATTAAAATAATAGCATCTCAAATATTTAGTAATGATAAGATATGTAATACATAGAAAACTATATATTAAAAAAGGAGATTTTATGGATAAAAAATTTGTTTATGATTTTGTTATAGAGTTATTGATTGTCTTGATTTTAGGGACTATGGCTTGTTTATTTGTCAAATTTAACGGATATCTAGCATCCAAATCAATAAAAGAAAAACCACCAGTAAAAAAAGGAAAAAAATATACACAATATATGGATTTACTAGATGTACGAAAAATGTGGTTATTTGAATTTTATGTATCTATCTGTTTATGTATAGGTTTTTTAATATGTTTTATTTTCCATGTAAAGGAAGCTACAATAGAATATATCTTAGTATCAATAATCTTGGCATTTATTGGAATGTTAGGAAATGTTATAATATTAAAAAGAATACAAAAATTAAAGTAAATTATTATGGAGAAGATTCTGACTTATCGGAAAAATTAATAATGTTAAATAATTTAGGATATTATGCACAAGAATTGGGAATTTTAAATGAATATCGTATTACAATAAAATTTGACTATTGTGCTGACTGTGATGATGGAGGGATATTTCCATGGAAAAAATAAATGGGAAAGTTGTTAGAAACAGTTTATTGTTAATAACAATGATAGTAGTTATAATAGTTATAGT
>CANQWB010000024.1 GCA_947627435.1 uncultured Bacilli bacterium
TGTACTCTTTTGTGTTGTATTTAACTCATAATATATTTATTTGTCTTTACCAAGCAAATTCCTAATATATGAAAAAAGTTCATTTTGAACTTTTTCCTAGATGTATGTTATGAAAGGAGATTTCCATTACCATATAAAATAATACTTGTTAGTTCACAGTAAAACTATCATCCGGTACTACAAGTAGTCTGCCATAGACACATGCTGGTAATCTGACATGTATCTAAACATATTATATCCTTATTCCTTGCTTTTATTTATTTTCATTTCTTCCAAATAATGGTATGAACTGGTATTAATAGCAATTCCAATTACAAAAATATAAGCAATTATATAAATCCAAATCATCAAAACAGCCAATCCTGCAAATCCTCCATAAAATAGATTATAATGTGCGATATTATTGGCATAATATGAATAAATACCTGTTGTTAAAATCCAACCAATGGTTGTAAACATTGCACCTTTATTCACGTATTTACTTGCAATATGATGATCTGGTGCCATAGTATATAATAATTTAATGAATACAAATACAATCAGAAAAGCAGTTGGCCATTTCAATAATATAAAAATAGAATAGATACGATTGGCCATTTTTATAAACACTGGTAAACTTAATATAAATCTTAAAATTCCATTACCAAATGCTAAGAAAATCAATACGAATAAAAATAACAAAATCAATACAATTGTAAGAAACAATGCTTTGATTCTTCTTTTTAAATAGGTTTCATTTTCAATATGGTATAAGGTATTAGAAGCAATAATAATGGAATGGGCTCCATTAGATGCCACAATGAATCCTACTGCAAAATATAAAATTAAATTCCCCGGATTTTGTGTTCCAGAAAGAAATGATATTAAAAAGGAATCGGCTTCTCTTGGTATAAATTCACCTACACCGTTAATTATATTTTCAAAAGAAATTGAAAATAAAGAGCAAATAATTCCTACTAATGTTAAGATAGGTACAATTGACAACAAAAGAAAAAATGATAAATGACCTGGAAGAACACGCATTTCTTCTTTTCGAATTAATGAATTTAATTTTTTTAAATATTCCTTTATTTGATTCATTGTCTCACAACCTTATGTTATTATTATATCACAAATAAATGCTATCATAAAAAAAAGCGATTAATTATTCGCTTCTTCTTTGTTATTTCTCATATCTAAAGTTGCTTCATTAATAGCATCATCCACTGTTTTAATAGCATCTTGAATCATACTGTATCCAATGGCAGCACCAAATCCATGGGCAAGTTCTTTAAATTCTTTACTTAATTTACGAATATAAGCAACCACTTGTTTTTCATCATATTCTACCATATATATTAAGAATTCATTACCATTGGTACGCATGATTTCACTGTTTTCTACTTGATTGTGAATCAAAATATTTGCAGCTTCACGGATGATATTGTCACCTTCTTCATGACCATAGTTATCATTAATATAAGCGACATTATTTAAATCAACAATGATAATTGTTTGTGGATAAATCTCACTATCATCCCATTTTTGAATGTTATCATTTAAATAATTTCTATTTTTTAAAGATGTTAACATATCAATATATTTTAATTTATTTTCTTTACTAATTGCATTTACTTTTTTATTCATATTTTTAGAACTTTTTTTACCTAATAATAGAAAACCTGCTACTAAAACAATAATGACACCTAATACGGTAATTATAATTTTTGTATAATTTCCTACTTTTGCGATAAACATTTTATAGTGAACTTGGTTTGCATAAGAGGTTTCATCAATAAATGATAAATAGAAATCAAAATATCTTGCAAAAATGTTATTATCATTAATATCTCTTATGACAAAATTATAATCATTATCCAACATAAATTGATAGTCCACTTTACAATTTTTGAAAGCACTATGTGCATACATATGGTAAGTAGATTCATCTATCACAATAATACTATTTTTTTGAATATTATCTATTAAATTACCTACATTGTCATAAGCATTAACTTTTGCACCATTTTTAGACAGCATATCACTAATGTAACTGTTTTTTAATGTCATAACTGTTTTTCCATTCAGTGAAGCAAGTGAATTGATTGTTTCATTTGTTTCTATATTCGATAACACTACAATATCTTCATCATAGATTGAAACTGTTTTATAAACATCCATATCATATTGATCTTGTGTTGTAGTATTCATGAAAAAGTCAATTTTATTTTGATTAAAATCTTCTAATAACTTATTCATTGAATTATATTGTTTAAAGCTAATTTCGATATCAGCAAGGCGAGAAAATGATCGCATCACTTCATTGTTAATACCCATTAATCGATTGTCTACTAAGGCATTATATGGAGCATAATGAATAAATCCAAACTGATATCTTTTGCTTCTAAATTTTGCGATATTTTCTTCATAAATATTGTTAAAAGCAAAGTAATTTTTAGAAAAATATTCGTTGAATACAGTTTGATAGTTATCATGATTCCATTTATCATAATATTTTTTAATAATGGTATTGAGTTTTTTATTGTTTCCCAAACGGAGTACTAAATCTTGATGCATTTCTGTAATTTGATAAATAATATGTAACTGATTATTGGCAAGTTGTTCCATATACAGTGTTTTTGGTAATACAATACCATCAATGTCACTATCTTCATCTTTTATAGCTGACAATAATTTATCTGTACTAGAGTAGGTTTTATAACTTATTTGTTGATTTGCAGATGTATATGCATTTATATTAGCTAGATCGTCTTCTAATACCCCGATTGTCATTTTTGGTATGTCCTGCAAACGATTGTATTTCATACTAGATGGTGCAAAAATAGCATAATCATCTTGATAAATTAAAATATCATTTTTTTCTAATGTATCTGTATAGACAAAAGCATAGGATGCTGGAACATCATTAGAAACATTATATGAAAGTTTATTAAATTCTAAACCTGTCATAGATTCTAATGAATCTATAAATTCAAATAATAGTCCTTCTCCATTGTAATTAAAGATAGGAACTCCGTTAATCATTCCCAAATCAATAATGTCATTTTTATTTTGTTCTATCCACTGTTTTTCTAATATAGTCAAAGTTGTATTTTTATCTTGTTTTGTTAAAACATAATATGTAGAACCACCTAAAATCGCTATTATAACAATTGCGATTGTAATAATTATTATTTTTTTCTTATTCATTGTTTGCTCACTACTCCTGTTTCCATATATATGTATCAGTGGTTTTATGTTTGTATCCTATGATAGGATAAATTTCACTTTCTTCATCACAGGAAATAAAAATTTGTATATCATAATATGCTTTTTCTTCTTCTGTAAAATACTCTAATGTTGTAGTTGCATACTGCACAGCTTGATCTTTTGGTAAATCAACAGAACAATTTACTACAATATTAACCAATCTCCCTTTGATATTATAATTTACTGATTGAATTCCTTCTATTTCTCCAGCTCTAGCAATCATATCATCCATACGTGTTTTTTCAATTGGATATTTTTCAATATCTGTCAAACGATTTCCATACAAATCTTTTTTTGAATCTGGTGATAATTTTGTATACAAAATAATAGCTACAACTATAATAACTAGCACAATTCCTATAACAATGCATAATGTTTTATGTGATTTTACAAAATCCATAATCCTCACTCCCGTATTTTGATTATACTATATATTTACACTTTTTTCAATTCTATTATATGTCTTTCTAATGTATTTATTTTTTATCTACTTTTTCATTATATCAATAATCAAACAAATTGAAAATATTTTTACATTTTTTTGTTGTTTTTTCATATACTAGAAAAGAAGAAAGAGAAGTTTTTTTAAAAAAATATTGACATTCATCAAATTTCTAGTATAATTAGAAATGCCTACTAAATTGCAGATGTAGTTTAATGGTAGAACCTTAGCCTTCCAAGCTAACTGCGTGAGTTCGATTCTCATCATCTGCTCCAAAAGATAAAATCGTCGCACTAATAGTGCGGCGTTTATTTTTTTATAAACTAGCAACGGTTTTATACTCCCACTATTAATTGACAAATAATATGATTATGATACAATATAAAACAATTCAAATTATTGTGGAGGTGAAGAAATGAGCAAAATAATTCAAATTCAAAAATTATATGACAATTATCATTACATGGATTTTGGTTATGTTGGAATAGACTTAGAAACTAAAGAAATAAAATATTACTCATTTTATAATTCTAACCAAGAATACAATAATAATTCATTATATGAATTTAATCCAAATAATATAGAAACAGGAAGTTCCATTGCCTGGCATATGTACCATTGTAGTTATAAAAGACCTTCACTATCTGATAAATTACCTAATGAATTGGTGCAACTTGCTCAGTTATTTATAGCTCATCATAAAGAATATAATATAAACAATAATTATTCAGTTCAAAATATTGATCAAAATTCAATCAACTTATCAATTCAATATAGAAGTAATTTTTCATTATTTGGGGATTCTGGATTCTCAGCAATTTATATTCCAGTTGAAAATATTATTGGACTAACAACTGATAAAACAAGATGGAATACGTTATCAAATGATGAAAAAGAAGATTCTAAAAACAGTTTAATTCATGAAATAGGACACATGAAAGTATCTAACTATAAACTTGACGAAGAAAATAATATATTATATGTAAAAACAGGATTTTATTGGAGTGCAATTCAATTAGAACCTATTATATTAGAAAATGGAGATATATTTTATAAAATTGTAAAAGTTCCTGAAAAATGGCAAAATTGTAATGAAAAAGCTTTAGAGGAGATAATAAATGATTTAGATTGTTCTTTTGCATTCAACTCATTTAAGGGAAGCTATCCTAAATTAGGAACAAAATTAAATGACTTATGCGATAAAAAATTAACATTTGCAAGATATGATATTGGAATAGAACAGTTTTATATAAGTTTACAAAAAATAATTAATAGTCATGATTTAGCAAGTGAATTGTTAGAACACATTGGTGATAGTGTATATGGCTATGATCCAGAAGATTCTGAAAATAAAGCTAATGAATTAATAAAAAAATATGAACTAGCAAAAAGAAAAAATTGTTAAGTATTTTTATATATAATTTGATTCTAGGAGTATAATTTTTCGAATATCAGTAAAGTTATCGCTCCATTGACAAATCTGTTCAAACTTTTTGAACATTGATATATAGAAATTAATTGAAAGATTGGTATTTTTTATAAATTAAAGTTTTTAGCTTTATATATCAAAATAACTAAGTTAAATTATTAAATCTAAAATAAGTGGTGATAAATATGGTAGAAAAAGCAAATATCAAAATTGAAACTATAAAATATTCTAAAGATGGAATAACACGAAAATATATTCAAAATACAAATGACAATTTTAAAATAGAAACCACTTATGTTGATTATATAAACAAATATATAATTTGTTTCTCAACTCAAGTGGGTTGTAATTTAGGATGTAAATTTTGCTATAACGGAATTAAGCATAATTTTAAAAGAAATTTAACAGCAGAAGAGATCTCTATGCAAATAGAAAATGTAATAAAAAAGGAAAAACCTAAAAACAACAAACCTATTTTGTTTAGTGCTATGGGTATTGGAGAACCATTATTAAATTATGATAATCTAATAAAAACTTTTAATTATTTAAATAATAAATATCCTAATAATAAATTTGCTTTAGCTACAACAGGTATTAATTTAGAAAACATTTTAAAATTAGCTGAGGATTTAAAAAATATAAAATTTAAATTGACAATTTCACTACATTCTGCAAATCAAGAAAAGCGTAATAGTCTAATGCCAATAAATACTAATTTAATCACTTTAATTAATACAGTAAAAGAATACAAAAAAATTTCTAAAAAAGAAGTTGAATGGAATTATGTTTTATTTGATGGTATAAATGATACAATTAATGATGCAAAATTGTTATCTGAGTTATTAGGTAAGAATGAATTTATCAAAATAAATAAATTTAATAAAGTAGCAGATAGTAATTTAATTGAAAGTAAAAATATAAATTTATTTATTTCAGAATTAAAAAAGAATGGAATACAAGTTGAATATTATGAAACAAATGGAAGTGACATTAATGGTGCTTGTGGCCAAATGATTTCAGAATAATATATTGAATAAATTAATAATGGTAAAATATTTATTATATGATAAAATAATTTCGAAAATTGATATAAATTATGTATTAAATCTAATTAGTGAGAAAAAATTTGAAATAACTTCCCCACTTGCTCCAATGACGAATCTGTTCGAACTTTTTGGAAATTGAGATAAAAGGAAAGCCAATTGAACAATTGGCATTTTTATATTCTAAAGATATTTTGATATACCTGTCAAAATTCCTAGTGGGTTAATTATTTTGTCATAAACAAAATAATGAATAAAATTGGAAATTTATATAGTAAAACATTATTAAAATTGATTTTCAATATATTCATACAGTTGTTTTCTTTCTTTTATTTTCCAAAATCTCTCGATTTGGTATTGATAAGTTTTTCATTATCCATTTAATATCTTCAATAGATTTATTAATATTAAATCTTCCGTTACCTACTGGGTAATAAACAGAATAAAAATGATATGTTTTCCCATTTATTTTCTTCTTAAAAAGTTGTTTTCTTACTTTAGAAACTGATATTTTTTCATTTAATACTATAGAACTAACTTGATTTCCAAATAAGATAATTATTTTAGGATTAATTATTTCAAATTCTTTTTCTAACAAATGCAAATATTTTTTATAAACATTATCAGGTAATTCTCTTGCATCTATTTGTGTACATTTTCCTAAATTTGTAATAAAGTATTTGTGATTTTCTACATCTTTGTAAACTTCTTCCGCAAATTTTTCCGTCCAGTCTCTACCTTTAATTTCTTTTATTTTTTTATAAATATTTCTATCCACCAAATTTAGTTCAAAAAATAAATCCCATATATTTTTAGTTCCTATCCAAGGAGATTTAATTCCTTTCCAATTTTTAGACGATGCTATATTTCGACCAGTTGGATTCATAAAAACAAAACAAACATCTGGATTGTTTCTACAACCACCATTATAAATTGAATCTAATTCTTTAGCGCCATATTTTAATTGAAGTTTATCATATTCAATTTTTAGATCTTCTAACTGCATTGAAATCACCAATATAATTTTATCATAAAAACGCTTATTTTCCGAGACATTCAAGATAAAATATTAGCAATGATTGATACTTTATATATCAAATTGTTATAAGCAAAAAGTTATAAATATCTTTCACAATCGTTCCACATTGTATTTATTTGAGCCAAATTGGTTCAATTTTTTAATAAAAATTTATTATGAATAAAAAGCAATCAAATCAATTGACAATGTAATTTGATAAAAATTGAAAAGAATACTTCAATTTTATATTTTGACTTAATCAATTTTCAAAAAAAAAAAGAGTCAATTTTTTATTTATGAAAAGTTTTTTTTGACTCTAGTATATTATCTAATGATTCTGGATTATAAAATATATAATAATTTTCATCTAAACAATTATCACAAATTTCATCATGCATCTCGTTTACATAATTTTCTCTCGTATAAAACGACAATTCTTCACTATAATATTCTTTTATATCTTTCCATTCTGGTAATTTTTTTAATCTACGAACTGCCTTTCTTTCTATTCGACAAATAATATCTCTAGACAAACCCATGATACGTGATATTTTTCGATATGATCTTGAAACGCCATCTGATAAACCATATTTTAATGTGAAAATTTGTTTTTCACATGGTGTAAATTCATTCCAGATTGACGAAACTAGTCTTGAAATATCAGAGTATTCTACTACGTGAAACAAATTCACATTAGAAATAATTTGATTATCATTATAATCCATATAATCAATTGGTTTTGCCATTAATATATTAATTCTTTTGATATTGTCATTTCTGTGTCTTGGTGAAATAAAACCTTCGGCAATTAACTGATCTACAATGTCTTCAGCAGTCGCATTTTTCTCCATAAAACTCATGACTTTAGCATAAAAGTAAGCAAATTTTTTTGCAGAAGGAGCATATATTTCTGTAAAACAAGTATTTAGATAATTCATAATACATTTAGCAGCATAAAAGGAAAATGTGTATCCAAAATCCATATTATATGTATCTACAGCATGAATCAACCCTTCATATGCATACTGAGTCCATTCTTCTGGATCCACTTTATATTTTTTTGACATACAAATCGCAATCTTTTGTGCCAACTTCATATTGCCGATAATTAATTCTTCCCTAACACTAGAATCTCGCGTTTCGTTCCATTCTTTAAATTTTTGAATATTTTCTTCTTTTGTCAATGTTTTTTCCATAATGTGCTCCTTTATCAAACGTGTTATAGCATATCATATTTTTATAAATTGTGCAATTTTTTTCATTTCTTATTAAAAAATATATAAAAACACATTAAACGAATCTCCTTATCATGACTATCCAAATGAAAAGAATAGTATAAAAAAATTATCCTTTCATTTATTTCAAGAAATCTAATCAAAAAGACCTTATAAAAGATCTTTTTGATTGTACAATATGTGTTAAGGGGTACTATATGAATGTCTGGTTGTTAGGAGAGATACTAACAAAACCATTTTCTTGCTTTTTTACATCTCTCACTATAATCTATGTTGATTCTATATTCTGGAAACAACGAGTGTCTTTGGTTTTATTTTGATTTTTCTTTTCTAGATTTAATAAAATTTCTTTCCGATGGATTCCGCCCGCATAGCCCACTAATTTATGATTTTTGCCAATTACCCTATGGCATGGAACAACAATGGCAATTGGATTTCCATGAATAGCGTTTCCTACAGCTCGCAATGCTTTTGGATTTCCAATTTTTTCAGCAATTTCTTGATAACTTTTCGTTTCTCCATAAGGTATTTCTAATAATGCTTCCCATACCTTCTTTTGAAAAGTCGTTCCACAAAAATGTAAAGGAATTTGAAAGGTTTTTCTATTTCCATTGATATATGCATTGAGTTGAAAAAATGTTTCTTCTATTAATTTTGTTTTTTCTTGTTGAAAATCCCTGTGAATTTTATCATAAGAAATTTCAACAATAGAACCTTTTTCTTCAGCTATTCCAATTGTTCCTAATATTGTAAAATAATAGTAGCCTTTTGCCATATTACCACCAGTTTTATTATAATAAAAGACCTATGTTTCCACAAGTCCTATTTCCAAAAAGCAAGTAAAAAGAGTAAAATTCCAGTAATCCAAGAGAGATTCCATTTGCATTTACACCCTAACCAATTTCCTAAATGATATCCCAAAATCATCAATATAATGTTCATACAAAATCCAACTACAGAAAGAAAAATCCAAGAAAGATGAAGTAGGCCAATTCCAATGCCAATGATAAAATTATCTAAAGAAAGCGCAATACCAAGAGGAATTGCTTCTATACAAGATAAACACTTTGATGCATCTATATCTGCTTCTTCTGGATGTGCATATACATGGAATATAAATTCTATTTGGGAAAATCGAATTTTAAATTCTTTTTCTTCTTTAGGCAATAAACTTTCTAGCACTTTACTACACCCTAGTAGTACAAATAAAATGGTACTGCAAAATGCAATTGTTTTTGCACTCATAATAGTACCTATGTAGTTACCAAAAAAAATGGATAGTAATAAAGATAAAATCCCAATTGCACTTAACAGTAAAATAGGTAAAATATTTAGTTTAATACGGTTAATTCCCATTGAAAATCCTGCTATGCAGGAATCAATAGATAATGAAAAGATAAGAAGAAACGCTTGTATCATGCCTATCACCTATTAAATAGTATATGAAACGTTTCTTATTCTGCTTAGGACAATTGATTAACCAAGAAAAAAGAAATAACAGAGTACAACTGTACCTAGTATAATACGATACCAACCAAATGGTTTAAAATCATTTTTCTGAATATATCTCATTAAGAATTTAATAGATAAAATAGAAACAAGGAAGGCTGTTATCATACCAATCAGTAAAATACTGACTTCAGTACTGGTAAAAACAAATCCAAATTTCAAAATTTTTAATAAACTTGCACCAAACATAGCAGGTATGGCCAAAAAGAAAGTAAATTCTGCTGCTACTGTACGGGAAACTCCTAATAGTAAAGCCCCTACAATAGTTGCACCTGAACGAGAAGTACCTGGAAATACTGCTGCAATCATTTGGAAAACACCAATGATCAGTGCTGTTTTATATGTGATTTCTGCAATAGAATTGATTTTTGGCTTTTTATTTTTATTATAATTTTCAATTACAATAAAGAAAATACCAAATAAAATAAGCATAATAGATACAGTTTGATAATTGTTAAAATAATGATTCATTTGATCTTCCCATAATAGACCAATAATAGCTGCTGGTATGGTTGCCACTAAAATTTTAAACCACATTGAAAATTTTTCTTTATTTATTTGAATTCCATGGTTGAAATCAAATGGAAATAGTTTTGAAAAATAAAGAACTACTACTGCCAATATAGCGCCCAATTGAATCACTACAAAAAACATTTCCTTAAATTCTGGCGTAATATTCATATGTAAAAATTCATCAACTAAGATCATGTGTCCTGTACTACTAATAGGTAACCACTCGGTAATTCCTTCTACAATTCCTAAAAATATTGTTTTAATCATTTCAATTATATTCATTCTAATTCTCCTAACTCATTATAAAATTATATGATATCTTTATCATGATATGAAAGCACTATCTTTTATCTTGATATATTACGGCATCAAATACCGGTTTTAATCCAATTTTATCTTCACTTAAATGCACTTTTGATTGATAAATATCATATCCTGGTAATTGATTGCCTTCAATCATAACAGGGCCATTATCGGTAACTGCAATATCCCATCCAACCAATCCCACTTCTGGAATCACTGCACTTGCTTCTGTGACCATTTGAATCACTTTTTCAAAATCTGGAATTTGAAATCCAGCAATCTTTGTTTTTGTCACTGGATGTATTTCGTAAACATTTCCTTTCTTATCGATGGCTGGTTTTTCAATCAATCCATATTCATTGACAACAGTGTACATACCACCATGATTAAAATTATCCACTACATTATTTCCATTTCCAATACGAAGTGCTCGAAATAATACGGTTGTTTTTCCATTTACTCTCGCAGTTACAATACGAAGAGTATTGACTGCATATGGAAATAATTGATTCATCTTTTCGGATTGGGTAACCACTTCTTCTATCAATATTTGACCATTTTGCTTAAGTCTATGATACAGTGTTTTTATATTTTGATGTGATCCATCGATTTTTTCAATTCCTTTTCCACATTGTAAATCAATTGGTTTTACAATGATAACATGATGTTTTTCTATAAATTGTGTGAAATCCTCTACAGTTGCTTCTTGTAGATTTAAAAAGTCTCTTTTAATATATTTTTTAAATATTTGATTAAATAAAATTTTATTATTAAATTTTTCATAATATGCAGATTGGTTCATCTTTTTGATGTATGCATTATTCACGCCTCTTGTAATAAAAGTACTTCTTTGTTTTTGTGTCAAATCTTCAAAATTAAATACTAAATAATCCATATAACCGGCTAAATATTTAATAGAACAATATATCATATCTATAAAGATTATAATTCTATTTTTGCCACTTCTTTGATGTACCTGATTCACTACATCTAACATTTGCTTATAACTCATAGAAAACAAACGACTAAAATAATATTTTATCTTACTCATACAATCACTCTCTTATTCATTTTACCATACTTTAAATTATTTGAAAATAATATCTAAAAGAAGAAGGACTTATTGAATAAAGTCCTTTGTGTGATCATTAACATATACTTTTACTTGAACTTGATTTAATAAATCATAATTATAGATTTCTTTCGTTTTTAATTGATCAATCAATTTTTCATTAATGTCGCGATTCCAGTTAAAAGAACGATTTTGGTGTTCGATATCGAAATATAAATCATTTTGTTCATCCATCTTATAGAATCTTTTTTCCACTGAGGCATTGTTTTCATCATAGTAAGTCACTTCAAATTTGGCAAAGTTATCTTCTAAAGTAGAATCAACAATCACTTTTACATCATTATTCATTATACTTGTTGGTACTGTAATTTGTTCTTCATATGTTATGGTTTTGGTAGTAAATTTATCGTTTGGAAGTTCATTATAAAAGGTAAATCCCATAACATAATCAATTGTACTTACAAGACCCACTAATGTAATAATAAAACCAATAATTAAAGATAAAAAATGATGTTTTTTTCCTATGAATAGTACATTATATATCATGTGACAAAATTCAAATCCTATTATCAAAATACCAACTAATGTAAGTAAAATACCTAACATAGAAACGCCTTTATAAATCAGATAAATTACAAATGCCAAAGCAAGAATAAGTCCAAAATTAATACAACAAATTGGGAAGAAAATAAATGCGCAAATGAATATTTTTATCAAAGTAATAAAAATATTATCAGATGCATTTTTGTTAGAATCTATTTTCTTTTTTATCTGTATCTTTCGGTCCAAATTATTTTCCTGTCTTTTAGAATAGATCTGTTCTTCTGTATCTTGTGAATTAAAATATTTTTTTACATAAGTAATAACGACGAATATACAAATAATCAGATATGCAAATTCAATCAATACTTTCCATATAATTTGTAATGCTCTAGAGAATGGTAAAAAATGGATTTCAAAAATAGATTCTCCTATTTCACTGATCATCGAAAATGGAATTTTTAAAATCGCAAGTCCTAGTAATATAAAGAATATTTTAAAAACAATGTGGATGACATTTTCTGTTGTAAAGGTATTAGAATTTGTTACACTTTCTGCCACTTCATTTGCTACTTCTGATATTTTTTGTGCTCCTTTTTTAATTAAATCTTCCGTCGTTTCTACAAAACCTTTGGTTTGATCTTTACCCTCTTGTTTTGTTTGATATTCTGGATCTATTTTGTATGCAGTTAAAATTTCTTTTGTAAGCTCATCAATACTCCCAAATTCTCTTACTGCTTCTTCTTCTGTTTTGCCATGTTTTACTTTTTCTTCAATGATATCTCTATATTCATTGATGGTATCATTTCTCTCTGCTTCGCTTAATATCGCAAGTCTTTTTTCTAACTCTTTTAAGAATTTCTGTTTATTCATTTTTTCGAACTCTCCTTTATAAATTTTCCTACTGAGTCTGCAAATGTAGACCAACTTTCTTTCAGCTCTTCTAATCGTGCTTGCCCTAAAACTGTAATTTTGTAATATTTTCTAGGTGGTCCTTCGGTAGATTCTTCTAAGTAGGTTTCTGCATATTTTTCATTGGTAAGGCGTTTCAATAATGGGTAAATTGTTCCGTCATTGACATCTACTACTTTTGATACTTCTTCAATTAATTCATATCCATACATATCTTTTTTACTTACGCATAATAGAACAATCATTTCTAAAACACCCTTTTTAAATTGTGTATTGATACTATCACCTCTCATTACCATTGTATACATACTACTATGTATTGTCAAGTACTAATTAAAAAATAATAGTAGAAAACTACTATTATTTCTTTTTTTGCTTTTCTACTACTTCAAAAATCTGAGATTGAAAATTTTCATAAGCAGCATTTTGTACTTGTAATTGTGCTACTTGTTGTAATAATTGCTCTTGTTTTGTTTTAGATTGTTTTAATTGTTCTTTTAAATCTTCTATTTCACTTGATAATTCAAGATGTCCATTTAATAAGTTGGTATATGTTTCCTGTACTGTTTTGGAAGAAGTATTTACACACAATTGATCATTATAGGTTTGAATGAGTTCAATCCATTCTGGATCTAAACATGCTCTTACTTCCTGATCCAATTGATCTAGTTCAAAAAATTCTTGAGCGAGCATCTTCGTTTTTAATTGTTCAAATAAATTTTTATATAATTTTAATTGTTCCTGTTTTTGAAGATATCCATTAATAATATATTGATGTTGATATGCACTATCAATTGCAACTCCAGCAATCATATTTCGATAGGTTTTTAAATTGGCAATTTTTTTAGCACTTTGTAGTAAATTAACATGATTTTTATTTTCAAATTTTGTCACTGGATTTGAAATATCAATTGTATTTACATAAGTAATGGTTTGATTTTGAAGTAGCCTTTTTAGTTTTTCCGTTTGCTTTTCATCATTTTGAAAAAGCATACTTGTCATTGGAAAGCATACCGTTCCTTTATCTATCAGTCCCAGTACAAATAAATCTCCTTTGTTATTTTTCTTTACAATAAAATAATCACATGGATAATCTTGTTCATCTCCCGATTGATATATTTTGCTTTTATCATATTGACATACCAGCTCAATATCATCTGGGCTAAAATAGGTTGAAACCGTTTTAAAAATTTCTAATTTATCTGTGATATAATCTGAAAAGATAGATTTAAATGACATACGTCCTGCTTGTACTTGGCGGTACACTGTATAGGAATTTTCTAAAAATTCTTTTAAAAGAGAATAAGCATCCTTATTTTTAAATAGATTGGTTGCACGTAAATAATCCAAGTTGATTCCTAATAAATGTCCAATATTTTGTTCTCCAAATGTAAATTTTAATGTTGGACCAGACGCTAAATAAAATTGATATTCATTATGGTATAAATTATTTTCTTCATATTCCTTAATTAATTCACCAATTTGTTCAATCAACTCATCATATTCACTTTTTGTTGTGATAGATAACATAACCTCAACTCCTTTATATTCAGACAATAAAAAAAGGGGTAGTACTCCCCCCCCCCGCATTTATGAGACATATTACATATGAATCACAAACTATTTTATGATTTTCCCTTTTTATTCAACAAACGGTATGTATTATATCATATTATTTTTATTTGTCAAATTTCACCTTCGAAGCGATGTAGTAAACTAGATGTGGGAAAATGTAAAATTATATAAAAAAAGAGAAAACACTCAAAAATTTAAAACTGTTAT
>CANQWB010000025.1 GCA_947627435.1 uncultured Bacilli bacterium
GAGTACTTTTTTTATTTTGGGGGTTTTTTCCCATATTATCCACATTAAAAATATACTAAAATTTACTGTATATTTGCCTATAAATTATACTATTTATAATATAGTATAATAATTAAAAAAAAAGATAGGTAGTATTACCTATCTATTAAAGTATGTTATTTCAATATATCCCGATTGATTGATATATTTATTTAATATGTCCCATTTTTCCTGATTGCTATTTTTATCACAGAATCCACTGTCAATATATTCCATTGATTGATAGTCAAAATGTATACATTCATTTTCGTTGCATTTACATACATACAATATCAATGTATTATCTGGGTTGTACTCGTCTATTGTTATGTATACATTTTTATATGAATTAAATGATTTTGCAACAATTTTGTAAAAATGTTCTGTACTAACGGCGTTGTCAATTATTTTGGTATAATCATTATTGTAAACTGAAACACACGATTTTAATACGTGGCCATTATACCTATTTAATGTAACTTCTAACGTTCTGCTACTGTTCATTGTTAACCACCTCAAATATTCATTAATTTTATTGCAGTTTTTTCCACAGTTTCATTATATACTTTTTTCTATTAATATTCAATATATTTTTTCATATTTTTCTCATAAATTTTTACTATTACGTTACTACGCTAAAGCGGTAAAAAGGTAAAGTATTGTATACAATACACTGTATATAAAATTCTTTTTTAATGTACGTAAAAATACATAAAAAAATAGTTGACATTCGCTAAAAAAATGATAAAATATAATTGTAAAAGTTAAAGCGTACTCTAGTGAGCGTGCAAGAAAAGAGGTAAAAAATCATGGAAAAAATTACAAGAAACATCAAGGAAAAAACTGCAACAGCTATCATTTTCAACAGGGATACCAGGGATGTGAGGGAGCAGGTATTCAATGTTTATCACACATTAACGGAAAAACAGGCAGTCAAATCAATCGAAAAACAGATTGCCACCAATGAAACTGTATGTGCGATTGAATTATCTGATGCAGTGAATGTCACAACATATCAAATGGACGTTGAAACATTTAAAATGTATGCAACTGTTGTAGACGGGGATTAAACCCGTCTTTTCCTATTTAATACTTTAAAACACTAAAGAGGTGAAAAAAATGAAAAAAATAAAAATCGGAAAAGTTACATATCAATTGTTGGAAAAAAATACCAAAAAAGCACAAAATTATATTTCAAATTTTAATCATTCAGATACTATGTTTTTATGGGAATGTTACAATCATTACTCCATTGCAAAACAACAAATTTTTGACTATTATTTTGAGGAATGGGAAAAAAATAATAATATTGAAAATTATCGGCTCAATAAATTTAAAATAATAACATACAATACTTTTATTTTTACAATAGGATATTTACTAAAAGATTCAGTAACTAATCAAATACATTTAGCAATCATAACACCAAACTATAATTACTTGATTGAAAATATTTACTCATGAATGAATGGGCGGAGGGCGGGAAAAATTAAAACGTAAATTCTTATAAAATTTATAATATATAATGGAGGAAAAAATGAATAAAGAACATATAAGATACAATAACTATTTTTTAGAAAAATACGATACAACATTAGAATTTATAAAAATGTTACAATGTTCATTAAATAATGAATTAAATATTACAAAAGAATTAGATAATTTTATTGATAAAAATAATACAGAAGATAATTATAATAAATTGTATGAACATGGAAAATATATTGGATATAAAACAGGAATAATAAGGGCTAAAAAAATTGTTGAAATATATAAAGATAATTTATTTGAATTATTATTGCATTTTGAGAATGAAAAAAGTACGTTGGAGGGAGAATTAGATGAATACAAAAGATGAGATAAAAATAATAAGAGAAATAACTAGAAATTATATTGATGAATTATCAGGTAAATATGCTGAATTTGATGAAAAAACTGATATATTAAAATTTAGAAATATAATAGAAAAAGCGAAAATAATAGGAGCACAAAAACATATAATTATATTAAAAGATAATATAATAAAAGAATTAGAAGAAAAGGAGAAAAAATAATGATAAGAGAAATTCAAAAAATAGTTGCAACGGTGCTTGCAAGTTTAGTAGTAATGATGGGTATATTATTGTCAAGAGATGAGGTAGTAATAGGTGGTGAATGTTTTATCCCTTTAATTACATTGTTGTTATGGGTTTTATACGAAATTGATATGATAAAAAAGGAGAAATAATGTAATGAAAAAAGAAGAATTAATAATAAGATTTTTAGACTTTTTACACAAAATAGATAACGATAACATTGAAGATATAACATCAAATTTTTTAAGAGCTATACGCTGGTGCTTAATATCACAGAAAATTGAAGAAAAAGGAGGTGAAGAAATTAGTAAGATAAATAATAAAAAATTATCAGCATTAGATAACTTGATAGATTGGCTCAGCGATATCGAAAAATATATTGAAAGTGAAAGGAAAATAAAATGAAATATAACACTGAATTAAAAATAAAATATGAAGAAAAAATAAAATATGAATGTGCCGATTTAATTAACTATATTTTTAGTAAAAATATGATTGAAGCATTTTATTGTTTTTTGGTAGATATTGAAGATTATTGCGATGATGAAATAACATCAAGTAATGTGATGATTGATACGGGAGAAGAAGAACATCAAAAATATTATAAAAATTTAATAGAATTTAATAATATTATTCATTCAAATGCTGAGAAAATTTTATCATTAATTGATGAATATTTTGAGGAGGTTTCATAAAATGATAACATTAAGAAGCAAAGGACATTATTTAGATGAGGATTATTATTGGTTAGAAAATGTTTTATGCTCAATTCTTGATAAATGCCACAAAAATAATTGTACAGGGTGCTATCATAAAAAAGCGTGTTACGATATGAATAAGTTATTAAAAAGAGTGCAAGAGGATATTTATAACATTTAATCCAGGATATACCGATTGTTAAAAATTTATCAAAATAAATTGGTTGACAAATGTACCAAAAAAGTGTATAATAATTGTAACATAAATAGTACAGATAGGCATATAAGGAGGTGAAAAAATGCCAAGAAAAAGAGTTGTAACTCGTACCATAACAACAACAGATTCTGAGGTAATGTATGTATCAATCTCTACTGGTGAAACATTTAAGGAAAATATAATAGTCGCTGGGTATTTTACTGATGATGATAAGTTGTTAAAAAAGGTACAACATATTGAAAAAAGGGAAAACGTACGACCAGTTGCAATTTTATCTAAGCAAATTTGCAAAACAAGGTATGCAATGGCAGAGCAAGATTTTATTGAACAGGCTTATATTTATCCCGAATTAAAAGAGTTAAGAAGGTAATGAAGGAGAAAGAAAAAATGGGTAACAATTATCATGCTGAAATTAAAGAAACATCGAAAGAATTAAGCGTAAAGGAAAGGATAGCTATTAAGGATACTCTTAATGCTATAAAAATTGATGAAAAAACAAAAGAATGTAAAGAGAATAAGGAGAAATTTATAATTAATGTTGACTATTATGTAACACTCTCGATTCATAATGAAAAATCTGAGAATAAAGACTATGAATTGTTTGTAATAGTTGATAAGAATAATGGTGAAAAATATGTAACAGGTTCTAGCTCGTTTATCAACAGTTTTACAAATATTGCAGAAGAAATGAATGGTGATGATTTTTCAATAGAATGTTACAGGGTAGCAAGTAAAAATTATAAGGGTAAAGAATTTATATCTTGCTCAATTATTTAATTCATTTTATTCACCGAAATGCCCTGCCTTTTTATTAAGGGTAGGGCAATTATTTATATAAAGGAGATTAAAATAATGGGAAAGAAAAGTTATACAAATTACCCGAAGTATGTAACAACAAAAAATAGAAAAATGTACCATGATGAGATTACAAGATTAAATAAAATAATTATGGATTTAAGATATGAGGGTTTTATCGTAGATGATGAAGAATATATTCCAACTTTCAATAAAAGGGTAACTAAGACTTTGATTAATAAATTGAAGAGTATATCAAAAGAAGATATATTAAATGATATAACAGAATATATTGTCCCAAATACAGGACAAACAATTAGGTATAATGAAATGAAAAAAATAATAGAGCATGGATTACCTGAAACACCTGCTGGTGAAGTATTTTATAAAAGTATTATTCCGTCAGAAATAAAAGCATTAGATGATTATTTTGAAGATGATAGTGAGCCTTATAAATCTCTCTTTGAAAAAATGATAGATTCAGAAGTAAATACATGGAAAGAAAGAGCAGAAGAAAAGGGAATTGAATTTGATAAAGAAACTGCAAGAAGTGAAATAAAAAAGATGTTATATCATGATTTTTCTGAAATACAATCACTCATTGATTATGTTAAAGTAAAATATAAAGTAAAATTAGAAAAATCAAAAGACCAAATGGAAACATTAAAAGCGATGGTTATATCCGCTACTGGTTCACCATTATCACTGGAAGAAAATGCTTTTATTGATGCGTATATAACTGGTCAAATTGATATGAATATTTACAATGAAGATGAAACTGATGAAATTGATATTTAGTGGTGCAATAAAATGAGAAAATATAGATATTTTATGGGTGACTTTGAAACAACAGTTTATCCCAATCAAAAGCGAACAGAAGTATGGGCAAGTGCAGTTGTAGAATTGTATGATGATGATGTAAAAATATTTCATAGTATTGAAGAAACTTTCAATTACTTATGTTCGTTAAAAGGGAACATATGTATTTATTATCACAACTTAAAATTTGACGGGTCTTTTTGGATAGACTTTTTATTAAGAAAAAAGAAATATAAGCAGGCGTTTAATAAATTGGAAAATGGATATGGGCAAGTACGTCAAAAAGATTTAGAAAATAATCAATTCAATTATGTTATTTCCGAAATGGGTCAATGGTATTTAATTACTATTAAACAAAATAATAGATTAATTGAAATACGTGATTCATTAAAATTGCTCCCGTTTAGTGTGAAAAGAATAGGAGAAAGTTTTGGTACATTACATAAAAAACTTGATATGGAATATGAGGGACATAGATATGCGGGTTGTAAAATAACAGAATATGAAAAAGAATACATCTCTAATGATGTTTTAGTTGTTAAAGAAGCACTTGAAATAATGTTTAATGACGGGCATAAAAGTTTAACAATAGGTGGTTGTTGCCTAAAAGAATTTAAATCGGATTGGCACAAAGAAGATTATAATGATTTTTTCCCAAACTTATATTTAATTCCATTTCCTACTGATGAATTTAATAATTATGATGAGTATATTAGAAAATCTTATCACGGTGGGTGGTGCTATTTAGCACACGGAAAAGAGGATAAAATGTATTACAATGGTTGTACCGTAGATGTTAATTCTTTATACCCGTCAATGATGAGCAGTGAAAGCGAAAATTTTTTCCCAACGGGAAAACCGAAATACTGGAAAGGAAAGATACCGAAAGAAGTATTAAATTCTAATCTTCCCATGTATTATTTTATCCGATTAAAAACAAGGTTCTATATTAAAGAGGGAAAATTACCATTCATTCAAATAAAAGGGACACCATTATATAAATCAACTGAGTGTTTAAGAACGTCAGATATTTATAATAAGCAAACTAATAGTTATTTTAGAGAATACATTGATATTGATGGCAATTTTAAAGAGGCAATTCCTGAATTGATATTAACTATGACTGATTATAAATTACTGTTAGAAAATTACCATTTAGAAGATACAGAATATATTGACGGTTGTTATTTTATAGCACGTAAAGGTATATTTGATAATTATATTGAAAGATACAAGAAGATAAAAGTGGAAAGTAAAGGAGCAAAAAGAGAATTAGCAAAGTTGTTTCTTAACAATCTTTATGGTAAAATGGCAACTTCACCAAAGAGTGGTTTTAAAATGGCAATTGTCGATAAAAATATGATTAAATATGAAACGTATTTAGGGAGTGACAAGACACCAGTTTATATTCCATGTGGTTCGGCAATAACATCATATGCAAGAAACTTTACAATTCGAGCAGCACAAGCAAATTATTATGGAGAAAATGAATCAGGATTTATTTATGCAGATACAGACAGTATTCATTCTGATTTACCACCTGAAAAATTAAAAGGAATTACCATACATGATAATAATTTTTGTTGTTGGAAAATTGAACAGGAATGGGATGTGGGGAAATTTGTTAGACAGAAAACTTACATTGAAAAAACTGGTGAAGATTATAATATTAAATGTGCTGGTATGCCAAAGAAATGTAAAGATTTATTTATACGTTCACTTAAAGGCGAAAAAGCAAATGAAGATGAGAGTAAAGATATCAAAAAATTTCTATCAGAAAAAAGGTCAATTGAAGATTTTACATATGGTCTTGAAGTACCGGCAAAATTACTACCAAAAGTTATAGAGGGTGGGACAATTTTAGTTGATACTACATATAAAATAAGGTAATAAAAAGGGAGATATAATCCTCCCTTTTTTAATATCTTTAACATATGCAGTTAAATTGCGGTTAGCAATCCGTAAAATGTTATGGTAGTATCTTCCAACTATGCTGTCCATAATCATTCAAAATAACAAACATATGCAGATACCGTTAATATGCTAAAGCCGATATAACAGCTTCTTTGCAATTAAGGTTCTTAAATCTAAAAGCACCTATCTCAAAATAATATCGCAATATCGCAAGATGGCCACTGGACGCTCTCAACATAATATAATTTATCTCATGGTCATCAGTTGTTACAGTTATTTTTAACGGAAAACTCTCGTCAGGTCTATCATCACAATATATAATCCCTTTCTCAGGAAAACTTCTCACACCGTAATTATTTCCATGGAACTTTAATGTCATAAGATAATTAGATTTTCCTGATATTTTATCTATGAATGATGTGTTATCGTTAAGATACTTTCCCTCAGCAGAATAATCAGAGTAATGTGATTTCCCAAAAGCACGATTAAAAGCACTTTCTTTTTGTGCCTTTTCTGCACTTTCAATGTGTCCCTGTTCAACTACATACCCGTCGCCTTTTAAGAATCTTGTTTTGTCATCAAGTCTTGCAGAAATTCCCAAAGCAGTATAGTATGGGTTTATTATTGAAACAGGATTAGAAATCATATACACAGGAACATACCTATTCATTTTTCCCTGCCCTCTTGCCACTGATGTATGTATTGAATAAAATTTTTCTATTTCATTAGAACAATATCTATTAGTCTCTGATTGAAATTCATCAAACAATATATGTTCAACATCTGAAAAGAAATGAGAATATTTTTTCAAAGTATCAGCAGTGTTTAATGCAACAGCATAACCGCAAGAAACATCGTTGAGGAATAATTCAGTAAATACACCATTGCCTTGTTTTATTTCTCCCATTTCATCATCTTTGAAAAACAGTCCTTGTATATCCTTAAAAAATCTTTCTGATACATTATCTAATTCGTACCTATAACGGTACAGTAACATAAACTTATCATTCTTTTTCTTAAACCTATTGATAAGCAATCTATTAAAATAGGTAGTCTTACCACCTGTTCTGTTAGTGGTACATATAAATATCTCAGGTCGGTTACCGTTGATATCTTTTGTAGATAATAATCGTGTTCCGTCATAATATTCTACCATGTTTATATTATATCATAATTGACAAATAAAGCAAAGAGGTTTATAATAAATAAAAAGGAGAGAATGGAATGGAAAAATTTACACTCTTAAGTATAGTCGGAATAATCGGCGGATATATTTCATCATTTTTCGCAGGAGTAAATACAATGGTTTTGACACTTATAATATTTATGATAATTGATTATATAACTGGTGTTATTTGTGCCGTATTCAATAAGTCTGAAAAAACCGAAAATGGTGGTCTTGACAGTAAAGTAGGTTGGAGAGGTATTTGTAAGAAAGTTATTACTATTTTACTTGTATTAGTTGCTAACAGACTTGATGTAGTTATAGGTACAGATTATATAATGGACTGTGTGATATTTGGATTTATGGCAAATGAAATTATTTCTATAATAGAAAATAGTGGAATTATGGGAGTACCTATTCCTGAAATTATCAGAAAAGCAATAGCAATTCTTAATTCAAAAGGGGAGAAAATAGATGAATAAATATAAACCGAGATTATCCGCACCCAGTTATTCAAATTTATATTACATTCATACTTCATATGGAGGAAAAAATCAGTGCATAAGAGTATCAGGTAAATATTGCATACCTAATTGCGTAGGATATGCGTGGGGTAGGTTTTACGAAATCACTGGAAAATGCCCGAAACTTTCAAAAGGAAATGCCGAAAATTGGTATGCTTATAAAGACGGATATAAAAGAGGAAAAACGCCAAAGCTCGGAGCAGTTATTTGCTGGAGAAAAGGTAAAGCTGGAGTATCTTTAGACGGTGCTGGCCATGTAGCAATAGTTGAAGAAATCAAATCAAATGGTGATATTGTTATTTCCCAGAGCGGATATAAATCTACAAGATTTTGGACACAAACAATTAAAAAAGGATATAAATTAAGTGGTTATGTATTCCAAGGGTTTATATATAACGGGATTGATTATGCAGAAAATAGCCCATCAAATAACACAAATAAAAATAAGTATGGAAAGGAAATAAAAATGACACTTAATGAATTGAAAAAAGGTTCAAAAGGTGAACAGGTAAAAACTGTACAGAGAATACTTTATTGTATGTATAAATCACCTAAGGGATTATCTATATCAGGAAACTTTCTAACTTATACAGATAAATATGTTAAGAAATTCCAAAAAGCAAACGGTCTTAAAGTAGACGGTATTGTTAGTAAAAAAACATGGGAGAAATTGTTAAAATAATATGAGTAATTTTATACCAAGATTAAGTAAACATTCACCTACAGAAATGTTGAATAATAAGTTTTGGTACTCAAGTAGTAATCCTTTTTATCCCAGTGGCTACGGGTTGCCAAATTGTACTTGTTATGCCTTTGGAAGATTTTGGGAGATAAGCGGTGTAGTTCCTAGTCTACCCACAGGTAATGCAGGAGCGTGGTGGAATAACGTAAATACACGTAAATATGATAAAGGGCAAACACCACAATTAGGTGCTATAATGTGCTTTAATAATGGTGGTACAAGTGGTCACGTAGCCGTTGTAGAAAGAATACTCGATAATGGGAATATTATCTCGTCAAATAGTGGATATTATCGGGGTTCAAATCAATACAATAATTTTCACTATTTCTGGACAGAAACTTGCTACAAAAGTAATAATTACAGAAGTAGTTGGCTCGCGAATGGCGGGTATTCTTTCCAAGGATTTATTTACAACCCCGAAACACCTATTCCACCTGAACCGCCCGAACCGCCTGAACCACCTGAAACTACACCGACAAAATCAAACAGTATGCCACTTTGGTTTATGTGTTTGAAAAGGAGATTAAAGTAACTTTTTACTCAAGAAAGGAGAATGTAAAATGGGAGTAAAAAATAAGGAAGAAATACTTTCTCAAATTTCTGCACTTCTTTCAGAAAATAATAGTGATGAAGCAATCGCATTTATTGAGGATATATCAGACACTATTGATGATTATGAAATAAAGGTAAAAGGTGACGGAGTTGATTGGAAATCAAAGTATAATGAACTTGATAATTCATGGAGAGAAAAGTACAAAGCAAGATTTACTAATCCTACCGAAAATATCGAATCGAAAGAAGAAGAGAAATATGAAGAAGATACTACTGATGATAATGAACAGAAGTCTATGAATTATGAGGACTTGTTTGAAGAAAAAAAGGAGGATAAATAATGGCAAGAAGAGTTGCAATAAATACGCTTAATGCGTCAACAATGGATATACTTAATACTATAAGAGCAAATGCAACTTATGAGTATCAAAACCAAGTACCTATTGTTGAGAATGAACATGACATTCCTAAAGTAGGTGAAGTACTCTATGGCTACCCTGCACTTGCTAACCTTTTTATCAATGCACTTGTAAACAGAATTGCTATGGTAAAGGTAAAAAGTGCCGTATTCAATAATGCGTACGCAAATTTGAAGAAAGGGTATCTCGAATTTGGTGAAACAGTTGAGGAAGTATTTGTGTCTATTTCTAAGGCAAGAGTTTTTAATGTAGAAAAGGCAGAAAGTAGAGAATTTAAGAGAACACTTCCTGATGTTAGAACCGCTTTCCATACTATGAACTGGAGAGTACAGTACCCCGTCACTATTCAGGATGAAGATTTAAGAATGGCTTTCCTTAATGCACAAGGTGTGCAGGACTTGATTGCCAAGATAGTTGACAGTGTAACTACAGCCGCCGAATATGATGAATATTTACTGTTCAAATATCTTATGATTAAGGCAATAGCTCACGGAAAAATGTACCCCGTAGGTTTTGACGGTAGTGACATTCATAATGCCGCAAAATCTTTCAGAGGATTATCTAATAAAATCACATTCATGAGTGACAAATATAATGCGAGTGGCGTTATAACTACCACGCCAAAAGATGACCAGTATATATTTATGGATAGTATGTTTAATGCAGAATTTGATGTTGATGTTCTTGCGAGTGCTTTCAATATGGATAAAGCGGATTTCATGGGTAAACTTAATCTGATAGATGACTGGACAACTTTCGACAATGAAAGATTTAAGGAAATTCAGAGAACATCTGATATGATTGAACCGATAACTGATGATGAATTAGCACTAATGAAGAATGTAAAAGCAGTGCTCATTGATAGTGAATGGTTTCAGATGTATGACAATAATAATAAATTCACTGAAAAGTACGTTGCAAGTGGTATGTATTGGAACTATTTCTATAACGTATGGAAAACGGTTTCTTCATCACCTTTTTCAAATGCAATCGTATTTATTGATGAAGAAAATATTCCTGAACTTGAGAGTTTTACAGTCAAAGTTAGTGATAAGTCTACTGGACATGATACAGTTGTATTTACTCTTGAAGTCGATGATAAAACTGCCTCACTTTCACCACAGAATTATAGTTTTATTCAGACAGAAAATTGCGTGAAGAATGGTATAGCAATTCAGAAGTACGGAGCAATTATAATTCCAAAGGGTAAAGAAAGTGAAGAAATAACACTTGAAATGAACGTTAACGGTATTAAATATGTAGCACAATCTACAGTAACAGGTAGTACCGAAGTAGGTACAGAAATAACAATGAATAAGGGAGAATAATCTGTTACCTTTCCTTTATGGTTTGTGCATATAAACGGATTGAGCGGTTGACATATACCGCTCTTTCCTATATAATTAAGTAAAGGAGAATATTTATATATGTATATTGAACCGAATACAAGAATAAGATTTTTAGAAAACTGCCCTCTTGATAAAACATATGAACATACTTTATATTTTTCAAGTAAGAACAGTCAGACAGATTATTTCATGAGCCTGACAAAATATGCACACTCTGAGCAAACATATCAGAGAGTTAAAAGAGGAACGATTAGAATACATAGAAAAGCAGATGATTTATATAACTGTAATTATGTAATGTTTCAAAATACAGCGTATGGAAATAAATGGTTTTATGGTTTTGTAACTTCCGTAGAATTTATCAATAATGAAACATCGGAAGTATCTTTTGAAATTGATGTAATGCAAACATGGTTTTTTGACTATGAGCTTAAAGAATGTTATGTAGTTAGAGAACATATTGTTACCGATACAGTAGGTGCAAATTTAGTACCTGAAAATCTTGCGTTAGGAGATTATATATATTCTTCGAAATATCAGCCGTCAATCAATAAAAATTTAGTTATTTGTATTGCGTGTAATTTTGAGATAGGAAGCACTAATGAAATTTTTACTGATTTTGGAGGACAATTTTTCCAAGGAGCTTTTACAGGATTAAAATATTATTATTGGGAAAATAATACAAGAGGTGCAGAACTTGCCGACGATTTTTTAAAGAGTGTAGCAAGCGCGGGAAAAGGTGATGGAATTGCAAGCATATTTTTAGCACCGCATGAGTGGTTTACAAGGTCGGCAGGGAGTGTACCACCTCACGAACATTTATCACTTGTTAAAAGGCAATCAACTTTGGGTGATTATAAACCGAAAAATAAGAAACTATTAACCTATCCTTTTAATATGCTTTACGTAACAAATAATAACGGTTCAACAGCAGAATATCATTACGAATATTTCAACGACGATGTAACTTGTTACTTTGAAATACAAACAGCATTATCACCAAATCCAAGTTGTTTACTTGTACCATTAAATTATAAAACAACTAACGAAACAAACGAATATCCAGCGGGAGCAAATTGGGACGAAAAAATCGGACTTTCAGGGTTTCCACAACTTCCATATAATATTGACACATATCGTGCTTTTACAGCGTTGCAAGGAAGCGGAATGACTTATGATATAGGTTCATCACTTTTTATGGGTGCAACAAGTGGAGCAGTTGGAGGTGCTTTTGCTGGTGGAATTGGAAGTGCTATCGGTGCAGGAATGGGAATGGTTACAGGACCTTTATCCAAAATATTATCATGGGCAAAAGAGGATTATCTTCACGCAAAAATGCCTGACCAGTTAAAGGGAGCGGGCGGAGATTTAGCACTTGCCTATTCAGACAACTTGAATTTTACTTTTTACTGGAAGCATATACGTCCTGAATTTGCAAGAATGATAGATGACTTTTTTGAAATGTTCGGGTACGCCACTAAGAGATTGAAAGTGCCGAACACTCATTCAAGACCACATTGGAATTATGTTAAAACGGCGGGATGTGTTGTAGTAGGTTCTATTCCAGCAGATGATATGGAAAAAATATGTAATATTTATGATGAGGGAATTACCTTTTGGAAAAAGGGTTCAGAGGTCGGAGATTATAGTTTGAATAATCATTAAAAGGAGTTATTTATGAGAGTAGGAAAAACTAAAAAAGGACTTGATTTTTGGGAAAGCGGATTGATGAATAATACAACATTCAAACAGTATTATAATAGATTAGTTGAATTGTCTATTTCTATGTTTGAGTGGAATAATCTTCCTGATACAATTGACCCAAGATTTTTAGAACTAACTTTATTCACCGACGGACAAGCAGTATTCTTTAAGGACGAAGTAATGGGTTATCTATGTTTACAGAATATAATAGGCGGTCAATTTGACGTGTACCGTATTCCGATAAATAGACGAGCATATGCCGTAAATGGGTATCAGAAAGAATTAGATAATACTGATAGTGTTATTATATGGAATAATATGCTACATTATAACAGTATGCTTGACTGTCAAATGTTCGCTAAAAGGCTTTACAATCTTGATAGAATAGTTGATGTAAATGCTAATGCACAAAAGACACCTATACTATTAGTTTGTGATGATAGTGAAAGATTATCTTTACTTAATATTTATAAAGAATATGACGGAAATCAACCCGTAATTAAAGCGACAAAAGGACTTAATCCGAACGCATTTAATGTTCTGAAAACTGACGCACCATATGTCGCAGACAAAATCTATCAGTTGAAAGTGCAAATATGGAATGAAGCGTTGACATATCTCGGTATTTCTAACGTAAATATCCAGAAACGTGAAAGAATGTTACAAGATGAAGTACAGCGAAATCAGGGTGGTACGATTGCAAGCAGATATTCACGATTAGAAAGTCGTAGACAAGCCGTTGAAAAAATCAATGAAATGTTTGGACTTAATATCGAAGTAAATTATCGTGAAGATTATAACAATGAATTGGAACCGTGGAATAATGACACTTATAATGACAAGGAGGATATATTCCGTGAGTAAATACACAACAGAATTGAGATATATTTGTGAAGTAAATAGTGGACTAAAAGAATCTGTAGGATATAGTGATATTGATACTATTTTAGAAAGAAGTTGGAATAAGATTTTTAGTTTTAATTTCCCGATATTTAAAGAATCGTATCGGAAAGAACTTTGCATTAAAATTTTACGGCATTTTTACACACGAGAAATCAGTGAAGAAACCGTCGGGTTGTGGAAATTAAGACTTCAATCAAGAATGAATGAAATAATGCCTTATTATAACAAACTTTATGAACAGTGGGCAAGAGATATTGACCCGTTATATAATGTTGATATGCACACAAAAGGCGGTTCAGAACATCAGAAAGATACAACCACCGATTATGATTCAAAATTCACTGGAAAAGGAAATTCAAAAATAAATGGAACATCTGAACATGAAAAAGCATATTCAGATACTCCACAAGGTGGAATATCACAAGTTAAAAATCTTTCATATTTAACAAATTTTACAGATGTTAATAACGAAACAAAAAGCACACAAGATACAACACAAAATAATACTGTTAATGATACCACAATAGGCAGTGAAGATTTTACAAGAAATTACATTGAAGAAAAGTACGGGATTCAGGGCGGTAAATCCTATGCTGAATTACTCAACGAATTTAGACAAGCACTGATAAATATTGACATGATGATTATTGGTGATTTAGAAAATCTTTTCATGCTTATTTGGTAATATAATTTTAATGAAAGGAGGTATCGTATGTTTTACGGAAATGAAATAAACTTATGGCGGTGGAAATTTATACCAGTATTGCCTTTAGTTTACGATGATGCTTTATCTTATTATGAGTGCTTATGTAAATTGATTGATTATATCAATGAAGC
>CANQWB010000026.1 GCA_947627435.1 uncultured Bacilli bacterium
ATCCAAACTTTGTAGGATATTATGATATAGAAGAAGCACATAGACAACAGTTAGAAGATATGGAAGAAACAGGATATAATAAGGGAATGGAAGAAGGAAAGATAGAAAAGCAAAAAGAAGTGGCAAGAGTCATGTATCAAAAAAAGATACCACTAGATGTCATTTCCGAATGTACAGGTTTAACAATAGAAGAAGTTCAAAGTTTGTTGGATATAAAATAGTCTTAAAATCACATAAATGACATATAAAATGTCATTTTTTTGGATGTATTTTTAAATTTATTTACATATAATAAAATATGTAATACTTATTTTAAAAAAAATTATGAAAAAGTATTGCAAAAAAGCAAATTCTATTATATAATGAAAAAGTCTTGAGAAAGACAAAAGTGCCTAATTAGCTCAGTCGGTAGAGCACTCGGCTGTTAACCGATAGGTCGTAGGTTCGAGTCCTACATTAGGCGCCATTATGGCCAGTTGGTGAAGTGGCTTAACACACTGCCCTTTCACGGCAGCATTCACGAGTTCGAATCTCGTACTGGTCACCAAAAGAGAGTCGTATCACTGTAAGGTGATTTTTTTTTTGCAATTTTAGTTTAAAAAGAAATATTTGTTCCATATTAAAAGTAGGAGGAAATTATATGACACAAAAAGAATTAGATTATGTAGAAGATGCTGTAAAACACGAAAGTAGTTTAGGTGCGATTATTCAAGAATCTATAACCACTTTAACAGATGAAAATTTGGTATCCTTTATGCAAAAACAATTAGATAATCATAAGTCAATGCAAGAAAAATTAATGAATTTATTGGAGGAAAAAGCTAATGAGTGATCAATTAATTATGGAAAATTATCTATTGCTACTAAAAAGTACAGTAGAAGTATATGTGCATGGAACACTAGAAAGTTCCAATCCAGATGTTAGAAAATCATTAAAAAATGGCCTTGATATGATTATGCAAGCACAAGCGGATACTTATGATACAATGACAGAATATGGTTGGTATACAGTGAATAATGTACAAGCAAATGTAATTCAACAAACAATCAGTAATATTCAAAATGGAAATTAAAAAATTATTTTCATAAAAATAATAACAATCTCAAACATGAGATTGTTTTTTGTAGGTAAACGAAAACAATTTTAAAAAT
Organism: uncultured Bacilli bacterium; assembly: GCA_947627435.1. Classification (GTDB taxonomy): domain Bacteria; phylum Bacillota_I; class Bacilli_A; order RF39; family UBA660; genus UBA5026. Next base: position 1,153 of record CANQWB010000026.1, read on the forward strand.
ATATCAAATTAGGATAGAAATCATCAATGATGCAGAAAATTTAATGCGGAAAATCATAACATATTAAATAAATATTTGAAAAATCTTAAAAATATGATATACTATTATCATGTCAAAGGCCAAAATGAGAAAATAGTAAAAAAAGTAAGAATGTTTAGAAAGTTCGTGGTTGATGCAAACGAATCATTCCCTTTTTCGAATTCACTCTCTATGCTGATTTTTTAATACGGTAACGCGTTATAGTTTTAAGTGCATAGTTTTCTATGAATTAAGGTGGTACCGCGTCATCACGTCCTTAAAATAAGGATGTGATTTTTTTATGGAGGTGTGTGATGTCAAAAAAAGCAGTTTTATTTATTCATGGTTTTTCTGCTATGGAAGAAGATAACCGTGTATTTATAGAAGAAATGCAAAAACATAAGCATATTGATATTCATACCTTTATTTTACCAGGCCATGGAACAAAACGGATGAAAAAGGTCAAATACCAAGAATGGTGGTCTGCTGCTGAAAAAGAACTACAGCAAATGTTAAAAACTTACATCAAAGTAACAGTAGTTGGACATAGTATGGGAACTATTTTAGCAGTCAATCTTGCAGCCAAATATAGTCAAGTAGAAAAATTGGTTTTAATTGCACCTGCTTATGACTATGGAAACCATGAGCAAAATGCAAAAGATATCAAAACTTATTTCAAACGAGAAGTCAATCCCAATATTGGAACAGGGTTTGAAGGAATATTCCATAAGTTACTCACCGTACCCATTCCATCTTTTTTAGAATATCGTAAACTAGTCAAACATAGTAGACAAAATATTGACAAAGTCAAATGTCCTACTTTGATATTACATGGTATGCAGGATAATATTGTACCCATTCATTCTAGTTTTTATCTCTATAGTGCTTTGACATGTGAGAAGTATTTAACATTAATCGAAAATGTAAGGCATCAAGTATTTAAAAGTAGTAGAGCCAAACAAATATCCAATTATATCTATGAATATATTATAGGTGGAATTCATTTTCGAATGAAAAAGAAAGATATATTATAAGGAGGAGTATAAATGCAAGAAAAAATTCAAGAAATAAAAGAACAATTACAAAGTAAAGTGAAAGAGATAACTACACTAAATGATCTCAATGATTTACGTGTTGAATTTTTAGGAAAAAAAGGAAGTATTACAGAACTTTCTAATTATATGAGAGAACTTTCCAATGAAGAAAAAAAAGAATTTGGTAATTTATTTAATGCCATTAAAAATGAAGCCAATGATTTACTGAATGCCAAAAAAGAGGAATTTGAATTAGAAGAATTACAGAAAAAATTAAATGAAGAAACAATTGATGTAACATTACCAGGTACTAAACTTACAGTAGGAGGAACTCATCCATTAACGAAGGTAATTGATGAAATAGAAGAAATCTTTGTTTCTATGGGATATGATGTGGTAGAAGGACCCGAAATTGAACAAGACTTATACAACTTTGAAAAATTAAATTTACCAAAAGGACATCCTGCAAGAGATGCGCAAGATAGTTTCTATATTACAGAAGAGATGTTACTGAGATCACAAACATCTCCTGTTCAAGCAAGAACCATGGATGCGAATACAGAAAAAAGTCCAATCCGTGTCATTTGCCCTGGTAAAGTATATCGTCGTGATGATGATGATGCAACACACTCTCATCAATTTACGCAAATTGAAGGATTAGTAGTAGATAAAGATATTTCTTTGGCAGATCTAAAAGGAACGTTAGAAATTTTAGCCAAAAGATTGTTTGGAGAAGATCGTGAAATTCGTTTTAGACCTAGTTTCTTTCCATTTACAGAACCAAGTATTGAAGTAGATGTAAGTTGCTTTAAATGTGGTGGTGCTGGATGTTCTATTTGTAAAGAAACAGGTTGGATTGAAATCTTAGGTTCAGGAATGGTACATCCGAATGTCTTAAAAGGATGTGGCTATGATCCCGAAAAATATACGGGTTTTGCCTTTGGAATTGGACCAGAACGTGTTGCAATGTTGAAATATGGAATTACTGATATTCGTAATTTTTATACGAATGATATTCGATTCTTACAAGATTTTAATCGTGTAGAGGGTGGTGAATAAGATGCGTTTAAGTAAAAAATTTGTCAGTGATTATATTGATATAAATGATATTGATATGAGCGAGTTAGCGGAAAAAATGGTATTCGCAGGAAATGAATATGAAGAAATGCGTCCATTTTGTGAAGCAACCGGATTAGTCATTGGTGAAGTCAAAGAATGTATTGATCATCCTAATTCTGATCACTTGCATATATGCCAAGTGGATTTAGGCGAAGAAACAGTTCAAATTGTCTGTGGTGCTCCAAATGTAAGAGCAGGATTAAAAGTAATTGTTTCTAAAGTAGGAGCCACTTTACCAGGTGGTATTGTCATCAAAAAAGCAACACTGGCTGGAACAGAAAGTAATGGAATGATTTGCTCTTTGGCCGAATTGGGATTAGAATCTAAATTTTTAAAAGAAGAAGATAAAGCAGGTATTCATGAGCTACCAGATGATGCACCTGTTGGTGCCGATGCATTAGAGTATCTTGATTTTGATGATACTGTTATTGATTTTGAATTAACTGCTGACCGTGCCGATTTAATGAATATAATTGGAATGGCTTATGAAATAGGAGCCATTTATGATCGTCCTGTGCATATACCAGAAATTAGAGTAAAAGAACAAGGCGATGATATCAACAATTATCATAAGTTGGATGTTGCAACAGAAAACTGTTCTATTTATTTAGGAAAACGTGTTGAAAATGTAGAAATTCATGAAAGCCCTCAGTGGATGAAGGAACGTTTAATGGCTTGTGGTATTCGTCCAATTAACAATGTTGTCGATATTAGTAATTACGTGATGTTAGAATATGGGCAACCACTACATTTCTTTGATGCGGACCGTTTGAAGGACCATATATTGGTACGTATGGCCGAAGATAGTGAGACCTTAACCACTTTAGATGGACAACATCGTATCTTAAAAAGTTCAGATATTGTGATTACCAATGGTAACGAACCAGTTGCCTTAGCAGGTGTGATGGGAGGACTTTCTACAGAAGTAGAAAATGATACGAAAAATATTTTTGTAGAAGCCGCTATCTTTGATCCTGTTCATATTCGCTATACTTCAAAGTCCATTTTAAGAAGTGAAGCAAGTAGTCGTTATGAAAAAGGAATTGATCCAAACCGTACGGAACTTGCTATCTTACGTGCTTGTGAATTATTAGAAAAATATGCAAGTGGTACTACATGTAAAGGTATGTTAGTTTATGATCAGGCGAAAAAAGAAGATAAAACAATTTCAATTACGTTAGAAAAAATCAATCAAGTATTAGGAATGACATTATCAGAAACTATCGTAGAAGATATTATTCGTCGTCTTGGATTTACATATACTAAAAAAGATGGATATGAAGTTACTGTTCCAACGAGACGCTTAGATGTCAATATCAAAGAAGATTTGATTGAAGAAATTGGTCGTATTTATGGATATGATCATGTCGTAGGGACATTACCAGTTGTTCCAATGAAACGTGGCCGCTATTCTAAAAAAGCAACTATGATGAAAGAAATACGTAGACGCTTAGAAGGATTAGGACTATATCAAGTGATTACTTATTCACTAGTAAGTGAACAAGAATGTAATTTATTTGTAAATCAAGAACATGAACGTGTTGAAGTACTCGCACCTCTTAGTGAAGATAAAAAAATCATGCGTCAAACATTGATTCCATCTTTGTTAACAGTTTTGGATTACAATTTATCACATAATAACAAAGACATTCAAATATTTGAAACAGGATCTGTCTATTATAAAGAGGAAGATTATAAAGAGGAAACAATGGTTTCTGGCCTCTTATTTGGAAATTATATGGGCAATACATGGCAAGGAAATGTACTGAAAGTAGATTTCTACACAGTGAAAGGAATCATCGAGAATATTCTGCAATATTTTGGGTTAAACGGTCGTTACCGTATTGTAGCAGATGAAACTAAGAAAGATATGCATCCTAAAATGACAGCTTCTATTTTAGTAGATAATGAAGAAGTAGGTTATTTTGGAAGAGTCCATCCAAAGACCAATAAAAAAGATGTCTATGTATTTGAAATTAGTTTAGATCGTTTGATGATGAAAAAAGTTAGAACTCTTAAATATAAAGAAATTTCAAAATATCCAAGTGTTCATAAAGATTTAGCGTTCATTATGCCTAAAAGTATGGAATCTGAACAAGTTATGACTATTTTAAGAAAAGTAGGAGGTCGTCTTTTAACGGAAATCGATGTCTTTGATGTCTATGAAGGAGAAAATGTCAAGGAAGATGAAAAATCTATCGCATATGCTTTAACATTCCAAAATGCAACTAAGACATTAAATGATGAAGAAGTAACGGAAATATTCAATGAAATGATTCATGAAGTAGAAAGTAAATTACATATTCAGTTAAGAAACAAATAAAAAGTTGATTCATATCAACTTTTTTCATTGTATTTTTGTATAAAATTTTGATAAGCCTTATTTTCTAATGTAAGATGAAATGGTTTGAACTTAAATTTAGAATCTTTTTGTTGAATAATTTGTTTTACTAAATATTTCAGAAACTCAGGATTACGGATTAGGATAGGACCAATTAAATAGGTTCCATAAAAATGATTCTTATGAATACCTTCTTCGACTATTTTAGGTGCGTATCCTGTTCCTTTTTCGATTATAAATAGAGGTTCTTCTTTGACGTTTTTCATTACACCAGAACGGTTTTGAAAACCAATAATAGGTTTACTGATCAGTGTTGTTGTGGCGAGTACTTCTCCTACAATACGCATCTGTTCTTGTTTGGTTTCAAAATGAAAGATATTTAATGCTCTCATCTTTTTGTTTGCTATAATAGATTTACCAAATAGTTCAATAGCATTTCCGGTGATTAAGAAAAATTTTCCTTGTTCAATTGCTTTTGTAATCTCTTTTTTATAAGGCAGAATATGTTTTAATACCATTTGTTGATTTTGTTCTGTACCCATGCCTATATAGATAAAATCATAATCAGAAAAATGTATTTTATCTTGCATTGTTAAAAAGTCAATTTTTACTTTTACACCTTGTTCTTCTAATTGCATTTTTAAAGCTTTAACATTTCCACTTTCTCCGTAAAGATTCATTAAATCATAATACAAATGTGCGATATGGACTGTCATGAAGCATCACTTTCTTTCATTGCTTGTTGAAATGGTTCTACATAATCAAAATTTAAAATAGCGTAGATATTTCCTTTGGTTTTTTGTTGGATATAATTGGTGCTTTCTTCAATGGTATCAAAAACGGTAATGGTTTTTTCATCTATTCCTGCATATTTTAAACGAGTAGCGATATCATAACGGTGAATACCAACACAGACAAATTTATGAACATTTAATTTATTTAATAATTCAAAATCAATATCATATAGCCAAGATAAATCATCAAATTGATAACGTCTACTGATTTCTTTCCAACCAATAACAATTGTTTTTTCTTCTTTATATCTACTCACATAGAGTAGGGATTGATTGAATGTTGAACTGTTTTCATTTTTGTTATTCAGTACAGTTACGATACGGTCATGATAAGTAAAAACATGAAATAGTTTTTTATTTTTATGAATATGCGATAATGTATCACATATTTTTTCTTTTTGTAAACCAATTAAACTCGTAATTGTAAATGCTGCTAAGGTATTGTAAACATCATATAAAATAAGATGGGGTAGTTCGATAGTATATGTTCCATCTATCACAATCTTATAATGTGTATAATCAATTTTCGTTATAATGGTATCGGCTTTTGGTTTTTGAAATTGACAGGAAGAACAATGGTAATCTCCAATATTTTCAAAGTTATAGTAATTGTATTCTAGTTTTTGATTACATTTAGGACAGTAGTTTAAATTTAAATTCATAAATTTGTTTTTTGTATAAGAATATTGATTTTTTTCTATGGAATAATAAGTAATAGGGCCATGATGATTGAGGGCGAATTTTTGTAGGTAAGGATCATCTGCATTTAAAATTAAATGCATAGAAGGGGTAATTGCCTTTTGGATTTCTTCAAAGACCAAATCAAAATGTCCTTGTCTAGGTGGTTGGTCACGACTAATATTAGAAATAACTACATAGTTAGGTGTAATGGCATCAAATACATATTTGGCATATCGTTCATCAATTTCATATACAATTGCATCTGTTTTGATTTTTCCCAAAAGAGAAGAATGTTCTAATAATAGTGTTACAATTCCCGGTGTTAAATTAGATCCTACTTTGTTATGAGCAACAGTATAGTTTTGATTCGTTAATATTTTTGCAATTAAAGTAGATATACTTCCTTTTCCAGAACTTCCCGTGACGGCAATAACTAGTTTAGGAAGTTGGAATGATTCTAAAATATGTTTATCTAGTTTTAAAACAATCAGTCCAGGTAAGGAACTTCCTCTTTTACATATTTTTCCTATTAGGACAATCACTTTTCCAAGTATGATGCATAATATATGATACATAAAACCACCCTTATCCAATCGACTATTTTCTAGATTTTATTATAGCATATATTTGTAGAATATGGTAGATTTCAACATAATTTTTCTAGTTTTGTCGAAATGGTTTTGTATTTATTTAAGTTGTGTTATAGTGTAGAAACGGAGGGAATTGACATGAAAACAGATTTAACTTATCATGATGATGTATTATATGTAAATGTAAAAGGTAATTTAAATAAAAAAGGTGTTTCTAGTTTGCAGAAGAAAATGTATTCTGTCATTTCCGAATATGGAATTCAAGATATTGTGATTGATATTAAAGGAACCAATAAGATTGATAAAATGGCCTTTTATGATATGTTGGATGACTATGATAGTCGTTATGGAGGGAATTTAAAAATAATGGAAAAATAGTTCACATTTTTCTTTTTTTATGGTATGATTTTTCTATGCAAGAGTGGTGGAATTGGTAGACACGCAGGCTTGAGGGGCTTGTGAGAATATCTCGTGTGGGTTCAAGTCCCATCTTTTGCACCAAATGCCGGATTAGTTTAGTGGTAAAACAAATCACTCGTAATGATTAGCTGTAAGTTCGATTCTTACATTCGGCACCAGTAAGCAATCTGTCCGAACTTTTATAGTTTAGGACTTAAATATATAAGTATCAATTTCTAAAGAAGTTGGTACTTTTTAATTGTTTAAGTTTAGGAAAGGACAGGTTTAAATGGTAAATATTACAAAGGAAAAGTTAGAAATTGATAACGAATTAATGAAAAAAATTGAATTTATATGTAGTTTTTGTAATACTACACCAATTATTATTAATGGTAATATTAGAAAAATTAATAAAACGAATTTAAACTACATTGAACCACATAGAATTATTATCAAAGGTATTACATTTCTAGCATTTAATTATTCCAATGAAATATTTATAGAAAATTTATCTAATAGAATTAAATTATCAGATTTAGAGACCTACATAAAACAAATAAACTAAATTATATATAAATGTACTAACTTCTTCTAAAATCGCCTTTAAATAGGTAAAAACTGGGAATTATGTCTTGACTTTAAAATAAAAGTATCTATAATAAGAAAGCAATAAAAGGAAGTTTTATGTTTTTGTGGGGTTAATATAAAACAAATATAATTTATCATACTGGAATTTTAGAGGTGCAAAGACATAAAACATAGTGTCTTTGTAGCCTCTTTTTTGATGAAGAATAAGAAAGGAAATTTATTTATGATTGAAGAAAAGAAAATTGCTGGAATATACATAAGGGTTAGTACAGAAGATCAAGCACGTGAAGGTTTTAGTCTACCAGAACAAGAGAAAAGACTTCGTGCTATGTGTGAATATAAAGGTTATGAAATTTATAAGATTTATAAAGATGCTGGAATAAGTGCAAAAACTGGAAATAAACGACCAGCATTTGAAGAATTAAAAGAAGATATTAGAAATAAAAAATGTAATACTATTGTTGTGTTAAAACTAGATAGATTAACAAGAAGTGTTTATGACTGGGAAAACATAATGAAATTTTTAGATGAAAATAATGCTTATTTAGATTGTGCGAATGATGATATAAATACCACTAATGCAAATGGTAGAATGGTTGCAAGACTTTTAACAACTGTTTCACAAAACGAAATAGAAAGAACAAGTGAAAGAACTAAAATAGGTTTAGCTGGTGCCATAAAAGTTGGGAACATTCCAAATAAAGCACCATTTGGTTATAAACATGTAAATAAAAAACTTGTTATAGATCCACTTAAAAAAGATGAAGTAATAAGAATATTTAATTTATATTATGAGGGAAATTCCTATCAAACTATCTCTAATATTTATAATGAAGAAAAAGTATTTGGAAAAACAAATTGGTGTGATAGTACGATTTTAAGAATATTAGAAAATGAAATTTATAAAGGCGATTATGTGCATGGAAAAAAGACGAATCATCCTACCTATTATGAAAATGTCGTTGTACCACTAGTATCAAAAGAATTATGGGAAGAATGCCAAGTACAAAAGAGAAAAAACTCTAGAAATTATAAACGAGATAAAGAATATTTATTCTTACAAAAGTTAAGATGTCCTAAATGTGGAAGAATATTAGGTGGTAATGCAACAAGAAAGAAAAATGGTAAAGTATATTATTACTATCAATGTAATGTTTGTAAAATAACAGTTAAAGAAACAAAAATAGAAGAAGCAGTTAAAACATTACTTGCTGATATTTTGGAATATGATAATGTTGTTAATGAGTTCTTTTTACCAGTCTTAAAATCTAAAATAGATAATCCAAAAGAAGAATTAAGTAAAGAATTGAAAAAATTAAATAATAAAAAAGAAAGAATTAAAAAAGCATATATTGATTCTCTATTTACAGAAGAAGAATTTAAAGAAGAAACTAAAATAATTGAAGAACAAGTTGAACTTATCAATTCAAAACTATTAGAAAATGAACAAGCAGAACAATTAAACTTTACTATTGATGATATTCTATTAAAAAGAGATATGGACTTCATTAATAAAGTAAAATTACCAATATCTTATTATGCTTTTAATGAAAACTGGGACTTACTTGATAGAGAAACTAAAGCAGATATTGTTATGAGATATATTGATGATGTTGAACTTGAAATGAAAAGCAATAGTTACGAAATAAAACAAATAAACTTTAGAAGTACGTTTTATAGTGATTTTGAAGAATTATATAAGCAAGGTTATATTGATAAAAAAAGACCACTTACTTATAACTTTAATGGACTATGCGTAGACAAAATGGTTAGGTATAGTGAATACTTGCCAATTAAAGAAGTTATGCAACATTTATATAGATTAAATGAATATTATGAAGTTAATTTTTATAAAGGAACATACTATAAAGAAACTGAAAAATTAGATATGTTACCACTAAAAAATGGTGAAGTTCCAATTAGAATATTCCCATTACAAGATAATAATAATGGAAATGAGAATTGGGTATCAATGGGAATGCTTGCAACAAAGAATAATCCTAATGATATAAAAGTAAATATTAGAGATGTATTTGAAACAATACCAGATAACGTGATCGAAAATGATACTTCTAGTCAAGGGTAAATTTATTTACTCGTGAAACCCTTGACTAGAAATAATTAGATAAATAATGGAACAAGTTTAAAACAAAAAAGGTTACTTTTCTTGTTTTAGACTTATCTATTATAAAAGATTTTTTAATTACTTTTTTCTAAAAAAGTAAAAACAAACGAACACGTTTTGTTGTCGCAAGACAATGAAAGTGGGAAAAGTTTGTTGATAAAATTATGAAATAATTGCTTACGATAGTTTGCAATTACTTGAATAATTTTCATAGATAAAATAAAAAGCAGTGCTTATTATTTTATCAGAAGTCTTATGTAGTTTTATTCCATTACGAAGTTTTGGAATATTGCGAAATAAGACAGGTGGATTCTAAGGTTGCCTAAACCTTAGCCCCCATATTTTGATACTTGTGTCAAAATATATAGGGGGTTAGAGATTTTGACAAGCCAAAATTACCCTACTATAAATAGTAGGACTCTATTCTAACAAAGGGGGGTTATAAAAATATGGAAGAATTATCTTATTCGTTACATTTAGGTAATGATAAAAATAAATCAAAAAAAGCAAGAAGAACAGCAAAAACAAATGATACTAATACTACTTCATTTAACAATAATGCAATTCAAAATCATCAGCAATTATCAAAAGTTGATAAACATAATTTAAGAAAATATGATGATGAAAAAGAATTGATTTGTACGATTAGAGGAACTTCTTCAGTTGTAGAAGATACTAAAAATTTGTATCTAGAATTGTTTGAAAATGCAAGAATCAAATACAATGAAAAACAAACTAGAAATGATAGAAAGATAAAAAATTATTTTGATCATATTTCAAATGATAACAAAAGAGATCTTGCTTGTGAAATAATTATTGAACTTGGAGATATGGACTTTTGGACTGATAAAGATGATAAATTTAAGCATAAAATGATTGAAGTTTTTAAAGAACAAATAGTAGATTTAGAAGAAGTTGTACCTAACTTTAAAATAGCAAATGCAACTATTCATTTTGATGAATCTAGTCCACATTTGCATATCGTAGGTGTCCCTTTTAAAGATGGAATGAAAAATGGTATAGAAAAACAAGTTGGTAAATCTGATGTATTCAATAAAATAAGTTTAGTAAATATTCAAGACAAAATGAGAGAATATTGTATTAATTCGTTCAATAGAATTTATCATTTAAACTATACTCTTAAAGCAAAAGAAGAAGGAAGAAATGTTGATATTAATGTTGCAAATATGAATGAATATAAAAAGTTTAAACGAGAACAAGAAAAATATAAAAATCAACTCAAAGAATTAAATAATAAAACAGATGAATTACAAAATAAGTCTAATGAGATTAATGACATTATTGATAATCTAAAACCAGCAATAATGAATAAAAATAATTTCACTATTTCAAATGAAGAAGTTAATAAAATCAAAAAATATATAGAACAAACTAATGATACTACTTCTAATTTACGAAATGCAAATGATATAAATATAGTCTTAAAAAAATATGAAGATGATTTAAGAGAACACTCTAACGAAGTTAGAAACTTGAAAAAGAAAATAAAAACTCGAGATGATAGAATTGAAGAATTAGAATATGATTTGAACGAAGCAAATGAAACTATTGATGAGTTAGAAGATAAGGTATCAGAATTACAAAAGATAGTTGATTACTTTAAAGAATTGTGGAGCAAATTTATTAAATTCTTACAAGACAAATTCTTCTCTAGCAATAAATATGATGATTTCATAAATGATTTATATGATGAAGATATACTTGATAATAATGATATTGAAATTATTCAAAATAGTAAAAATATTGATAAAAGTGATGATTTTGAAAGATAAATATGTTAAAATAATAAGTAATTAAGGGAGGTTTGCTTATGAACACAAATGATTCAGAACAAATAAAAAAAAGAATAGAAGAGGAATATAATAATAACTGTTCTAAAATAGATGAGTTAGAAACAAAAATATGGTTACTTCAAAGAAGTGGGTTTGAAATGAAATTTTCTAGTGCTTTTGTACTTTCAATAATTCCATGGATTGCAACTGTTTTTGTTGGTCCATCAATATTAAAATTAGGGTTAATTCCTTTGGAATTAACTAAACCTTTATTTGTTGCAGTACCTGCATTATTAGGAACTATTGCTTCAACTATTATACATAAGAAACAAAGAATTAATGAAAGAGTAAAAGGATTTTCATCTGCTAAAACAACAAGAGAAAAAATAGAAGAAGAAGCTAGATATAAGATTGAACAAGAAAAATTAAGAAGTTATAATAAAATGTTAAAAAAGAATTATGATGATTTAGAATCAAATGAAAGACTAATTTCTTCACTTTCAGATAAATATAATATAACTTCGAAAGAAAATGATACTAGAAATAAAGAAGAAGTAGAAGAAAATGTTGAGAGTATCAAAAAATTATTAGAAGAAAGAACAAATGATATAGATATTGCCACAACAAGACATACCTTATCCAATTTATTTTGGAAAGTTAGAAGTAAACTTGATAAATTTACTGATGCAACTATATGTGGAGGTATGGGAATGTTATTATGTATGATGTTATATAATATGCCAATGATTCAGGCAAATGCCATAGAAAGTATACAATTTCAAACAAGCATATTAGGTACTTTAGCACCTGCAATTATTGGAGGAATTGCTTGTACAAGTTATGGCTTTAAAAGAACACGTGATAGATTATGTGTGTTTAAAAATATAAATAATGAACTTGGAGAAAATGCTATATCTGAAAGTAAAGATTTTGATGCAAAGGAAGATTTTGAACAAGAAAAAAATAAAGTTATAAATGATACTTGTGTTGTTAGAATGCAATTAGATAATGAAACACAAAAATTAGAAAGTTTAAAGAATAATGCAGAAAAAATACTTGAAGAAGATTATCAAACTCCTAAACTTACACAACAACCAGTTGGAGAAATAAGAAAATATTATTTAGATGGAGAATTTGAACAAAGGTCTGATGAAGTTCTATCAAGGGAACTTCCAAGTGAAGAAAAGGGAGCAGTATTAAAGAAGACATTATTTGATAAAAATAAGAAATAGTAGCAAAAATATTGCCACTTTTCTTTTTGTTTGGTAAAATTATAGTAGAAATTGATACAAATATTGTATTGATAACTTACTTTAGCGAAAAAAGTTTGAAATAACTTTCTTACTCGCACCAGATAGATATCAAACTCGGACTATTATAGTTCGAGTTTTAAAATGTTTTGATTTATGCTAAAATATGTTTAGATTGAAATTGATATATTTGACAATTTAGAAAACACACTTGCATATTGACAAACAATATGCGTGAAAACACCAAATTGTTTTAAACTATTATCAAATAGTGATATAATAAGTGATAAAAATTATGGGAAGTGATTCTATGTACAAGTATTTTTCGGAATTAGAGAACTTAAGTAATTTTAAAACCTATTTACTTAGAGAACCTTTTGATAAAAATCAGGATTGTTTTATAAGAGAAATACCTTTTTCTATTGATTTTTTAAAACAATTAGAAACTTTATTTCCAAAATTAAATAAAATAGATAAATTGATAATTGCTCTTGATGAGAATCTTCTCTTAAAGACACCTAAGTATAATTTGTTTCCCTATGAATCCTTATTAGACTGTGGACATTTTTTTCAAAATAGAGATGAAAATTATTGTCAAACACAGTATGACTTAAAAGAAAATATAAAATTAACATCTTGGGATTTACATTTATTATTAGATGAGATGCTTTTA
>CANQWB010000027.1 GCA_947627435.1 uncultured Bacilli bacterium
CATATCTGCTGTTTTATTTCTTTCTGTCATTATCTTTTTGGGGATTTCTCCTCCTTGATAATCTGCTTGTTCTAATAATTCTTTTTTTATTCCTATTAATTCGGATAGAAAATCTACTACCATTTCTCTTGCTTCAACGCTCCTAAATAATGCTTTAAATAATGCATCATTCAACATATTTACTTCTTTTAACTCTGTTGTTTGCACAACTATCATCTCCTTTGATATTGACACTATACCAAAGGATAATCTTAAAGTAAAATAGATATTTTGTTTTATTTCTAATACATTTTGAATCTATTTTTTCATTTCTTTTATACAAATATTATTTTTCTATCGATTTATTTTGACCAATATTTAAAATTGGTAGTTTTCAAAAAATTTTTAAATATTTCATATTTATATATTCATAAAAAAACAGAAGTCTTACTTCTGTTTCAATCAATGGTTTTATATTTGTTAAGATACTTTATGTAATTAGAGACATACCACCTCTAAAATTCTATTTAGTTTGTTTTAAGAAGTCGAGCTCCGATGCCAGTGCTCATACCCGTAGACGCATTGTTACAACTCCAATACCACAAGCCCGCTAACGAGTAGTCTGACCAATAACCGCCGACAAGTGCCATTCTACTTCCAGAATTCTGACCATAATAATCTGGAATATAGGTACTGTTACTTCCACCTATTTCTGTTGGAAATTCAATCAATAGATGATTGCCATCATATCCTAATTTTTTTATATATCCATTCGCAATATTATTTGCATTCTTATATCCAATTGGTTGATAACATCCATCAAATTTATCTGATTGATACTTACTTGGATCATAACATACATATACTTGATTATCTTTTATATTAATTCCATCTACAAATTGCCATATATTTCCATAGATATCTTCTATGCCTCGGTATATCATGGAATTATGTCCGTCATTATTTAAAGTGCCTGATTTCATTCCTAATGTATCACAACCGCCGCTTGTAATAGATGTAGTATTATTCCTGTCAGTATATCCTAATCCTAACACTTTTTGTGAATGATAATCTGCATATTCCACTAAATATAATAATTGTATTATAAAATAATGGTAATCTAATTGACTAAATTCACTACCTAACTTTCTTGCATATTCTCTAAATTCATTTATTTTCTTACTCGTTAATGGTTGTACCCCACTTTTACTATGTACCTTCTCATCTTCTCCTAACGACATCGTATATCTTCCTATTGAAAATTCATCACTTCTTGTATATCCTTCTATGTTTTTATTACTTATTAATATATATTCATTTTCTTCATCTTGATATCTCTTATAATAGAATGTTGGTATATATGTTAGTACTTCTCCTTTACTTCCATCAAATTGAAATCCTTCTGGATTATCATTATACCAACTGGTTACTTCTTTTTTCTCTACATCATATGTATACGTCTCTATATCACTCCATGGATATAGACCATCAAAATCATTTGTTACTTCTGTATTTTCTGTCCCTATTTGGGCATTTGCTGTTAAATTTATTCCATCATCTGTTCTTTCCCACTCTGTTGCACTCGTATTGATATCTCTTTTTACCCCATATATCTTAGTTGTTTGATTAGCTTTTTCTGATGTCTTCATCTCACATTCTTTTCTTGTGACTATGGTTGGCTCTTCATCTAAAAACTTCTTTTCGATACAATATTTTCCATATTTTGCTATAATACTCATATTTCCTAAACTATCATAAATGAGTTCTCCACTATCTGGTTTACTTCCTTTTATATCTAAAGTATCACCAGTTAAATCGATTTCAGTTTCTCTTACTCCATCCATCATAGATTCTACTTGATATTGTTCTCCTGCTTCTAATAATCCATTTACTGATTGAATTGCTGCTCCTTTTCTTGCATCTTCTATTACGCCCATAATCATTGGCGTTGTAATTAATGCGATAATTGCAAGTATTACAATTACCGCCAATAATTCTATTAATGTAAATCCTTTGTTATTCATATACATCTCTCCTACTCCTATTTTGATACTTTTTTCATTCTTTTATTCTTATATACACTATCAGTGTACTATATTTTATTTCCCTTTTCAAGACAATAAAAAAAGGGAGTACCCCCCCCCCGTTTACAAATAGCATACCTTATATTTTCTGTATTCGCAAACTATTCTATGATTTTATTTGACATTTTCATTATAGCAAAAAAGAATCTCTTTGACAAGATTCTTTTTTAGAACATTCTAATTTATTTGAAATCACATTTTATCTTAATTTAATATGTACTTCTCTTAATTGTTGTTCTGTTGCTTCACTTGGACAACCCATCATCATATCTTGACCACTGACACTCATAGGAAATGCCTGTACTTCTCTTAGATTTGGTTCATCTCTTAATAACATAATCATTCGATCAATTCCTGGTGCCATACCTGCATGTGGTGGTGCACCATATTGAAATGCATTGTATAAAGACTGAAAACGTTCCTTGACAACATCTTTGGTATAGCCGACTAATTCGAATGCTTTTTCCAAACATGCAACATCGTGATTACGAACTGCACCACTTGCCATTTCATTTCCATTGCAGACAAAATCATATTGATATGCCAAAATATCATCTAAACATTCTGTGTTTAATGCTTCTATACCGCCTTGTGGCATACTGAATGGGTTATGACAAAAATCATATTTTCCCTCTTCCTCATCATATTCAAACATTGGAAAATTGTTGACAATACAAAACGCATAATGATTAGGATCTAATAAATCTAATTTTTGTCCTAAAAAACTACGAATCATACCTGCATACTTTGATGCTTTTAATTCTTTCTTATCTGCAATAAAGAATAAAACACTATTTAATTTTAAATTCGCTGTTTCAATCAATTGTATTCTTTGTTCTTCTGTTAAGAATTTATCAATAGGTCCTTTGAATGTTCCATTTTCTTCTAAGGTAATATATCCAATCCCCGGCATACCAATAGAAGATGCATAATCCACTACTTCATTGAACCATGCATTCGATTTATCCCCAATATCTGGAACCGCAATTCCACGAACTGTTACCCCACGGAATGGTTTGAAATCACTTTCTACAAAAATATCACTTAAATCGATAATTTCAAGTGGATTTCTTAAATCTGGTTTATCCGTTCCATATTTTAACATAGCGTCTTTATAAGAAATACGTGGAAAAGGTCTTGGTGTTATGGTACGATTTGAAAAATGAGAAAAAGTATCATAAAAAATTTCTTCTCCTACTTCATAAACATCTTCTTCCTCTACAAATGCCATTTCAAAATCTAATTGGTAAAACTCTAATGTACGATCGGCTCTACAATCTTCATCACGGAAACATGGAGCAATTTGAAAATAACGATCAAATCCACCTACCATTAGTAATTCTTTAAATACTTGTGGTGCTTGTGGTAAAGCATAAAATTTACCACGAAATTTACGAGAAGGAATTAAGAAATCCCTTGCCCCTTCAGGAGAAGATGCTGTTATAATAGGCGTTTGTACTTCTGTAAAATGCATATCATTCATTTTATTTCTTAAATATTTTAAAAGCTCAGCACGAAAGACAATATTATCATGAACTTTTTTATTTCGTAAATCTAAATAACGATATTTCAGTCGTACTTCTTCATTGACTTCATGAGAAGTAATGATCTCAAAAGGAAGTACATTGTTTGCTTTTCCAAGTACATTTAAAGATTCAACTAAAACCTCGATTGTACCAGTTGCAATTTTAGGATTGTAATCCTCTTCATTACGTTTACGAATCAAACCTTCTACAGTAATAGTAGATTCTTTAGTTAAATGTGCAAAAACACTATCATCATTACTTACTAGTTGAATAGTACCTGTTTCATCACGTAAATCAACAAATAATACACCACCATGATCACGAATATTTTCTACCCAACCAGATAAACGTACTTTTTTCCCATTATCCTCTTCTGTTAAATCAATTGGATGATGTGTACGATATTTATTTTCTCTCATAAAATCCTCCTTTAAAAATCACAGTTTTTAGGGGTTCTTGGATAAGGAATCACATCTCTGATATTTTCAACACCAGTTAAATAAATTAACAATCTTTCAAATCCCATTCCAAATCCTGAATGAATACAACCTCCATATTTTCTCAAATTTAAATACCAATCTAAACCTTCTTTGGCCATATGTAATTCATCCATACGTGCCGTTAATTTTTCATAACTTTCTTCACGTTGGCTACCACCCATTAATTCTCCAGAACCAGGAACTAATAAATCAACAGCAGCAACCGTTTTTTGATCTGGATTCAACTTCATATAAAATGCTTTAATATCTTTTGGCCAATCTTTCACAAAGACAGGTGCATGAAAATATTCTTCTGTTAAATATTTTTCATGTTCCTTAGCAATATCTTGTCCGTAAACAGGTTCATATTCAAATTTTTTATTTGCATTTTTTAAAATAGTAATCGCTTCTTCATGTGTAATACGAACTGCTTGATTTTGTAATAATGCGTTCAATTTATCAATTAATCCTTTTTCGACGAATTCATTTAAAAATTCTAATTCTAGTGGAGCATGATCCATGACATATTTAACGACATATTTTAACATATCTTCTTCAATATCCATGAGTCCATCCAAATCACAAAAAGCAATTTCTGGTTCAATCATCCAAAACTCAGAAGCATGCGTTTTTGTATTTGAATTTTCAGCACGGAAAGTAGGTCCAAAGGTATAAATCTTTTTATATGCCATGGCAAAGGTTTCTCCTTCTAGTTGACCCGTTACTGTAAGTCCTACTTTCTTTCCAAAAAAATCATCTTTAAAATCAATATTTCCTTCTTTATCTTTTGGAATATTTTTTAAATCCATAGTTGTTAATTGAAACATTTCTCCTGCACCTTCACCATCATTGGCTGTAATCAAAGGTGTATGTACATATACATATCCTCTTTCTTGAAAATAGGTATGAATCGCATGCGCTGCTAAACTACGAATACGAAAAACAGCTTGAAATAAATTCGTTCTAGGACGTAAGTAAGCAACTTCTCTTAAAAATTCTCTTGTATGACGTTTGGGTTGTAAAGGATAGTCTTCAGGACAGTCTCCTTCTAAATGAATCTCGGAAATTTTAAGTTCAAAATCTTGTCCTGAACCAACAGATTCTTGAATCGTTCCAGTTACAGTAATCGCACACCCATTATGAAAACGATTGATTTCACTAAAAACAGAAGTGTCTTTATCATACACAAGTTGTACGTGTTTAAAATAAGTTCCATCTGAAAAATCAATAAATCCAAAATCTTTTTGTTTACGAATATTACGAATCCATCCTTGTAAAGTAACGATTTTACCTTTATAATCTTCTAAATGTTCATATAAGTCTTTGATATCAATCATATTCATTATCCTTTCTTCATTTCTGCTTCCATTAAACTTCTTGTTACTGCAGGATTAGCTTGCCCTTTTGTTTTTTTCATCACTTGACCAACTAAGAAATCCACAATATTAGTTCTACCCGCTTGATATTGTTCTTTGGCTTCTGGATGTTCATTGACAACTTCTTGTACAATCGCTTGAATTTCTTCATCATTTCCCATTTGTTTAATTCCTAATTCTTCTACTAATTGTGCAGGGGCTTTTTCTTCTTCTAAAGATTGATATAATACTTCTTTTGCTTGTTTACTAGATATTTTACCCTCTACTACTAATTGGATTAAATCCGTTAACATTTTAGGGGTTAAGAATAATTTTGTAATTGGAATTTCATATTTATTCATGTGTCCTAAAATGACACTGGTAATCCAGTTAGAAGCAGATTTTGGATCAGATCCTTCTTGTATAGTTGCTTCAAAGTATTCTGCCATTTCTTTTTCTTTGACTAAGATGGTTGCATCATAACGAGATAACCCATAATCTTCCATATAATGCATAATACGTTCATATTGTAATGGTGGAATTTCTCTTTGAATGGATTCTAACCATTCTTCATCCACACGAATTGGTGGAATATTTGGTTCTGTAAAGAACTTATAATCAACCGCATCTTCTTTGGAACGCATCAGATAAGTACACATATCATTTTCATCATAGCGTCTGGTTTCTTGTTTTACGACTCCACCTTCTTCTAAAATCTCGGTTTGTCTTTTTATTTCACAAAGTATTGCTTCTTTAACATTATTGAAAGAGTTGACATTTTTAATTTCGACTTTGGTACCTAGTTCAGTGGCATTTTCATCTGCAAGAGAAATATTGACATCACAACGCATTTGTCCTCTATCTGTTCTTGCTTCACTTGCACCACAATATAGGAATATACTTCTTAACGTTTCTAAGAAAGCAATTGCTTCTTCAACACTATGCATACAAGGCTCGGTAACGGTCTCTAAAAGTGGAACACCAGCACGGTTGTAATCAATCAAAGAATAAGCTCCATAGTGATCTAATGATGCCGTATCTTCTTCTAAGTGAGTATCATGAATAAGGACTTTTATATCTTTATCATTGGCATGAATCATTACATATCCATTGATACCAACAGGATGATAGAATTGGGTAATTTGATATCCTTTTGGTAGGTCTGGATAAAAATAGTTTTTACGTTCAAATGTAATATATTTTGGTGTTTCACAGTGCATAGCAAGAGCCATTTTAAGTGCTTGTTTCACACCATTTTCATTGATGACAGGTAAAATACCCGGCAATCCTAAATCAACTGTCGCAAGATGACTATTTGGTACTTCTGAATAAGCATTAGCGGCACCAGAGAAGTTTTTGGAAATGGTTTTGAGTTCACAGTGAACTTCTAAGCCAATGGTAACTTTATACATGATTTTCTTCTCCTTTCGCAATTTGGTCTTTGCAACCTGTTATTTTTTCAATTTGGTTTGCCATATTTAATACAACATCATCTTCAAATTGTCTTCCTGTCAAATTGATGGCAATTGGCATTTTATTTACAAAACCAATAGGTAACGTAATACTTGGATATCCGCCAAAGTTTCCAATCGCCATATGATTTTCTAGAACTAAATAGCGATCTGATAATTGATCTGTTTTTTCACCAAATTTTGGGGCAATTCCTCCACTTGCTGGCATAATCATTCCATCATATGTTTCAAATAATGCATTGATTTTATCTACAATCATATGGCGAATTCTACCCGCATTTTTAAATAATTTTTCTTGATTTTCTTTTTGTAAAATATAACTTCCTAAAATGAAACGACGTTTGATTAACTCGCTAAATCCCTTGGTTCTTGCATTAAACATAATTTCTTGAATACCATTTCCTTCCCCTCTTACACCAAAGGGAATACCAGTTAAATTGGCGTTGTTACTCGTTGCTTCCGCACAAGATATCGTCATATAAGTTGGATAGATGGCATTTAATAAATCACGAGAAATGGAAACACCTTCTACTTCAAAACCTAGTTTTTTACATTGTTCAATGGTTTCAAAGAATTGATGAAGGGTTTCTTTTAATTCAACATCATCTACGTTCTCATAATTCTCTAAATCACATGCTTCTTTGATATAGAATAATTTTCTTTGCTTAATATCGTTTTCTAAGGTATCTACATATTTCTTCCCATCATCTGGTAAGGATGTCATATCATGTGGATCTTGCCCTTTGATAATATCCATAACGTACGCTACATCTTTGACATTACGGGCAAAACATCCTACATGATCTAGGGATGATGCAAACGCAAATAATCCATATCTAGATACTCTTCCATATGTTGGTTTATATCCTACAACTCCACCAAAAGCTGCTGGTTTACGAATTGAATCCCCAGTATCAGATCCAATTGAAAATGGAACAATACCTAAAGCAACTGCTGCTGCACTTCCAGCACTAGAACCTCCAATTTGTCTCGTAGAATCCCATGGGTTTCTTACAATACCGGTATGTCCAGTTGTTCCCGTTCCTCCCATCGCAAGTTCATCTAATACTGTTTTTCCCATTAAAACTGCACCAGCTTCTTCTAATTTTTGATATACTGTTGCATTATATACAGGAACATAATTCTTTAAGATATTTGATGATGATGTCGTTAAAATTCCTTTGGTGGAAAAATTATCTTTTAATGCATAAGGAATTCCAGATAGAATGGTATGAGCAGGTTGTTCTTTTTTTTCATCTAAAATGGTTACAAAAGAATTGTAATCTGCTTGATATTGATGTGCAAGTGAAGTTGCTTCTTCAAATAAAGTTTCACTTGTTACTTCTTTTTGATCTAAAGATGCACGAATTTCATCGATTGATTTTTTCATATAACTCATGCTTCTTCCACCACCTTTGGTACTCTTACTTGATTACGGTCTACATTTGCCGCATTTTTTAATGCTTCTTCTGTTTCTAATGTATCTTGAATTTCATCTTTACGAAATCTAGCATGATCAATTTGATAAGGAAATGTCATAGGTTCTATTTGATCAATTCCTTCTATTTGACCAATTAAATCCATTTGTTTTAAAATGACTTCAAATTCTTTTTCTAGTGTTGCATATTCTTCTTCATTCATATCAAACATCAATTTTGCAGCATATTCTTTTAATTTTTCTTTGGTAATCATATAATCATCCTTTCATATAAAAACAGTCACTCTTCCCTCTATAGGGACGAATGACTGTTGTATCCGCGGTACCACCCTTATTACCATAATGGTCTCTTTTGGTTCTATCAAACCTTAGTGTTATTAACGGTTCACATCCGGCTTACACTACTTTTCTTTCGCATAAGCAACTCCAAAGTGTTCTTCACAAATATATATGTTGTTAGCTTCCACCATATCTAACTCGCTTGTACAAAGGGATATTTGTTACTTTTCTTTTTCTCAGTCGTTGTTCTAAGTATAGAATATTTTTTAAAATATGTCAATATTTTCCTTTATTATTATATGTTTTTCAATCGATTATAATCAAGAAAAAAGAACTTTTTTGTTCTTTTATCTCAATTTTGTTACTTTAATACCTACTAGTAGAATAATACCAAAACAGAAAGTACCAATGATAATTGGAACGATAGGATTGCGTTTCTTTTCTGATTTCATTACATTTATTTCTTGGATTGGTTTTTCTGTAGTCGACTCTTCTTTTTCTTCTTCTATAGGTACATTATCTACTGCTTCTTCTGAAGTTGTATTTTCTGTTACAGTTTGACTATCAATACTTGTATTATGGTAAGAAGGTATAGTTGCTGTTTGATTTTGACTACCATTAGAGGAATTGGTTTGTGTTTCAAAGATAGTATTATTTTCACTATTATCAGGAATATTTTCCTCTTTTGAATCATTGTTTGATTCTTCACTATCTTCTTTTGAATCATTTGGTTTTTCTGGCTGATCTTCTTTTGGCTCTTCAACTGGAGGATTTTGTATTGTCTCTTTCTCAATTGTAATATTCATACAATCTGTTACAGTATTTCCTTGACTATCTGTTACTACAATTGTAATTGTATAATTTCCAGGTTGAGTCCAATTAATATTAGAAGTTAATGTAACCTCAAGTTCTCCATCTTCTGCATCGATTGCAGTCACAAAGGATTTAAAATATTCTAATGTTTTATTTTCCCCAACTTTAAATGTAAAATTCTTTTGTTGAAACTCTAATATTGGAATTTCTCCTGTTGTAAGTTGTTTCAATGTTTCTCGGTATACTTGTTGATCTTCTTGATTTAATCTTTTTAAAGAATCAGAAACAATACTAGATCTTTTTGGATTGGTAAAAGGATTCAACATATCTATATCTGTTGCTCCCTCCATATAGGTGTCTAATCTAGATTTATATGCATCATAAATTGCTTGTGGATTATTTATCATTTCTTCGGGTACTAATCCATATTTAGTAATTACATAAGTGCGCGCGTGATTGTCAGAATTTAGTTTATAGTCTTCTAGTGGTTGATTTGTTAATGTACTATAGAATGTAATATCATTGACATTACCATAATAATAAATCGTAACTTTATCACCAATATGAACCGAAGTTGTATCTGTTTCATATGCTTGATTGGTCCACATTGCATTGCCGTGAATACTTCTTGTATAAAGTTCCTCTCCAGAAGCACTGGTTATTGTAATTTTAGAATAAAGGAGACTTTGATCTTTAACATAATAATTATGTATATAAGTACCACGATATGTTATTTCAAATGTATTTTCTTTTACTTGCATTGCGAAGGCATCGTTTGCATAATAACCTGTTAATTGAATACGAACATCATTACCATACGAAATATCTGTAATCTTTGTATATACAATAGGATAAAGATTATTTTCATTTTTTACATCCATATAGAAGTTATCATATTTATAATCACCTGTCACTTTTGGAAGAGCAACTTTATATAATCCAATTGGTAATTCAATAGAAACAGTCTTATTTGTAACTGGTATTTTTGCAACTGTGATACCCCCATTATTAATGGTGATATATTTCCCTTCTACTTGTGTAAAATCATCAATTTGAATATCAAAAGTAACTTTTCCTGTTAAATTTTTTTCTTTTAACTCAGAAGTACTAACTAAATCATAACGTCCAATATTTCCAAATTCATCTTTGAGTTGAGTAGCAAGTTCCTGATCAGAAACTAAAAATCCAAGTGGATAAATGGCTTCGGCATCACTTAGCATCATTTTATCGCGTGTTGCTTCACTGACTTCGATTCCCCATGCATCTAGGTATGGAAGAATATTTACATTATATTTCTCCTCTAAAGCAAGTGTCCAAGCTTCTTGTGTTGTCAATTGAATACCATCTTTATTATAGACTTTACGATAATATTGATTGATAGTTTTATATGCTTCGGCATAATCATCACCAAAGTAATTTAACAAGTTTACAAAGAAATAAAGACTCGATTCGGAATCCATACCACCTCCATCAAATGGTACTCCTTCTTGTAATAATTGATTCCAATTTTCTTCTTTTTCAGTAAGATGTAACCAATGTTCTTCTGGATATTCCCATAATCCTGATTTTTCTTGAATATAATAACAGAAAATGTTGACAGCAACTTCCGTAATACTCATTCCATTTCCGCTTTTTCCAACGGATCCCTGATATCCATGTCCCACTTCATGAAGATTTCCCCAACTCATTTGAAAAAGTGGCCAACAATAAGTAGCGTTCACTCCAATATTGTCAGAATTCAGATAATATGCTCCTCCAACACCTGAGCCATTTGCTTTTAGAAAAAACTTTGTTTTGACAGCTTGATTCCAAGGTTCATCCGGTGTATAGGAAATTCCAATCATATTATCATAAATATCCATTACTTTATCCCACCAAGTGAAATATGCATCTAAAGAGTCAAAAGATTTAGCATCATAATTTAGTATTTTGTCATGATCACTATAAGGTATCAAAGCCATAACAGAATATCCATCTACGATGGCAAAACTGTTGGTATCCTTTGCCCATTCATCAAAAAATTGAGTTTGATATGTTTCTCCATCTCCCTGGTGATAATAATGTAGTACTTTGATTTTTGGATCGTTTGCTTGGTATTTGACTTCATATATAACAGGCGCTGTTTCTTTATATAAAGTTTTAACAACAGGAGAAGACATATAGTAACTTTTGGTCTCATCATTATAATTATTATTTTTATTTTGAATTGTGACCCAACCTTCATCGCTGTCAGCAGAAGATATATCTGCAATTTCTATATTAGATTCATATTTTTGATTATTATTTTGCAATACAACATTTAACTT
The DNA here is from genome assembly GCA_947627435.1 of uncultured Bacilli bacterium. Taxonomy (GTDB): domain Bacteria; phylum Bacillota_I; class Bacilli_A; order RF39; family UBA660; genus UBA5026. The sequence continues at coordinate 11,732 of CANQWB010000027.1, forward strand.
ACCAGCACCTACTATTTTACGCACCTTAAAAGTGCCTTCCGCTTCTACATAAATACCAATAATCTGCCTATCCATATAATTTCCACGTGTATATCCTAAATTATTTAAATGATCAACAGAAGGTAACGTATACATTGTTTTTTGCAACCATACTTCTGTACCACTCTCTTCTATTGTAACTGGTACTGTTATAGTCACTTCATTGTGATCAGAATCGGTAACTGTATATTTAATATGGTAAGTACCTACAAAATCACTATTGATATTTTGTTCTACCACTTCTGCTTTTACTTGTTGTGTTAAATCGCCATCTTCATTGTCTTTTGCAAATACACGAAAACGGGCATCATGCTTATAATCCACTTGTGTTCCCTTTGGTACACGAATGGCAGTAGTCCCATATATAATAGGTTTATTTTCTTTACTGATATAACTATTTTGATCTGTATTCCCTGCTTGAATATGAAAAATAGAGCCTACCACGATACCTGCAGAAACTATTATAGATATAATACTATATAATATTTTCTTTTTCATTTATAACACCTCTTTAAATAAATGCTATCTTCTAGCCATATCATGCCATAAATCTACAATTTTAGCAATAGATATTTCACTTTTTTTGATTTATTTTACAGATATTTTTTATCTAAATGCAACCATTATTTTTATTTTTGATTTTTCCATATTTTCTTTTAATACAATCTATGTTAGTTTAATATACTAATATATCCTATTCTACTATATTTTATAAACAAAAAATTTAGAAAATTTTAACATCATACTATAACAATTATTCGATAAGTCTCAACTTACCAAAGTTAAATCTCACTGAATTTGTGCAAAATTCTTTCTTTTATTTACAGATTGAAAATAGAAAAAAAAGATTAACATATAAAAGAGCCATACAAATATCGGTTATATTGAATATGCCAATGTATGAAATATTTGATATTGACTTTTTAAATTTACAATAGCAGGATTGAGTTTATAGGAGTAATATTAGAAATAATAATTTAAATTTATACAATACTTATATTTTGAAACCTTAAAATAAATTCCCAACCGTTATAAATAAAATATACCAATCAAATGATGAAACTTTATTGATATTTATAATATTTCTTCTATTTTGCATATAAAAAATATTAAAAAATTTAAAGATTAATTGATGAAAGAAGTAAAGTGGTAGATAATAAAAATATTAAAAGTTAATTGCTTATCTAAAAAAAATTAAAATTAAAAACAATATTTTCATACAATCAAGAAATTTTTTACTTGCATTGCTGAACTATTATAATATAAATTATTTTACCAATCCGTATAATGGCTTATTAGTAATACTAAATTTATCAAATATATCTAGCCCAATATAAATCTGCACTTTTCCATAATCACGTGTTTCAATAATGGCAACATCATCATACGTATAACCTTTTATCGTATAACTTAATCCACCAAACCTACTTGGATAGACATCACCACATTCATTTCCAACAATAGGAGCAACATCCATAGGATATATATTCCAATCAGTAACATCTGGATTTAAATTTAAATATTGCACACATGGTTCTTTTTCATTAGAATTATTTGAATTGTTTTCTTTTTCCTCTTCAGTTAAAAGTTGATTAGGAATAAATGCACCAATGATACCAGTATATGGATTATTATCAATTGTAACATATGGTTGATCTAAATAATTTTGTTGTAACGCTTTATAAGTTCCATTTCCATTATCCTCAATAAAAAAGCAAACATGAGATTGTGGTGCAAAAGAACAATCTCCGTAAACCACTACTGTACCAAGAATCATATTATCTACTGTTGTTTCAGTAAAATAATTTAATATTCCATTATTTTCTTTATTTTCTGCTAAACTTTTTGCATATCCACTAGGTAAACAATTTAATCGGCAATTGTTATAATCTTCATTCCATTGATTAAATAGATCTACACATTGTGATCCATAGTTGTTATCAATATCTACTGATTTACCTAAATACTTATTTTTAAATTCTTCAAACATACTAATTTCCTCCATTCAATTTTGAGAAATATTTTTGAAATGGTAAGTGAATTCCTAATTCACTAAAATTTTCATAAATAGAAATACCCTCAGTTGCAATACAAACCAATACACTACCTATTAAAAATATATTTACCTTTACTAAATAGTCAATTACAAATCCCAGTAATATTGCGATAATCCATGAAATTTTTTTAATATAACCATCTCTTGAAATTGAAGAGTTGATTTTTCTTAATTTCAATGCTTTCAAATATCCAGTTATTACATCTGTAAAGATAAAAATACCACATAATATAAATAGTCTTTTTGGTTCATTCATACTTGATAATTTTTCAATGAATTCTTCCATACTTTTTCTCCTTTCTATATCAATAGAATATAACTTCCCTTACTGGACTTTCACTAGACTTAAAAAAAAAAGAATTTAGATTGTCTAAATTCTTTTGAATATCTCTCATCATATCAATTATGAATGACAAATTCGAGAT
>CANQWB010000028.1 GCA_947627435.1 uncultured Bacilli bacterium
AATTAGTGCTATTAAGAAAAATGATTGTTATTTTATTATCGAGTGAACAAAAAAATTTTGGTCTTGTTTTGGTCTTACTTTTTGTCAATACTTCTTTCATTTTTACCCGTTTTATATTGACATTTTATTAAGAAATATTGACATTTTTGGCTTAAAAATAAAGTCTAAATTGTGTTAGCCCTTGTATTTCAACAAAACGTTCTAAAAAGTGGGTTCAAGTCCCTTCACCTGCACCAGGTTGAATGTTAGCCCTTTAAATAAAGGGTTTTTTTGTGGCCTAAATTATTTTGACCTTTTTTTTGGTCTTGTTTCAGGCAATTTTATTTATTTTATTCATCCAATTATCATACTCACTGTTTGTTAAATGAGTATAAGTTTTCATTGTGACACTTACATCTTTATGTCTTAATATTTTAGCCACTACAGTAAATGGTATGCCAATAGAAATTAACCATGAAGCACAACTATGTCTAAATTCATGTAGAGTAATGTGCTTGTTTATGCCGGCTTTTTTGAAATATGTGTTTTTTCTCTTCTCCATAGCATTAGAACTTATTGGAGTGGCACCGTTGAAAATATACCACTCTTCGTTGAAACCTTGTTTCTTTTTCAAATTTTCAATTAGTAAGTGTATTTGATTATTGAGTTCGTCGTCTAAATCAATTATATCTTTAGAAGAAGCAGTTTTTGGGTCTTTTAATTCGTTTGCTTTTGACATTGTATGATTTATCATGATTTCATGTTTATTGTAATCAAAATCATTTACTTTTAATGCTCGTATTTCTCCAGGTCTTAAACCACGTTTAAACCAAAGATTAAAAAGAGTTTTATATTTGAAATCATCTTCGCAAGCCTTTAATAACATTTTGAATTCATCATAAGTTATAATTTCATGTTTTGGTTGTCCGTTGCTTAATTTTATTTCCTTTGCAGAACCAAATTTTCCAGATTGTTTTGCAAAATTATAAGACAAATATCCCTCTTCTATACCAAAATCCAACATTCTTAATATTTCACTATGAATAGTGTTTAAATTTTTAATACTGTAAGATGAGCATTTGATATTATTTTGAATTTCATTTTGCGTAATCAGTTGATTTCCTTTTTTGTATTTTTTATTTCTCATTTGAATTTGCCATTTTTTATAACGATCTTTCCAAATTCTTTTATCTAAATTGATTAAATCATTAGGGTAAGTTTTTACTTGACCTGTTTTATCTTTTTCACAAAAATGAGATAGTTTGTTTTTTATGGTTTTTAAAGTATCTTTATCAACATGAACAGATTTAAATTCCAAGTATTTATCTTCCAATTCTTTTAATGTAATTGGTTTTGCTTCATATAACGTCATTTTGGAATAATCATTGTAAGTACTATTCTGTAATCTACTTTCTTCTCGACTAGCTTCTTTTTTTCCGTCAATACCAAGCCACTTTTTATTATGTCTAGTAATCTGTTTGGAATTACCAAATTGATCTTCGACATAAGTGCGAATGTAATATTGTTTTTTTCCGTCCACAATTTTATCAATCATTTTTCCCGTTATTTTATCTTTAACTTTTTCAGTATAAACTGGCATAGAGCCCCCTCTCTAAAAACGGGTAAGAAATATAATACCCTTTTTATTTTTTTTGTCAAATTAGCAAACAAGTGTTTACTTTTTATTCTTGTTATTGTAAAATAAATATAGCACTAAAAATACTCCGATTTCACTCCTGTTTAGAAAAAAAATAAAAATTTTTTATATATATACGTAGTATATATATAATTCACCGAGATTAAAAAATAAGTATTGACACAATAAAAAAACAATGCAATAATGTCATTGTAGCGAAGATAGCACAAAATAAAAAAAATGACAAAACCGGAGTGAAAACGGAGTAAATTACATGCTACAATAAAAATGTGGAAAGTAGTGTAGGTAATGCACTTCTTGGAAAATGGCATAAAAAAAGAGTTAAGTTCCTTAGTTTGCCGACTAAACTTAACCCAGAGCATTGAAGACTATCCACGAAATAGTAATTTTAATAATTATAATATCGTGAAAAACTTCTAAAATTTTTCGGAGTATTTTGAATTAGCTCCTTTTATGCAATATCACTTCCTATCCCTTAATGTCCAAGAAGTGCTACAAAGGTTAAAACTATTTTTTGATGATAATCTTAATAAAAGAAATATCACCAATTTTGATAGTAAAACTATCAAGCAAAGTTTTAACCACTGTAATAATTGCACTTTTAATGGGTAGCACCTCCTTTCTTTTAGGATTTTCCCTTCAAGTAAAGAAGCACTACACCTACACTACACACCACAAAAACATTGACATTAAAGACAACATTTGTGTCATGTAGTACTTAAATTGTACTACAAACACCTTGTCATGTCAATGATTGCATAGCAAAAAGGTGTTTTTATTATGCAAAAAATTTAAAGAAAGGAGCAAAAATGCAAGAAATTAGAACTATTGACAGAGTATTTTATCGAAAATTAGGAAGTTGCATACGAAAAGCCAGAACTGATAGGAAAATGACACAAAAGCAACTTGCTGATGCAATTGGTTATCCTAGAACGATGATAACTCATTGGGAACTTGGTTATAACAAAATAAAGCCTAGCCAATTTTCGGATATATGCGATGTATTGAAACTTGACAAAAGATTTACAGTTGATGTCGAGTTAAAATCTAAAAATTGATGTTTGATACAACGGATTTAACAAGTTATATACCAGGTTATGAAAGATACTGTGAAAGCATGGAAAAAGAAGTCGAATATGACAATTCAGATGAAATTTATGAAGAAATGAAATTGAAAGGAGAAAGTATTATGAAACAAAGAAAAATTATCGATTTGAAAACTACAAAAATGACATGGGGTGAAGTGTTGAAACTTGAAAATTATATTTGGAAAAATGATAAGTTAGTGCCTGTAGAAATGTTGGAGGGAAAGTAATATGAAAGATTTACAATTGATTGACATTAGTGATGAACTATTTATATTGAATTTTAACACGATAGAAACACTTATTCATTTGGAAAATGCAGACGAATGTATAGCTTTGTATGTTGTTTATTACAGACTAGCAAAATGGCAGAAAACTGACACGATTAAAGCAACAGATGATTACATTAAAAAAACATTAAAATGGGGCAGTGCTAGAATATCTAGAGCAAAGAGCATTTTAAAAAATCATGGGTTAATTGAAATTGTCCAAAATCGTTCTGATGGAAAGATAAATGGTTGGTTTATAAAAGTACATTACATGGTGTCTGACAAAGCAATATCATCAATAAAAGTGGAGCAAGAACTCTCAAATCAAGAACACTCAAACCAAGAACCCTTAAACGCAAGGACTCGCAATCAAGAAACAATTGCTTTAAGAAATAAAATTAAATTGCTTAAAGAAGAAATAGAATTGCTTAAAAAAGAAAAAGATAAATCTTTTTCTAAAAAAAAGAGTGAAAGCGAGTTGTTCAACAAATTTTGGAACTGTTATCCTAAAAAAGTTTCCAAAGGCAATGCTGAAAAATGGTTTACCAAAAACAAGCCTAATGAAGACTTAGTAAATCGAATGGTTGAAAAACTGGAACAACTAAAAGAAACAGACCAATGGAAAAAAGACAATGGACAATTCATTCCTTATCCAACCACATGGCTAAATGCTAAAGGTTGGGAAGATGAAGTGCAAGTGAATGATAGTAATCCAGAATGGATAGATGATACTTTACAAGAACAAGAGGCAACCGAAGAAGAATACAGAAGAATTGAAGAACTTTTAAAAAAATATGAGTGAAAAGGAGAAAAATGTATGGTAGGACAAATTGATTTAAAAAACTGGAAAAAGCAAAAAGAAATTTTAGATGAATTGTACAAGTATTTTAATATAAACATTTCTTCTAGAGAATGGCGAAAGGCTGTAGAAGAATGGAATAAAAAATGGGCAGAGGGTGAGGTTGATTACTGTGTGATACAATCTAGTGCCAAAGGCTTTAAGGCTACTAACGATTTGAAAGAAGCCTATATTGCTATTAACGATTTTAGGTCGAGAATAAGAAAAATGCACGCAAGACAAAAGGCTATATTGCAAGGCTTTAAAGCAAAAAACAATTACAAATTAGATTTTGAAAAAGGAGAATTAAAATGAAATTATTAAATTTTTTTAAAAATGATGAGGAACTTTTAGAAGAAATAAATGGTTTAGCAAAGGAGAATGACACAATCCAAGAAGAAAAGAACCAAGCAGAATTAAAAATTCAAAGTTTGAAAAGTCAAATAGTTGAAATTCAGTCAAGGTATTTAAAAATACTTGAACTAAAAAGTGAACAGTTTGATTTATATTTGAAATATCAAACTCAATGTGAAGAAATGCAAAAGGAAAAAAGAGAGTTCAAAAAAGAAATAGCTCAACTAAAAGAGCAATTAACTGAAATGGAAAACAAAAATAATGAGTTAGAAAAGGAGAATAAGAAAATAGAAAGAAAATTAAAAAAATTTGAAAAAGCAGAATGAGGTGTTAAATGAAAAATGTATTAAGTAAATTATTCAACATACAACAGGAATTGAAAGTACCAAAAAATCAAAGGAACAATTTTGGTAATTACAATTTTAGAAATTGTGAAGACATCATGGAAGCTAGTAAACCAATATGTGCTAAGCATAAATGTTTATTAACTTGTAGTGATGAATTGATACAAGTTGGTGAAAGATATTATGTAAAAGCAACAGCAAGATTATATGATTTAGATAGTGGAGAACACATTATTACAGAAGCTTTTGCCAGAGAAGAAGAAACTAAAAAAGGTATGGACGCCAGCCAAATCACTGGTGCAAGCAGTAGTTATGCTCGTAAGTATGCTTTAAATGGTTTATTGCAACTAGACGATAATAAAGACGCAGATGCCAACGAATTTGTAAAACAACAAAGGACTAAAACAACAACTAGTAAATCAACCCAATCTAAAACGGAAATGGTAGAAGAAGGTCAAATAAAAGCTATTCAAATATTGTTTAATCAAATAAACCAAGAAGGTTTGAAAGAAGAAATGTACAAAAAAGTTGGAGTTAAATCATCAAAAGAATTAACTAAAAAACAAGCAACATCACTAATAAAAGCGCTTAAACGAATGTCTGGAGAAACTGATGAATAAGAGCATTATAAATAATACAAATGAAATATGGAAAGATGTAGTTGGTTTTGAAGGATTATACCAAGTAAGCAATTTAGGAAGAATTAAATCATTAAGTAAAAATGTTGGATTTTATTTTAGAAAAGAAAAAATACTTTCAAATTGTTATCAGAATAATGGATATTTAGTTGTTAATTTATCGAAAAAAACAGAAGTTTCGAGAAAATCAATTCACAGACTTGTGGCACAAGCATTTATTCCAAATCCTGAAAGAAAGGCACAAGTTAATCATAAAGATGGAAATAAGCAAAATAATTGTGTAAGCAATTTAGAGTGGTGTACAGATAGTGAAAATAAAAGACATGCTTTTAAGACTGGGTTAAATAAGCATACGCCGCCAATTAGAATTGGTAAAGAAAATGGTTCTTCAAAGTCTGTGATTCAGTATGACTGTAGTATGAGTTTTGTAAAAAAATGGGACTGTATTATGGAAGCTAGCAAAAATAATAGAATTGACAATAGTAGTATTACGAAGTGCTGTAAAGGAAAATTAAAGACAGCAGGTGGCTTTATATGGAGGTATGCAAATGAAAATAACTAATTTTCATAATATGCCAGATATGTTAGTAAGAGCAGTAGAAAAAGCATATGTATATCGTGATAAAAGATATTCCATTACATCTTTGTTAGAACCATCAAGAATAATTGCTTTAAAACGCAGATATAATGACCAAATTAAACAAGATATAACAGATTGTATATTTATGTTACTTGGTACAAAAACTCACTTTGAACTAGAAAATATTGAATTGAAAGAGAATGAATTTGTAGAAGATCATTTGGAATATACATTTAAAAATGGCTATACATTATCCGGCATTATAGACCATTATGACGATGAATATTTGGACGATTATAAAACCTGTAAGGCATTTACTTTAATTTACAAAAGTGATTACGAAAAATGGAAAAAACAATTACAAATGGGAGCATACCTTGCTTATAAAAAGGACGGTAAATGGCGAAAAAAAGGAAGAATAATTGCTCTGATAAAAGATTGGAATAGATTAGAATCTCAAACCAAGAGTGGTTATCCGAAATTTGCTTGTCAGGTTGTTAAATTTAATCTTGGAACTCCAGAACAAGTAGAAAAAATGATTTTGAAATTGTTTGATAATGTAATCAAATTAGAACAAATGACAGATGATGAATTACCACTTTGCACAGCAGAGGAAAGATATAACAAAGGTACTACTTGGGCTGTGAAAAAGAAAAAGAATAAACGTGCTTCTAAAGTACATTGTAGTGAAGAAGAAGCAAAAAAACATTTGGAAAATTTAGAAAAGGATTATCCAGGACAATATGAAATAGAAAAAAGAGAAGGCGAAAATACTAGATGTGAATTTTATTGTAGCGTAAATAGTTTTTGCCCATATTATATTGAAAATTACACGAAGGGAGAAGAAGAATGTATAAATGTCAAAAGTGTGGAAAAGTAACCCAACCACATGAAAAATTAAATCGTTTAGTTACTCAAACAAGAGAAAAAACGTATGTAAATAAATTTATTGATAGATACGGTAATGAATGCGAAAAAATAACAACTGGAAATGAAATAGTAAAAGAAATAAATGTTTGCGGAAAGTGCTTTGAAGAGGTGATGAAATGATAAACGTACTAATTATTGATAAAGAAAAAAACACAGTAATGGTTAACCTTTGGGATGATGAATATAAAGAAATTTTTAAATATAAAATAGATAATTCTAAAATAAAAGCCCATAAAACAATAAAAGAACTTGATAAAGAAGTACGAGATTATCTCAATTTAGAAATGTTCAAGAATAAGAGGTGATGAAATGTCGGAATTTAAAGTAGGAGATAGAGTAAAATTAGTAAAACATTCAGAAGCATCAGCAGGATTTGAACTTGGAAAAGTGTATGAAATAACTGAAATTAACCCACCTGGTATGTATAAATATGAAATTAAAAGCCAAAAACATAATATTGGTTATGTAGATGAAGAACATATTGAACTAGTAGAACCAACAACAATAACAGAAGTAAAATTTAAAAATCGAATTACAAATCAACTTGAAGATTTGCGTGTTTGGTTGGAAACATCAGGAAGAATACTATCAAATCCAGAAAATTATAAACAATGGTTTATGGGAATGTGGGAAAAAGAAACAAAAATTAAAGAAAAGGAAGAAGGAAATGATATGTTAGAAAGTTTAAATTTAGTAGATTTATATTTTAATGAACAAAAAGAAAAACTACAAAATGAAAGGAATAGTAAAGTTGAAAAAATTAGAAAGAATAATGATATTTGTAGACAAGTAGAAAAGATAATAGAAGATACTAAAAACCAACTTAATGAATTATATTTATCACAATTAGATGATGAAGATTTAGAAAAACTACAAAATGGTAAAAAAATAGATTACAGTAAATATCCATTTTATTGTACTGGAGAAATAGAATTATCATATAGTGGTTGTTATAAAAATCCGTGTTTTATAAATGATGAAATAGAAAAAGTCGACAAAGATATTGATGATAAAATTAGTGAATTAGCTAAATTAATAAAAACAGTAAAAGCTCATGTTGGTATTGCTAAAACAAAGGAAGAAGTGGAAGATATACTAACTAAATATGATATTTTAGATAAGAAAGGTAAGTTGAAAGTGTAATGTTAAATAAAGTTTTTTTAATAGGTAGATTAACAGCAACACCAGAAATAAAATATACTACATCCAATAAAGCATATACACGTTTTAGTTTAGCGGTAGATAATAGGTTTAATCAAGGAACAGATTTCATAAATGTTGTTGTATGGAACAAGCAAGCAGAAAATGTATGCAACTACCTTGAAAAAGGAAGTCTAGTTATGGTTGAAGGAAGTATATCAGTTAGTAATTATGAAGATAAAGAAGGAAATAAAAGAACAATGACTGATATAATTGCTCAAAATATACAATTTTTAAGCAAAAAACAGTCTTCTGAAAGTAATAGTGAAAATATGAAAGAAGATGCAGAAGAAACAGAAGAAAATGATCCTTTTGCAGATTTTGGGAGTGAAGTAGATATTGATAACTTTTTAGAATAAGAATAGGAGGGGTTTTATGGACTGTATACCATATATTGAAGATTTAAAAAAAGAAATTGATATATTAGAAGAAGTCAAAAGAAATAGTAATTGTAATAAAAAACAAATAAATAAAATTATCAACAAGAAAAAAGGCACAGTAAAAAAAATTGAAATAAATTTACAAAAAATGTCTGGAAATCAAATTTATTACAAAATTTATTTATATTTATTACAAGGTTTAAAAGTAAGTGAAGCATTAGAAAAAGTATCTTATGATAATTATATAAACGACGTAAAACCTATAGCTTTATCATCATTATGGAAACATTATGAAAAAATGAAAAAAATTTTAAAAAAATGACAAAACCGGAGTGAAAACGGAGTAAATTAAGTGATAAACTATAATCGTGATAGGGATATCACCATAGAGTTTGTAGTTACCTCCTTTCCTACAAACTCTCAATATTGCGGTGTGGAGCAGTGGTTAGCTCGCTAGGCTCATAACCTGGAAGTCGTAGGTTCGAATCCTACCACCGCAACCATAATAATGTTCTTTGAAATAAGTAGATAAGTGAACTGTATGAAAGACTGTAATGCAATACAGTACAGATATTATCTTGTTCTTATTACCTTTAAGAGCGATTTTAGAGGGGATTGAGTGCGACATGTTGGTGACAATAATGTTGGGGACCTACGAAGTAGGGAAAAAGATAATAGTAGTTCATTATAGAGTTTTATAAGACACAGGACTAATCGTTGGCAATCATAAGACTGTTCCTCTTAGTTTAAGGAATGAGAAAACTTACAAGTAGTAATATATGTGGTTATATAGAGCGAAAGTAAGAATACCAATAAGCCAAAATGCAGTTGATACCTAGTGATAGGAGTATAAGATTAGAAACTGGTACAAGTAGCACAAATCTGCATACAGAGAGAGTAAAAAAGGATACGATAGTAAATGCTATTAAATTACATATTACCTAACGTGTGTGAAAGTTGTCGGTAAAGAATCCGATGTGGTAAGAAAAGGTTAAAGAAGATATAAGGTCGCTACTTATAGAGGGCTTTAACTGGCCGGTGGTCGAACAATAAATGGCTATAATGAATTAGTGTGAAAAACACCATTTATCTATTTGTTTGAGGGAACATTAGTTGGCAGTGTATCGGTGAAATCAACAGACAGAGGTTAGCAAGTCGACAGCATATGACTAAATAAAAGTCAAATGTGCAACGCTATGTGAGATTTCATTGGTACAGTACCAATTAAGGTACTAAAAACCTCCTTATATAATTACAGCATTACCTCTTGTAGGTAATGTACTGATGATATATCCAGCTGGTACTGGACATACAGGGCTAGTTCCTGTGATATTGATACCTTTATATCATTAGTACATTGTCTATAAGGCAATTAGGTATAAAAGGTTGCAAACTTTGTACCGTGGGCTATAGCGTAAAGTGTCGGCTATCAATAAGGGTGGTGGCTATAGTCTTGGGATACATTCTGGTTAGAGTCCAGAATTGAATGTGGAACGTCTAATAGTATCAATGGGTTAGACAAATTCTGACTGAGTAAGGTAGGTTTTAGGTCAGATATTATAGTGACTATTGCGACAGGAAGTCATGACCTGTTTAGATATAGAGGAGATACATAGCCAAAGTATGTACGTTGTGGAGTCTTACGATATAAGACAAGGTTTATTCAAATTTAGACTGAGTGTTTAACAATTACGCTTGAAGAATTTGAGGTATTTTAACTATTATTATCCGCAAATAAAATAGTTAGTGAGTATTGACTGACAATACAAATTGTTAGAAAGGGAGCTATTAGTTCTCTTTTTTGTTGAAAGAAGTGATAAAGTGATTAAATTTACTATACCAATAGCACCTAGAACCAAAAAGAATAGTAGTAGGTTAATTACTGTTAAAGGTAGACCAATGATAATACCTAGTAAGTTGTATAAACAATATGAAAAAGATTGTAAAGAATACATACCAGATATTGATAAGCCAATAAATTATCCTATAAACTTAAAATGTATATATTATATGCCTACTAGAAGAAGAGTAGATCTAGTTAATTTATTAGAAGCAACGTGTGATATGTTAGTACATTATAATATTTTAGAAGATGATAATAGTAATATTGTATGTTCACATAATGGAAGCCATGTTTATTATGATAAAGAAAATCCACGTACAGAAATAGAAATTGAAAGAGTTGAAGCAAATGAATTACACAAGTAAATATGATGCAAAATTAGTTACTTTTATGAATAAAAAATATTATAAATACAAGGTCAAATTTAAGACGTTTGATGATTATATACTATGGTTATATTATGTATTTTGTAGATGTAATGAAGAATTTTATTATAGAAGATTAGAAAAAGATGTAATGGAATATTCTAACTTACAAACTGGCACACCAAGAGAATTAGAAAGAAATGATAAAGATTGGAAGAGGTTGGAAAAAGATAAAGCAGGTTTATATAAAAATGAAAATTATGTTGAATTTTTGAAAAGGACGGTATGGAAGAAATGAAAACACCTAGAAAATATGAAGTGAAAGAAAGCACTATAAATAAACGAGTGCAAACTTACAATTATAACAATGATAAAAAGAAAATGAAAAAACAAGAATTAGTAAAGCAAGTACAAAAAGAAACAAAAGATTTATTACTACCAACCATTAGAAAAAAGATGAATGAAGTGGCTGAAATTATTCAAGAAAAAGTTTCATCAAATAATGGATTAACAATATCGCAAATATTACCATTGATAACCAAAAGAAGTACAAGCGATATAGCTACTATCCAAAATAAAGCATATACATCTTATGAATTAGGTGAAGCATTAAACATTTATATGGAAATGATTGAAAAAATAAATCAAATATGTAAATTTCCGCCTAGCAAAGGGTCGTTTTGTGCATTATTAGGCATATCTAGGCACACATATGATAACTACATGGTGGACCCTGAAAAGATTGATATAATGGGAATTATAGATGATTACATAACTACATCTGTCTTAACCTCGGCACAACTTGGAGAATTGAGGGAAATAACAAGTATGTTTGCATTAAAAACACAACATGGTTTTATAGAAGCAAAGGCACCTGTAGTTATAGAGCATAAAAAAGAAACAAATATTGATGAAATAAGAAATCAATTGAAAGCAATGAAAGGTGAGAACATTATTGAAGCAGAATATGAAGAAATAGAAAGCGAGGTGAATGATTGATAATGACAAAAGTTGTAGGAGTGAAGATAGGGACAAATTCACCGCATACTAAAGATAAGATATATTATTATAAAACTAATAGAGATTTCAAATATGGTGACAAAGTTGATATTAAGGTGGGTACTGGTGGTACACCAACGGCAACAGTGGTTGAACCAGATAGTAAGAAAAAGTTTTCTCGTCCTTTAAAAGAATTAGAAATCGACTAGGAAAAAGTTTTAAACTGGAGCGGGAAAAAGTTTCGTGAGGTCAGGAAAAAGTTTTGACAAGGAGCAGGAAAAAGTTTGGACAAGGGGTAGGAAAAAGTTTCGGACTTAATCGTCCAAAATATGTATTAAATGGTGTATTTATATAAATATAGAGTAGTAAAAGCGGTATTTTATTTACATCATTTGAAATGTACTATTTTGCCCTATAAATACCGTTATTTTGCATTATAACGGTAATACCAGTATACTTATATATATTTATTGAATAATGGCTAAAAATGGCGTAAAAATGCAAAATAAAGGGTATTGACTTTTGGCAACTATTATCTTAAAATAATGGTGTACTTCTTGAATGAAGTATAAAAATAGTTTTTTGGCGAAGTACAAGTGATATATTTATATATCGAGTTTGGAAAAGCCAGTAATCTACTACTATTTGTAGGTGGGCGCTTAGGCGTCCTTTTTGGTGCAAAAAAACAAGTCTTATTAGGACTTGCTTATATAGTTATTTCAGTTTTTAAATTGTTCACTTTTAAAAAATTTATAAATTCATAACCTATCGCCGTATATTCAAATTTACCGCCTTTAATAGGTCTTTTTTTAATATCAATAAATATTTCTTTTTCGTCATCTTTTATAAAATAACAATCATAATTTTGTTTTAAATATTCTAAATTATTTTTTAATATAATATCTTTATTGATATATTTTCTATTTTTTTTGAAATCTGTAGTAAATTGCTTTACTAAAAATCTTGTGTTTTTTATAGTCGTTCTTGTATTTTCTACCCCCAAAATATTATTAACTTTTTTTATGTTTTCGGTTTTTAATTCTTTCATTTTTTATTTCTCCTTTACTTAATTTTTTTATTTACTTTTTTTTATTTACTTTTTTTTATTTACTTTTTTTAGCAAATTCGCATAATGCGCACCACATAGCAATTATAGCTACTATTATATACATATAAAATCACTCCTTAACTTATATCTTTTTTTAATTTTTCTAATATTATTTTGTAATCTTTGGTATTATATTTTTTATATAATTGTTGTATATCGTGATTTAACGTTGAAACTGGATAGTTTAGATAAAAAGCCGTTTTTCTTTGTCCAACATTTTTTTCAATCATAAATTCCAACGCTTTTATTAGACAATCATCTGATGAATTTTCACCTCTTGGGCGACCTGTTGGTTTTCCTGATTTAGTACCATAAATTTTTTTATAAGCAAGGGCGTCTTTGGTTCTATCGCTTATAATATCTCTTTCAAATTCAGCGAAAGCACTTGTAATATTTAAAATCAATTTCGTCATTGCATCCATATTTCCATTTGCTAATAAATTAAAATTTTCTTTTAAAATTATAATATTAACTTTTTTCTTTTTTAATATTTCATCTAATAGATTATTAAAATCTTTAACACTTCTTGAAATCCTTGAAAGTTCAGTTGCGACAATTGTGTCGCCTGGTTCCAATACATGATTTAAAAGTTTATTCAAAATTGGTCTATCTTTGGTCGTGCCTGTAAAGTGTTCTTCAACAAATATACAATTTTTTCCATCAAAATAGCCTTTGTCATTTAAGATTTTGTCTTGTCTAAAAAAATCTTGCTTATCAGTTGATGCTCTTTTATAACAGTATATCTTACTCATGCTTTATATTATTCCTTTCTAGAAATCTTTTTATAGATTGTTTACATTCATTATAATAACATGGATCTACTTTATCAAGTAGATAGTTTAAGAAATTTATTAAGTCTTTATTATTCATATCTTAGCTCCTTTTATTTTATATTTCAACTTCTAAATCAAGTAATTTCATTGTTTTGTTAATTTCTTTTAAACCAGTTGCTATAACTTTACAATCATTTTTATCAATATCATTATATAATACTAATTGTGGTTTGTTTTGAGTAAATATCAATCTATAACAATCAATATATCTTTCGTGTTTCCAAAAATAGTTTTTTGAATTGTAAATATCATTTAAACTTTTAAATGTCTTTTTTGTTTTTATACTCATTTTCACACCTCTTTACTTTCTAATAATTCAATCATTTTGTTTATAAAATTATCACTCATGAAGTTATATTCAATTTGTTTTTGTAT
>CANQWB010000029.1 GCA_947627435.1 uncultured Bacilli bacterium
CTCAATTTTTCAAAATTTCACTTTTGTGAAATCTTTTTGGCATGGGATTCTTTTCCATTTATAACTTTCTATTAAAATATATTGACTTTTAATAGTTAGTCACCTCTGTGATACTCTTGATAAACCTCATTTTTAGGTAATCCACGATCGTGTGCAACCTGCTTAATTGCATCCTTTACAGTCATACCTTCTTTTAAAAATAAATTTATGTGTTCAATAATTGTCAAGTTGTCATGGTTTTCTCCTTGAAAATTACCCTCTACAATTATAACAATTTCTCCCTTAATGTCAACTACTTGTCCGATAATATTTTCTAGAGTTTCCCTATATATTTCCTCATATTTCTTACTTATTTCCCGGGAAATTGAAACGTGCCTATTTCCCAAAATTGCAAGCATATCTTCTAGTGTTTTTTGAATACGATGTGGAGCTTCATAAAAAATTAAAGTTGCAGGTATTTTTTTCAAACTTTCTAACTCTTTTTTTCGTTTTCCATCTTTACTATTTAAAAATCCATAAAAGAAAAATGGCATAGGTTGAATTCCTGAAGTAATCAATGCAGGAATCAAAGCTGTTGGTCCTGGTAATCCCACTACATTATATCCATTTTCAATTGCTGCATGAGCGAGTTCATATCCAGGATCACTAATAACAGGGGTCCCACGATCACTCACAATTCCAACTTGTTTTCCTTTACTTAAATAGGATAACATTTTGGTAACATTTTTACTCTCATTATATTGATGACTAGAAATCAATTTTTTTTGAATATTATAATGTTTTAATAATAATGATGTTACACGAGTATCTTCTGAAAAAATGACATCTACCATTTCTAATGTATGTAATGCACGTATTGTAATATCCTCCATATTTCCGATTGGCGTTGGAATTAGATATACAGTAGGACTTCCATTATAACTCTTCTGTGACACAATTCTCACCTCTTACAAAATAAGACTGTACCTCCTTGGTATAATTTCCATTATCCTCATGAGCATAGATAGGAGGTAGTATTTTTAATCCTTTCTTTCCATTTTTAGAACCTTCTACTAATACAATATTTGCTTCTTTTTTCTGTTTTGGATACACAAACTGTATTTTTTTAGGTTCTATATTATATTCTCGCATGAAAGTGAGTATATCAAGTAAACGTTCTGGGCGATGAACTATCGCTAGTAATCCATTATTTTTAAGTATTTTTTTACTTACTTTCATAATATCTTCTAATGTAAGAGCTACTTCATGTCGCGCTATTGTTTTTTCATCTTTATCATTTAAATGCGACTGTTCTTCTACTTTAAAAAAAGGTGGATTACAAGTAATCACATCATATGTATCGGATTCACAAGTATTTGCGTAGTCTTTAATATCACTATGAATCAAAGAAATTTGTTTTTCTAGATGGTTATATATAATTGACTGTTCTCCTAATTGAAACGATTTTTCTTGAATTTCTACACCTGTGATATTTGCTTTTGTACGTGTTGACAAAATCATAGGAATAACGGCATTTCCGGTTCCGATATCTAATATTTTCTTTGTTTTTTGATTGATTGTAACAAAATTAGGTAATAAAACGGAATCCAACGAAAAATGAAACATATCCGTATCTTGATATATTTTCAAATTTTCATAACCCAATAGATAATTTAATACAATCATTGTTGGACCTCAATCATTCCAACATCAGGAATCTCAACCATATATTTTTTAGCAAGAACATCTACAGATACTACTTTTCCTTTTCCCTCTTTTAATTCTACTGTTTTTCCTACTTCCGGTAAATCTTTACGATATTCTTTATAGATATCATCCTCATATTTTAAACAACATAATAATCTTCCACATACCCCATTAATTTTGGTTGGATTTAAAGATAAATTTTGATTTTTTGCCATAGAAATAGATACTGATGTAAACTCGTTTAAAAATCTAGAACAACATAGTTTTTGACCGCAGACACCTTGTCCACAAACTTTTTTTGCTTTATCACGAACACCAATTTGTCTTAATTCAATTCTTGTTTTATAAATAGATGCGAGTTCACGTGCTAAATCGCGAAAATCAATGCGATTATCGGCAGTAAAATGAAATAATAACTGATCTTTATCGAATGTATAAACTGCATCAATTACACTCATATCAAGTTTCAATTCTTTGACCAATTCTTTACATTTTTTTAGTGCCTCCGCAGCTTTTTTCTTATTTGTTTTATAAGTATAGTAATCATTCTTACTTGCAATTCTAATAATTTTACGTAATGGCTCTTTGAGTTTGGATTCATCAATTGGATGGACATCAGTACAAACTTTTCCAAATTCTATATTCTTCTCTGTTTCTACAATTACAGTAATATTTTTCTTTAATTTTAATTGATTTGTATCATAATATGACATATTATTTTCGGTATCAATCATTACACCTACAATTTCCTTCATACTATACACTTCCCATCTCTAATATTAGTTCATCAATTAGTAAATTTAAATTAACATTATATTTTATTTTTTCCTTTAGTTGATTAATTATTATTAATTTTTGTGTTAAATTTTGTACTTTATTTTTTAAAGCAATTTCTTTTATCTTTTTTTCATAATCATCGTAAAATTCGATAGGACGATTGAACTTTACATTCAATATATCTTTATAAAATAATAACATCATTTCAAAAGACATTAATGTTTTATCTCGATCATTGATTACAGAATGCCATAATGACTGGATATTTAATAACGTATCTTTCCCTTTAGATTCCAAATATTCGATAAAATGCGTTACAATTTCAATATATTCTTCTACTTGCGGCTTGTCCATTGCATCAGGTAAATAAATAAAATCCATAATTTTTTCAATCATACTATGATTACTTTCATCATTTTTTGCAAATGAGATAATTTGACATCTAGATACAATGGTATCTAGTAATTGATACATATTATCTGTTACCAGAATTGCAATAATATTAGGTGCAGGTTCTTCTAAAAATTTTAAAATAGAATTTGCTGCGTGTGCATTCATTTTTTCAGCATTATGAATAATATATACACGAAATTGACTTTGGACAGCTGTTTTTATGAATTCTTTTTGCAATTGATCAAGTTGTTCTTTTTTAATCCACATTCCATCTGGTTCAATAATTTGGATTTCTGAAAAAGTATTTTGATCGATTAAATTACATTGTGTACAATTGACGCATTTAGATGAATTTGCATAATGATTCGGACATAATAAATATTTTGCAAATGCTAATGCAATTTGATTGGCATTCCTATATCCATTTGTTTCAAATAAATAGGCATGTGAATATTTATTTTTAGAAACGGCATTTTTTAAAATGGTACATACAATTTTTTGTTCTTCTACAAATTCATCTAACATAACTCACCTCAAAATACAATAATATGGATTAAAATAAAAGCAAATAAGGCAGGAAAACCTAATATTGTTAAACTTGACATTGTAATTAAATTAATTGGAATCATAATGTTCAAAGGAGCAGTGATTAAATTATATCCATATAAAAGAAAACCACTAATTACAATTCTTTTTAAAAAATTAAAACATTTCTTTACCATATATAATCACCTAATCTAATATATGGACAAGATCTGTTATTTATGCGACATCTTGACGATTTTCTAAAGCTAACTCTAATGTTAAAGCGTCAATATATTCCATATCTACACCAAGGGGAACACCATTGGCAATTTGTGTAACTTTTACTGGTAATCCTTTTAATATTTTAGAAATGTAAAGTGCTGTCGTTTTTCCTTCAATACTAGGTTTTACAGCAATAATAACTTCTTCAATTTTTTCATTTTCAATTCTTTTTATTAAATCGTTGATTTTAATATCTTCTGGATTAATTCCATCTAATGGAGATATTAAACCATCTAAAACAAAATACAAACCATTATAAGTTCCTACTTTTTCAAACAAGACAACATTTTTAGGATCATCTACGACACAAATTGTTTTTTGGTCCCTATCTTTTTGTTTACAAATTTCACATAAATCATCTTCTGCTAAATGATTACATTTTTGACATCTTTTGATTTTAGATTTAACATCTGTTATTGATTTTGAAAATAAATCTATAATTTCTTGATCCATTGTTAAAGTAGCAAGGGCCAAACGTTCTGCTGTTTTTTCACCAATTCCTGGTAATTTTTTATAGCACTCGATTAAGTTTCGAATTGATATTGGATAGTTCATTAGAATAACCCTGGCATTCCTTGTGTATATTTACCTAATTTTTCTTCTGTTGCTTTATCAATTTTTTTCATTGCATCATTGACTGCTACTACAATCATGTCTTCTAACATTTCTTTATCTTCTAAATCTACAGTTTCTGTAATATTTACACTAATAAGTTTTTTTGTACCTTTTACTTGAACAGTTACAATAGAAGATGATCCTTCAAATACAGTTTCATCTATTTGTGCTTTCGCATCCATCATATCTTTTTGTAATTTTTGTGCTTGTTTCATCATAGCTTGTATATTCATCTTATTTCCTCTTTTCTAATTTTCATATTGTATAATATTTTCAAAAATATCTTCTATTTCTGATTTATTTTCTTTTACATCTAGTGATTTTAATAAATCATCTGATTCTTCAATCATTTCATATACTTTTGTTTTAGAATTAAATTCTTTCTTAATTTGGTTCCAATCTTCGATATCAGTTGCAATCGCATACATTGGTTGGTGATAAATAGATTCTAAAAATGCATCAATCTTTATGATTTGTTCATTAAATAAATTTGATAATCTAGTATTTTCATAAACAAATATGAGATGATTTTCTCCTACTGCTTTTAATTCTCCATCTAAAATTAAAGATGCAATTTGACCAATTTCGGAATTGGTTAACTCATTTTCAATCTGATTTAATTTAGATTTCAATTCCAATAACTCTTTCTTGTTAAATTTACACAAAGTATTATTTATTCTTATTTTCTTTATATTTTCTATTTCAGCAGTTTTATCATTGCAAACTTTTTTTTCTTCCTTAGTATTTAAATTTTTATCTTCTTGACTGAATTCACCTTTTATATTTTCTTTTCTTTCATCCGCATTTTTAATATCCTGTTCTATTTCTATTGTTGAACTTTCTTTCTGTTTGCTTTCTTTTTTATTAGTTGAACTCTCATCTAAATTTATTTTATTTTCTACATTCATCAAATTAATAAGCGCTATTTCTAATAATACTTTTGGATGACTAGATATTTTCATATCATATATCGTACCATTAAATATTTGAATCCATTTTAAAATATCTTCTTGTTTTAAATTAGGAATTTGATAAAATTCTATATTATTTTCTATTTCTTCTAAATAGGAAGGAACTATACATACTAGTAGACAATTTCTTAAAAACAAAATCAATTCTTCTGATAATTTTACAAAATTCTTTCCATTTTGATCGTATTGATCTAATAGACGAAATAAATTTTCAATATCATTATTTACAAGGTATTCAATAAAATTTTTCAGCTGTAAAGGTGTTAATGTACCATTAATTTCATGTACATCTTCTAATGTCACTTTATCTTTTGCATAAGCAATCACTTGATCTAGCAAACTCAATGCATCTCTAAGTCCTCCATCTGCCAAACGAGCTATTTCTTTTAAACTTTCATCATCTATTTTTACTTTTTCCATTTCAGCAATATATTTTAAACGGTTATATATATCATTTTCATGAATTTTTTTGAAATCAAATCTTTGACATCTGGATAAGATAGTTGCAGGAATCTTATAAGGTTCCGTTGTTGCAAGTACAAAGATAATATGCTCAGGTGGTTCTTCTAATGTTTTTAATAAAGCATTAAATGCAGCATCTGTAAGCATATGAACTTCATCAATAATATATACTTTATATTTAGAAATAGAGGGAACTAAATTCACTTTGCTTTTTAATTCTCTGATTTCATCTACTCCATTATTAGAAGCAGCATCAATTTCTATTATATCAACAGACTGTTTATTATTTATTTGTGTACAACTCACACAATTGTTACAAGGTAATAGATTTTCTAAGTGTTCACAATTAATTGTTTTAGCTAATATCTTAGCAACACTTGTCTTTCCTGTACCTCTAGGCCCAGTAAATAAATAAGCATGATTCAATGTATTGTGTTCAATTGCATTTTTTAATGTTCTTACAATTACTTTCTGCCCAACAACTTCATCAAAAGAAGATGGTCTATATTTTCTATATAAAGTTTGGTACATTTTATCACCTCATCTTACAATATTATACCATTGATATTACATTTTTTATAATAATAAAAAGAAAAGAAAATGTTATTTTCTCTGTTCTTGAAAAAAGGTTTTCAATAATTCTGTAGATTTATTAGAAGAAGTAATATTGGCCTTTTCAATTGTAATATTATATATATTATTTATATTATAATTACTTTTTAAAAAACCATGATTTGGATTTTCTGATGCATAAATTATTTTTTTGATTCTTGATTGTACAATGGCTCCTGTACACATCATACATGGTTCTAGTGTTACATAAAGAATGCAATCATCTAAATGCCATGTTTTTAATTTTTTACATGCTTTTTCAATTGCTATAATTTCTGCATGTTTAATTGCATTATTTGCTCTTTCTTTTTTGTTATAAGCTTTTGATATTATTTTATTATTTTTTACAATTACTGCACCAACCGGTACATCTTGTTTTTTATATGCTTTTTTTGCTTGCTCAAATGCAACATTCATCCAATCCATATATAATCACCTAATTTTAAAAAAAAGACACACACATTTAGTGATCCTTAAGGCTGCTATTTTCCAATCCTGACCTGGTTCAAATATAAATGTTGTGTCTTATATAATATATACTATTTTATTTAATTTATCAATAGATTGTTCAATGTTTCACGTGAAACATTGATTTTATATACAATAAATTTATATCAAAAAACTATGTTCCACGTGAAACATAGTGAAATTATTTATTATAAATTAGATATTTTAAAATTTATTTTTATAAAATAATCAATTTTTTAATTTATTATATTATATAACAGTATTTTTCAATTATATTTTTTTATAAGGAATAATAAAACATTTATTTAATATAGATTTTAAATTATATTTTGTCTTTTGTAGCTAATGTTATTATATTGATGTTTCACGTGAAACATAAAAGAAGAACATTATTCTTGTTCTTCTTCAATAATTTCTTCTTTATCAACTACAGAAACAGCACTTACCTTTTGATCATCTTTTAAATGAATCAATTTAACACCTTGTGCAACTCTTCCTGTTGTAGATACCTGTTCTAATGGTAAACGAATAATAATTCCACTATCAGTAATAATCATTAAATCTTCGTTTCCAACAACTGATTTAAATGAAACTATATTTCCATTTTTTTCTGTTACATTCAGTGCTTTTACACCTTTACTTCCACGATGTGTCATACGATATTGATTGATATCTGTACGTTTACCAAATCCTTTTTCAGTAACAACTAAGATTTGTTGACCTGGTTCTGCGATTTCACAACCTACACAATATCCATCTCCAACATTAATTCCTTTTACACCAGCAGCTGTTCTACCCATAATACGAATTTCAGATTCATTGAAACGAATCATACGACCATTAGATGCTGCAATCAATATTTCATTATCTCCAGTAGTTTTCTTAACAGAAATTAATTGATCTTCTTCTTTTAATGTAATTGCTAATTTACCATTACTTCTTATATTATCAAATTGGTTAATGTTTGTTCTCTTAATCAAACCAGTTTGTGTACAAAATACAAGATATGAAGATTTTTCTTCTTTTTCTACTTTTAACATAACAGTTACATATTCATCCTTTTCAATAGGTAATAAATTAATTACTGGTAATCCTTTAGCTTGCCTATTGAATAATGGAATTTCATAACCTTTTAATCGATATACTTTTCCACGGTTTGTGAAGAATAAGATATAATCATGAGTTGTCATAGAAATTAAATGTTGAGCAAAATCCTCTTCATTGGTAGACATTCCTTTAATTCCTACTCCTCCACGATTTTGACTCCTATAATTTTCACTATTTACACGTTTAATATATCCTTTATTAGTTAGTGTAATTACTACATTTTCTACTGGAATTAATGATTCATCTTCAATATAATCGATTGCTGTCATATCAATTTTAGTTCTTCTTTCATCACCATATTTATCACGAATTTCAATTAGTTCTGCTTTAATAATACTTAATACTCTTTGTTCAGAAGCTAAAATAGATTTATATTCAGCGATTTTTTCTAATAATTCATTTAATTCTTCTTCAATCTTATTTCTTTCTAACCCAGTTAATCTACGAAGTTTTAATTCTAAGATTGCATCAGCTTGAATTTCTGTAAATTCATATTTTGCAATTAATTTTTCTTTAGCTTCAATATCAGTAGTTGCTTCTTTAATAATTTTAATAACATCATCAATATGATCCAAAGCAATTTTATAACCTTCTAAAATGTGAACTCTTTTTTCTGCTTTATCTAAATCAAAACGAACTCTTCTAATAATTACCTCTTTTTGATAAGTAATATATTTAGAAATAATATCTTTTAATCCTAATGTTCTAGGAACACCATTATCAAGCATTAAGAAAATTATTCCATAATTGACTTGAAATTGGGTATGTTTATACAAATTATTTAAAACAACCTGTGCATTTGCGTCCTTTTTTAAAGTTATTGTAATTTTTACACCATCTTTTAAATCAGTATGATAATCAGAAATTCCTTCAATTACTTTATTATGAACTAACTCTGCTACTTTGTTTTTTAATTCAGAAGTATTCACTCCATATGGAACTTCATCGACAATAATACAAGTTTTACCATTTTGTTCTTCAATTGTTGCTTTACTACGAATCGTAATTGTCCCACGACCCGTTTCATATGCCTTACGAATACCACTATTTCCAAGAATAATTCCACCTGTTGGAAAATCTGGTCCTTTTACATATTCCATTAAACCATCTGTATCAATTTCTGGATTTTCAATATAAGCAATACATCCATCAATGACTTCTTTTAAATTATGTGGTGGAATATTAGTTGCCATACCAACCGCAATACCCATTGTTCCATTTACAAGAATATTTGGAAAACGAGATGGCAATACTTCTGGTTCTCTTTCCGTTTCATCAAAATTTGGCATAAAATTAACTGTATCTTTATTGATATCTCTTAATAATTCAAGTGATATTTTAGATAATCTTGATTCCGTATATCGCATTGCTGCGGCACCGTATCCTTCAATATTACCAAAATTTCCATGACCATCCACTAATAAATAGCGATAGTTAAAATCTTGTGCCATACGAACCATGGCATCGTAAATACTTGAATCTCCATGTGGATGGTATTTACCCATAACATCTCCAACAATACGTGCAGATTTTTTATGAGGTTTATCAGGTGTATATCCTGATTCATACATAGAATACAAAATTCTTCTATGAACTGGTTTCAAACCATCTCTTAAATCGGGTAATGCACGCGATACAATAACGCTCATAGAATATTCCAAAAATGATGATTCTATTTCTTTTACTATATTATTTTCTTCTAATCTGTCTCTACTATGATCCATTTATTTCACCCCACCATACTATATATCTAAGTTTTCTACATATACTGCATTATCTTCAATAAATTGACGCCTTGGTTCTACTTCCTCACCCATCAATTTGGAGAATGCTTCATCAGCCGCAATTGTATCTTCGACTGTTATTTTTCTTAGTATTCTTTTATTAATATCCATAGTTGTTTCATTTAATTCTTCAGCATCCATCTCTCCTAAACCTTTCATACGAGCAATTTCATATTTTGTATTTGGCGACAAAGAAGCTAAATAAGCATCACGTTCTTCTTCATTTAAAACATATTTAATTGTTTTACCATGTTTAATACTGAAAAGAGGTGGTTGCGCAGCATAGACATGTCCTGCCTCCACAATTGGTTTAAAGAAACGATAGAAAAGTGTTAATAATAATACACGAATATGTGATCCATCAACATCGGCATCGGTCATAATAATAATTTTGTGATATCTTAATTTACTTAAATCAAACTCTTGACCAACACCTGTACCAAATGCTGTAATAATTGTTCTAATCTCTTCATTACTTAAAGCACGATCTAATCTTGCTTTTTCAACATTTAATATTTTTCCACGTAAAGGAAGAATTGCTTGTGTCATTGAATTTCTACCTTTAATAGCACTTCCTCCTGCAGAATCACCTTCGACTAAGAAAATTTCACAAACAGATGGATCTTTATCTTTACAATCGACTAATTTTCCACCAAAATTTACAACATCTAAATCACTTTTTCTTCTTGTTAATTCGCGCGCTTTTTTAGCAGCTACACGTGCTCTTGCAGCTGTCATTGTTTTATCTACAATAATACGAGCTTCTTCTGGATTTTCCATTAAAAATCTTTCAAATCCTTCTGCAAAAACATTATCCGCTAATTTACGAACTTCAGAATTTCCTAATCTTCCTTTTGTCTGTCCTTCAAATTGAGGATTTGGATGTTTACATGAAATAATCATTGTAAGTCCTTCTTTAACATCATCCCCTGTTAAAGATTCATCTTTTTCTTTCAATAAATTTGCTTTTCTTGCATAATTATTAATTACTCTTGTTAAAGCACGACGAACTCCTTCTTCATGTGTTCCACCATCATGTGTATTGATATTGTTTACAAATGAATAAATACTATCTACATAACTAGAATTATATTGCATTGCAACTTCAAAAACAATACCTTCTTCTTCTCCTTCTAAATGAATAATTTGTTCATGAATTGGTGTTTTACTTTTATTTAAAAATTTAACATATTCACTAATTCCACCTTCATAAAGAAAAGTTTCTCCAGTAGTATCTTCTTGATCACGATCATCACGTAATGTAAGTTTTAATCCTTTATTTAAGAATGCAAGTTCTCTCGTTCTTACTTTTAATGTATCATAGTCATATATATCTGTATCAAATATTGTTGGATCTGGTTTAAATGTAACAGTTGTTCCTGTTCGATCTGAATTACAAGTACCAACGATAGTAAGATGTTGTTCAATTTTTCCACCATCTTTAAATTTTGCTTCATAAATATTTCCATCTTTATAAACAGTTACTATAACATGAGTAGAAAGTGCATTTACAACAGAAGCACCTACTCCATGGAGACCACCAGATACTTTATATCCGTTTCCACCAAATTTTCCACCTGCATGTAAAACAGTGTAAACTGTTTCTACTGTGGAAATACCTGTTTTAGCATGTACTCCTACTGGAATTCCACGACCATCATCTTTAACAGTAATTGAATTATCTTTATTGATAATAATTTCAATATTTTTACAATATCCTGCGAGTGCTTCATCAATTGCATTATCAACAATTTCCCAAACCAAATGATGTAGCCCCTTGACATCAGTTGTTCCAATATACATACCAGGTCTTTTACGAACTGCTTCTAATCCTTCTAACACTTGAATATCGGATGCATCATAATGTTGTTCATTTTTTGTTTCCATTTATTCCACCTCTTCTATATGTTTAATTGTTCCATTTTCTATTTCTATCAATTTTGCATCTTTTTTTATTTTGGAATCAATATTTGTTAAATCAGTTGTTGTAATAATTGTTTGAATATCGGATGTAATATAATTTAATAAATTATTTTTTTTCGTTTCATCTAATTCACTAAATACATCATCTAATAATAAAATTGGAGTATCATTTTTATATTTTTTAAAAATTTCAATTTCTGATAATTTTAAAGAAAGAATAGCTATTCTTTGTTGTCCTTGTGATCCAAATGTTTTTAAATCTATATTTCCTATATAAAATTCAATATCATCCCGATGTGGACCGATGAGTGTTGACTTATATTTTATTTCTTTTTCACGATTAGATTTAAATAAGTCTATTATTTTTTTCTTCATTAATTCTTCATCATTTTCATATTCAATAAAAGATTTATAAATAATATGAAAATTTTTTAAAGAAGAAATTTGATAAAATATATCACTTATATTTTCATTTATTTTTTCAATAAATTTTTTTCTCATTTTTAAAATTAAAATAGATTTATCCACTAAATATGAAGTTAATACTTGAAAATAATTTTCATCAATATGAGATATATTAGACTTTATGTAATCATTACGCATTTTAAGTAATCTATTATAATCATTCAAAATACTATAATATCCTGTATTTAATTGACTCAATTCTACATTTAAAAATCTTCTTCTAATATTTGGTGATCCTTTAATTAAATCTAAATCTTCTGGATAAAATATAATAATATTGATTTTGGAAATATAATCACTGGTTTTCTTTATTAAATTTCCATCAATTTTAAAACTTTTCTTTTTTTCTTCTAAAATAATTTCATATTTTGATGAAAAAGAATCTTTTAAAATATTTCCCATTATTTTTGCCTTATTCATACCATTTTTTATTAAATTAGAATCGATAAATGAACGATGTGATTTTGTAAGAGCTAAAACATATATAGATTCTAATAAATTTGTTTTTCCTTGTGCATTTTTTCCATAAATAATGTTGATTTTTGGATGAAATGAAATAGAAAGTGTTTTATAATTTCTAAAATTTGCAAGTTGAATATCTTTTATATACATAAAACACCTCTTTTTTTGCATTTTAATGGTCATATTTTAAAAATAAAGTTTAATCAATACTCCTATACACACTTAACATTATAACATAAAATAAACAAAAAAATAAGCATTTTTGCTTATTTTATATAAATAATTCAATTGAAAAAGTAAATTGCGTTTAAAGATAAAGAAGTGAAATTTAGTCTTTCAATAAATTTAGTCAAGGACG
>CANQWB010000030.1 GCA_947627435.1 uncultured Bacilli bacterium
CGAAGCATTTACCTATGCCATACTTGGATGTGTTATTGGATGTGTTTTAGGTCTGCCGCTGAACAGAGCAATGTTCCGGTTTCTAATTGCTGATAAGTGGGGAATCGAGTGGACGATTCCGATCAGTTCCCTTTTGCTGATTGTTTTGCTCTGTCTTATTTCTGCAGCAATCGCTATTAGACGACCTATGAAACAAATCAGTAAAAGAGCTATTGTAGATATAATCAAATCACAGCAATAAGTTATTTGTTAACAGATTTCAAAGAGATATCATACAATTTATAGATAAGGTTGAACTATAATTCCTTCGCAATTCACTCCTCACTGCAAAACGGTGGGGAGTTTTTGCGATGTATGTCTTTGTTGGATGAAGGTTTGTAATCTATCCTAATAGCGTGGCGAGGATACTGTACAGTTACCTAATAACTGAGCGCAGGAGATTGTCTGAAAACTGCTATATGGAAAAATTCAAACCTCAAAACGGAGTAATAGCATATGTGTAGAATTAATTTTGAAAATAAAACGAAACAACATATAAAATGAAGGAAAAATATCATCAAATGAGTTTTCGGACGATCCGAAAGTATTTTTTAGTTTGTTATTTAGCTGAGGCTATATCAAAAAAACTTTTACAAATGCTTTCTGGTTTTCACTGGACGACGATTATTCATGTGCGATATATATTGAATTAGATAAGCATAAGGAAAAACAAATAATATTACCGAGATTATTACAACGAAACTCGGATTTATTACATTGTCAAAATAAGAGGTTTGAAATTTTGATATTATAATATACGGAAAGAGTGCAAAATCAAATGTACATTTCTATTAATCATAGGTGTAACTTTTCGCCAGTGATTAATATCACCAGGGAAAGGAGGAACTTATCATGAACGAACTGAACATCAAACCCATCAATAATGTTGATGTTGAAGAAACCGGCGCTGCAGGTATCCAGATTTGTATTGTTAAGTGCAAGGGTGATACATGTGATAGCTGCGATGGCATTTGCTTTATGGGCTAATGCGGCAACATCAAGAATGCCTTTTAAGCATTCGATTACGGGGCAAGGTTTTGCCCCGTAATTACTATTGAACAAAATTTCAAAGGAGGTCTTTTATAGTGAAATATCCAATTAGTATAAATGTCAAGAGTGTTAATGTAGGAAAAGAAACTTTTTTATATGATGGAGATACTGGCTTTTTAACGTTGTCAACAGGATTATTGGATGATGTTGTGAAACTTATTCCGTATTTTACCGAAAATCAAATAATTGAGAAATTACGAGAAAATTATGAAGAAGATAAAGTACTTGATTGTCTGCAGAAAATTGAAGATTTGTACAATCAGAAAAAATTATTTGATAGAGAAAAGAAAGCAGTAATGAGAACTCCTGCGGCTTACCAAAAAGATTGGGAAAATGGGGATTTGCTAGTTAATTTATGGCTGAATGTTTCACATGACTGTAATTTAAGGTGTATTTATTGCTTTGGACACGGGGGAAGTTATGGTGGTAATCGAGAGTTAATGAGTGTAGATACGGCTAAAAGAAGTATTGATTATTGGTTTAAGTATCTGAATAAGAGTGTTCCTATGACAACCGTTACCTTTTTTGGTGGTGAGCCTCTTATGAACATGGATATTATTAAATTTTCTATTAATTATATTAATGATTTATTGAAGGAGTATAATATAAAGGTTCAATATATCATTACTACGAATGGTACAATTTTTAGTGATGATATTATTGACCTGTTCAAAAATAACGATGTTCAATTTGCAATAAGTATTGACGGAGGTCAGGCAATACAAGACAGAAATCGTCCATATGCTTCAGGTAAAGGTAGTTTTGACATTATTAAAAAAAATGTAGCTAAATTGCGGAAACATTATGATAAAGTTTCTGCTAGAATGACATTAACGCATGATGATGTCCCGTATTTAAAACAGGCAGTAATGGACTTATGGGATATTGGTTTTACTGATGTTGTGTATGAATTTGTTACTATTGCGGATGAAAAATTAAGTATTATGAAAGAGGATGTGGACTGTTTAAGGAAGCAAATTCAGGAGCTAAATGATATTACATATCAGAATATTATAAATAAGAAAAGGCAATTTTTTACAAATACTCTGAAATTTGCGGGATTTATACATAGCAATAAGCTAAAAAACGAATGTTCATTTCAAAGCCCATATACTATAATGTTTACACCATCAGGAGAAATGTTTAAATGCCATAGAATGATGGATGACCCTGATCATTGCGTGGGAAGTTTGATTAAGGGGATTAATTGGGATAAATTTTCGGAAAATACTAGAAAGTACATTGAAGAAACAGAATGCAAAGATTGTTGGGCTAAACGTATCTGTGGTGGAGGATGTGCACAGGAAAACGCCATTTATACGGGAGATGTTAGTAAACATCACGATTTACTTTGTGAAGAAACTAAAATGTTAGCGGAGGAAAGCTTAAAGTTTTATGCAAAAATGTATTTAGAAGATGAAAAAGATTTTCATCGTGTTTTTGTATGAGGGAGGTTGTTGCGATGGAAGTTAAGTATATGAAGAACATTTTTCTGTGTGAAAATGCTGGACATTATTTTTTTTATGATGGAAGTACTGGCTTTATGTCAGAAACATCGTGTATGTTCAATGATGTAATAAGTGCCTGTTGCAAATATGATGGCATTGATGATGTAAAGAAAGCGTTGATCTTGAAGTACAATTTTCAAGAAGTTAATAGCATGATTAATGAAGTGATGGAGATGAAAAAGAAAGGAATTATATTTAATAATGAAAAGATTCCAGTAATCCGTTGTTCCGATATGCCACAAGAAGAATGGGATAAGGGAAATGTTTTAGAAAATTTGATACTGAATATAAGCCATGAGTGTAATATGAGGTGTAAATATTGTTTTGCTGATCATGGTCATTTTTGTGGTAAGGCAATTATTATGTCAAAAAAAATTGCGAAAGATAGTATTGACTACTGGTTTCAACATTTAGACAAATCAAGAGGAAAGACAAGCGTGACTTTTTTTGGTGGGGAACCTCTATTAAATGAAGAAGTTTTTTTATATGCATTGGAGTATATCGAAAGTTTGTTGAAAGGAACAGGGGTAATTCCTACATATTCAATTACAACAAATGGTACTCTTATAAATGATAAGTTAATCCAAACATTTTTAAAATATAAAATGCAACCAGATATAAGTATAGATGGAGGTAAATATATACAAGATAAAAACAGACCGTTAAGTACAGGATATGGTTCGTTTGAAAATATTATTGAAAATGTTAAAAACTTGAGACATTATTATGATAGATTGGTTGCAAAGATTACTTTGATTCATGAGGACGTTGACAAATTACAAAAATCTGTTTGCGATTTATGGGATGCTGGTTTTACGGATGTTGCATATATTTTTGCATTAACCAATGATAAAAATATGACCATTACACATCAGGATATTGCTGTGCTAAGAAAGCAATTATTTGATTTGGCGGATCTAATGTACGAAAACCTGATATGTGGCAAACCAGAAAGAGTAATTAATTTCATTGATATTGGATATCGTTTACATAATAATCTCGTAAAAAATGAATGTTCATTTCTTAATCCATTTACAATCCATATCACTCCGGAGGGCGAAATTTATAAATGCAGCAAGATGGTTGGAATGAAAAATTATTGTATGGGGGATATATACTCAGATGTCGATTGGGGGAAATATATTTCTAAACCTAAAAAATATCTAATGGATAACATAGAATGTAATTCTTGTTGGGCGAAAAGAATTTGTGGTGGGGGATGCGCATATGCTAATCAAATATATAACGGGGATATTGATATAGCAAATCCATTGACTTGTGAGGAGAAAAAGGTACAAATAGAAGCTTCAATTTACCTTTACACGAAGCTTTATCTTAATAACAAAGAAATTTTTGCAGAACTGTATAATAAGCCGCTAAAAGGTCCTTGTATTAAAAAAATGTAAAATGTGAATAAACGATAAATAAGCCCTAAATTATTATGAAAATACATAGACGATATAGGGATTATTATCGTTTATTATTATGTTATAGAAGGGAATGTTGTGATGTGAAAAAATACTTTGCATTTAATAAAGGAATATTTACAATTTCAATTATTGCGACTTTCTTCTCTTCTTGTTTAGATGTCGGGGTAGCTTTTGTGTTACAGTTTATTATAAACGCATCAACTAAAGGAGATATCAACAATTTATTAAATATTGGATTCGGTGCGTTGCTTTTTATGATATTGTATGCTGTAGTAAAATGCTTTGACACGGTGATTGTGCGGAAATGCATAAGAAACATTTTGGTTCAATTTAAACATGATTTGTTTATGAAGCTTGTTTTGAATGACGCTAAGGAGTTTAGAGAAAAAAATATAGCAGAATATATATCAAATATAACTAATGATATTAACCTTATCGAAAAGGAATATTTAGAAAGTATTTTTTCTTTACTTACGATAATATTTAACTTTTTTGGGGGCTGTATTAGTATAACTTTTCTTAATAATAATTTATTTATGATATCCATAGGAATAGGGGTGGTCGTACTATTGGTACCGATCATGTTGGGGAATAAACTAAAGATTCTTAAAGAAGAGTATTTAAAGAGTTTGAGTGCATTCACTGTAAAGATTAAAGATATATTCTCTGGGGTTGAATTGATAAAAAGCTATAACCTTGGGGAAAAAATTATCAGTGAATTTGATAACTCAAATAAGAAAGTTGAGAACACAAAGTATAGAACGTATAAATTTAATGCGTATTTATCTGCGGTATCCTCATCTCTTAATTATTTTACAATTTGTTTTATCTTGGTAATAATTGGTATTCAAGTTATACATGGTAATTTGACTATTGGCGCAGCAATAGCAGCAATGCAGCTATTAGATTATATTATAAGCCCTATTAATACAATAGGAGTATATATTAACAAAATTAGAACAAATATATCTATAATTGATAAACTGATTAGCATAGATAAGATAAAGAATGAAATAGGTACAAAAGAATTAGATAATTTTTATGACATGATTTGCTTGAATAATGTTAGTTATTCTTATAATGGAAAAATAAATTCAGTAGAAAATTTGAACTTTAGTTTTAAAAAGAATAAAAAATATGTGATTGTTGGTAATAGTGGTGGAGGGAAATCTACATTATTGCAATTAATAAATGGTAGCTTAGAAGGATATAGCGGAAATATAACTATTGATGGTATAGAGATAAGTACAATAGATCCAGAATCACTAAATAAATTGATTGCAGTAATTCATCAAAATGTATTTCTTTTCGATGATACTATCAAAAATAATATCACATTATTTGATGATGATATTAGAGAGATTGATATAGAATATATTGTTAAAACAGTTGGGTTGGAAAATTTAATAAAAACAAAAAGTCTGGAAGGAAAGGTAGG
Organism: uncultured Bacilli bacterium; assembly: GCA_947627435.1. Taxonomy (GTDB): domain Bacteria; phylum Bacillota_I; class Bacilli_A; order RF39; family UBA660; genus UBA5026. The sequence goes on from CANQWB010000030.1 coordinate 5,466, forward strand.
AGAAAATGGGGAATTTCTCTCTGGAGGTGAAAAACAAAGAATTGCAATAGCAAGAGCACTTATAAAGAAAGCAAAGATTCTATTAGTTGATGAGGCGACATCTGCACTAGATATGGAAAATTCATATAATATTGAAAATATGCTTATAGAAATATCAGACTTAACGCTTATTGTGGTAACACACAAATTCATTAGGGGAAATTTAAAAAAATATGATGAAATTTTAGCAGTTCAAGATGGAAAAATAAAAGAATCTGGTTCTTTTGAAGAATTAATGAACAAAAAAGGTTACTTTTATAGTCTGTTTAGTATAATGTAGTCTGGAGGTGAAAATTATGATTAAAGCATGGAATATAATAAATACAATAAAATGTGTCAGTGGTGAGTTCATATATGAAGTAAATCACATTTCAAATGGATTAAAGCTATTGTATATTAAAAGGAAAGATGATATAAGGACAAGTTTTTTCCCAAATATAAAAACACCTGTATACAGTAATAAAGGAACAAGTCATGTGGTAAAACACTGCGTGGGAAATGATATATTAAGTGATCCCATCACTTGGAACTATATTGAGAGTACAATCTGTAAATATAATTTTTATACATTATTAGATAGAACTGTTTATGAATGTGACAGTAATGATAAAGATGTATTTGAATTTTTACTAAAAAGGACATTACAATGCGTTTACAATCCAAGCATATATAATAAATCAAGCATTTTTTATACCGAAGCGTGTAGGGAAGAGCTTAGTTATGATGGAAACAAACAATTTAATGGTGTTGTATTTAATGAAATGAAACAGGCGTTGTCTAGACCAGATTCTCTATTAAATAAGATAATTCCGTTTTCTCTTGGAATAAGCGGATTTATTACTGGTGACATTCCTATCGAAATTAGTAAACTAAGACTTGAAGAAGCACTAAGATATCATAAGAAATATTATCAATTTTCTAATAGCTATTTGGTAATTTCTGCAAATAAAGATTTAGAAGTATATTTAGAAATCATAGAAAAAATCATATCTAAATTAAGTATGAGAATAGATAAAATATCCTTAGGATTTGAGATGGAAAATCCAGGGCTTGGGTTAGAAGAAAAATTATTTATATGACGTGGATTAAACGTTCTGGAAGCACCTTTATGCAATATGGGAAATAGATATGTGTTCTCAGTGAATTTTTTATTAAATAGAATAGATACAATACAAAAATATTTAGTGTATAGTAATCTGAAAAAAACAGTTTTTAATAAAACTTTAAAAGAATATAAAGGACAAGGAAAAGTTATTTTAAATACAGGAATTGAGCAGCCGTATATTGGATTTGCGTTGATTTTATGCCAAGAAAAAGAAATTTCTAATTTTTATAATGTTATAACAAAAAGTCTTTCCCCAAAATATATATTTTGTGAAAATGTTTTTTTAAAAAGTATGAATGTTCTGTAGAAGTATGGGAACGATGGCTTTCAGAGGTATTTATATATGACATGGATATAATAAAATTTGTAAAAAGTATAGGTGCGGATATGGATTTTTCACATAATAATATAATGTTGTTACAAGAGAAGAAAGGTGTTGTATTAATAAAGCCGAAAGGAAATATTGTTTCTAAAAGCAATACAGAGATTTTGTTCAGTGAATCCTTAAAACCACAAAAAAAGCAAAAAGAACATATAATTATTACGATGCAGGATATGCCTACCAGCAATAAACAAAATATTATAGAACGAGCTAAAAAAATATGGACAGATGGGAAAATGGAAATTAACTATAAAAATAAGACCTTACGAGTATATCCAAATAAAAAACATGATGGATTTACATACGTATACTTCTATTATGATGTAAGCTCTTTGATTAAAAAGAATGCTGATATTTTAGAATTGTACTGGTTCACGAAAGTTATGTTACAAAAAGCAATGGAAAATGAAGAATATAGTTATATTATAGACAAAGGAGGTATTGTTAATACACATATAATAGGATGCGAGGATAATTTTGACGTAAATGATGTAAAAGTTAAATTGCTTATTGCAGGGAAAATTCAAAATGGAAATGAGATAAAGTTGCTTAAATTTATTAAAAATATGATTTCATGCAAAAATAATATTAAAAACACAGCATTGGATATTATTAATATATGTTATAGAACATTCGAAATGCAGCTGTATTCAAATCCCGACATATTGCTTAGAAGACGTTTTAAAGCAAGTTGTGCCAAAGCAGGAATTATTGAAGAAATTACTTCAGGAATATTTATGTATGAAACTATCTGTGGTTCAAAAATGGATAAACATATAGAATGTATTTATGATAAAATAAGTAGTATGCGTGATCTATCTTCTTTTCCTGCACAAATAAGTATTTATTCAGATTTAAAAATAGAAAATGAAATAATAAGTTTTATTAAAGATTTAGGTTACAGCAAGACATCGGACACTTGCCTAAATATGTTGGGGCTACCAGAAAGCAAGGAGGGATTTATCATTCCATTACCTAATCAATATATAACAAAAGGTGGAAACTATAAGCAATTTGGATATAATAATGTGGGTATTACAGTTTTATTTTCAAATGTAATAAATGTTGAATACTTTAGGAAAAAAATACGGTCAGAAACTGGTGCCTATAGTTCTTCTATGCGCCATCATGCTGATGGAACCTTGCTTTTTGAATCCATTAACGATCCAGGATTAGAAACATTTATGAAAAGGATTGAGGAGTTACCTGACTTTCTACATACACTAAGATTTGGCGATATAAATATCATAAAAAAGGAAGCAGTGCAAAGGTACCTAACAGATTTTGTGTTAAATAATTCGTATGACAATAGAACTATTAAGTATTTGAAAAATGTATCTTGGGAATATGTAGAGGAGCAGATTAGTGCAATTATGGATGCTACGGATAAAGATTTTAATAGCTTCATTAGACAAATAGAATATATAATAAATCAAAATCACTTTTGTGTTATGGGAAATGAGAAAACTTTGAACCGTAAAAAAGATTTTTTCTCTGTAATCCGAAAAATGCCAATGAACATAGTTTAGAATACGAAAAAAGGAGTAAAAAGCAATGAATTTTTATAAAGTAATAAATATATTTGGAAAAAATTTGATTTTTCTGCCAGCTTCAATGATTTTGCTCGAAAGCAATGATAAAATAAATGAAGAATTTAAATACGGTTTTGAACATCCTGAGGCAGACATTCAACATGATATAAAACAATTAATTACTGTTGAAAATGATACACAAAGATATTTGCAGCAGCTAAAAACTTCGGATAATTTTATAAACAGTATTCAGATTAATATGATAAATGCATGCAACATGAGATGTAAGTATTGTTTTGCAGATGGGGGGAGTCATCATAAAAATAACGTTATGACAAAAGAACAGGCTAAGGCAGTAATTGACTATACTTTTGAACATTTGAATGGAAATATGCTGTCCGTTGTTGTAATTGGTGGGGAGCCAATGTTAAATATGCCTGTGTTTGAATATATTCTCTATTATTGTAGAAAGAAAGCGTTGGACAGAAAAATTAATGTTAGATTTGCAACAACAACGAACGGAACTTTACTTAATAGATCAAATTTGAGGTTATTGGATTCATATAATGTTGTGGCAATGATTAGTCAGGATAGTTATGATAAAAGGACTAATGATTATCTTCGGTGTATGGCAGATAGTAAACAGTCTCAATATGAAATACTTCAAAGAAAAAAAACATTACTTTTAGAGCAGCATAAGAAGAGAGCGATACATATTACAATAACTCCTATAAATAAAGATTTTGCAAAAACAGCTATAAGATTTTACGAAGAAGGTTTTTACCATGTTCATTTGGATTTTGTAAAGTCTGAAAAGAAAGAATTTAAATTTACAATAAAAGATATTGATTTTTTTAAACAACAATTGAATATATTATCTGAATACATTATAAAGTGTATTGAGAAAAATAAAGTTATAAATTGCCATCCTCTTACAGATGATATAAATAGAATTCATAATAGAATACCAAGAATACGAAAATGTAATGTATTGAATGGTTTATACGCATTTTCTCCTGAAGGTATTATTTATCCATGCGATGTATTAATGTATGACGAATATCAAATCGGAAATATATATATAGGATTAGATAAAAAAAGATTAATAAAAATGAGAAGGAATTATAGCACACAACAAAAATGTTCGTACTGTTGGGCTAGATATATTTGTGGAGGAAAATGTTTGGCAGAAATGGTAAATGGTATTGAAGCAAATCAAAAATTTATTTGTAGTATGCGACAATATATGGCTGAATTATCATTGTATATCTATTATTACATTTTAAAAGAAAATCCAAGTTTTTTGGATAATTATTTGAAATAAAAGAAATTTTTATAGTTATTTGATATATTATGTTATGATAATTTTATGACATAAAGGTATTTTTATAGATGTGAATGTAGAGGTCATTTTCTTCTTATTGTATGTGTTAATTTATAATTTGGTGGTGATATTTAGGGAATAACGGTTTATATTTTTTTTGTGAATATTATAATTATAATTTAAAAGATAGAAAATTAGATAAGAGGTGTATATGAAAAAAAAATGCAAAACAGACCAAGAAAGTAAACGATGTATAATATGTTTATCTTCATTTTTGATTACCGTTATTATATGGACTTTGTGGGGCAATACAGCACTGGAGGTAAATGAAATCGCTATCTCCAGCGATAGTATCCCACCAGCTTTTTCAAATTTTCGGATTGCACAAGTGTCAGATCTGCACAATGCAGAATTTGGCAAAGACAATGAAATACTGCTGCAGAAGCTGGCAGAAAGCAGACCAGATATTATTGTTATAACCGGAGATCTTGTCGATTCCTCGCATACAGATCTGGATGTCGCTACAGGTTTTGTTGAAAATGCAACCGCAGTAGCGCCGGTTTACTATGTTACAGGCAACCACGAGGCATATATTACACAATATGATGTCTTGAAAGAAAGGCTTGAAACGGCTGGCGCGATTGTTTTGGAAAATGAGGGGGTTCTGCTGGAGAGAGAAGGGGAACAGATTTCCCTGCTAGGGCTGTCCGATCCGGATTTTACAATTCGGGGTGATTGGTTTGGGGAAGTTCCGGCGATGGCTGCCGCGAAGATAAAGGGAATGCAGATGCAGGGAATTTATACTATATTACTTTCTCACAGGCCGGAACTTTTTGAAACATATGTATCCTGTGGCATAGATTTGGTTTTAAGCGGTCATGCACACGGCGGCCAGTTCAGGCTGCCTTTTGTGGGAGGATTGATTGCGCCCAATCAAGGTTTTTTCCCTAAATATGATGCGGGTGTGTATGAAGAAGGAAATACTAATATGGTAGTCAGCCGTGGAATAGGCAACAGCATTATCCCTATTCGTTTTAATAACCGGCCGGAGATCGTATTGGTTATATTAGAAAAAAGGCAAACTGAGAATATTTTAGAAAATATGGTATTAACTGAAACGGCGCCGAGATTGAGTCAATTCAATTTTGACGCCGTTTCTATGAGAAATGTGAAGTTGACAATCTTTTAGGGGAGGGGGTTTTGATAAGCCTATTTGATTAGACCCTCAGCGTCTGTCGGAACTAATTTATCGTTGACTATTCGTCTGCAGTCACCGTTCACCACTTTGTCTTTAACAGCATTGTAAATTTCCGAGTCAGTTTTACCAGTGACATTTATGGAACGGCCGACAGCATTATTGTACAAGTCCATTTCCTTATCAATCCCGGAAGATTCATATTCATGTGCTGTTGCCCATTCAGCAGCAGCACTTTCACCGATGGCTTTTTTCATTAGTGCGTTCCAGCAGCAATGCCGAAAGGCATCACTGTTATTCTGCCACCCGTTTGTGCCATAGTACTCAATGGTGGCATCAGTGGCATTGTTGGCACAATTAAACACTTGGATTGCCTGAAGCGGATGTTCTTTGAGCAGTTCCTTTTCAGCAGGGTTTAAATTATCGTAACCAGGGATGTAATCACCGATTCCCCGAGAATTCCTCGCTTGCCTGAGAGCGCCGCTTTCGACAAACTGAATCAGAAAATCTTCTTGTTCAGCCTCTGTGCTGTTAGGATTTTCAGAAATAAACTCTTCCCATGCGTTGTACATGATGCCCAAGTCTGAGAAGGTGGTTACTTCTTCTGAAAAATCATATGCTTTTTCTGCTGAGACTACTTTGCCTGTAACATCAGTGCCTGCTGCAGATACAGGCAGCACAAAGCTGTTTAAAGCTATTACGGCTGATGCAATTATTGCAAGCTTTGATTTAATAAATTTCATATTCATTCCTCCTCGTTTAACAATGGTAGTACCTGTTTTTTTGGCTATGTATCCCTCCCCATATATAATGATTGTCAGAGCGCTTGCCATCTCTCATTAAAGACATATTTTACAATATTGTCAGTGGATTAAAGTATATGTTGTAAGAAAAACGAGCATATAAGACATTTTTCCGAGTGGGGGATTATGCAATGCTTCTGTTTCTTGTAACGCATATATGCGTATATGTGATACGCTGTATAGTTGTAATCATCTGGCACGATTTTATGTAAAATAGTAACCAGAAAGGATGATTCAGCTATGGAAACCAGGAACCGTATCAGGGAACTCAGAAAGAACCTAAACCTGTCCCAGGAGGGCCTCGCAGCCATCCTCGGCGCCACGCAGCAGGCGGTGAGCCGCATAGAAACCGGCTCTTACGACATACCGACCGACCTGCTGGTAAAGATGTCGGAGACGTTCAACGTCACCACCGACTACATACTCGGCTGCTCC
>CANQWB010000031.1 GCA_947627435.1 uncultured Bacilli bacterium
TTTTTACTATTTCTACCAATTTAGTCTTACATATTCTATATAATACTATCTTCTGAAATTTAACTTTTCATTTGAGCAAAATACAATGATAACATTGTATTTTTACATCATAATTTTTTTAATAAATTCTTTATTCTTGTCTTCTGTTGTTTGAATAGGATGATTAGAAATAATGGTAATTTTACAGTAAATTCCATTAGGATATTTATCTTCTATACAAGATTTTATCACATCTAAACTAGTTTTATCTAAAACCTCTGGTACAATATCTCTATATCCTTTATTTTCAACAATTTTACGATACTGCATTAAATAAGCATATACATATTTCAAAAATTCTTCATTATCATTCTGTGTATCACTTGTGACATTAAAATCTACACGCATATTTTTTTGCCCATTCAGTAATAATAATTCCAATATTCTTGTTTGAATGATTCCAATTTCTTCTACAGATAAACTAGCATCAGAACTACGCGTATTGAAAATATGAGGGGCATTATAATAAAAACCAAACTTTTGGGCATCTTTTGTAATATATATTTCTTTTATATCTTTTACTTTTTCATATGCAGTTGTTACAATTTTCATTTCTTTATCCGTGAATGGCTTTTTTATATGATGAAGCATTTCATCATAATCCTCTTTTCGCCAGCGATTCAATTCAACTCCTTTAAAATGAATGCAAGAAGTCGTTTCGGGATATATAAATTCATCATAATGATGTTCTTTACAAAATTCATATGCTGTTTCTAAATTAAAATCTAATTTTTCAAATATTTCGCCTTCTAAAGACAATAATGTACTATTTTCTGGTTGAATCGAAAAAGTTGAAGTTAAATAATCATCCTGATCATAATAACGATTACTTATATTGGGTAAAATCATACAATCTTTTTCAATTGGTAGCATACGTACTGTAATGACACTGTCCATATCATCCAAGGTTTCTAAATAAATACCAAATGTTTTTAATAATTTCTTAAAATAATCCGGATCTTGTTGATTGGATTGAAAAAAGATAGACAAATCCATTTCTTTCAGTAAATTCTCACGTGTGAAGCGGATATCTTTACTATAACAATATTTTTTCATATATATCCCTCTTTGATAGGCGCTATTCTAGCATAAAAAAAGAAAAAAATCAAATTTAAATGATTTCTTCTTTTAATTTTGGATTGGATAATACTTGTACCAAACGATCGATCTCTTCTTTGGTATTATAAAGCGCTAAACTGATACGACATGTATTTTTAATACCAAGTTCATCTTTTAATATTTTGGCACAATGATTACCAGCTCTAACACAAATTTTATGCTTATTGAGATAAATTGCTAAATCTTGTGCAAAGACATCTTTCATATTGAATGTAATAATACCACTTTCGCTCATTTCATTATAAAGAATAATATTTGGTACACTTTTCAATTTTTGAATCGCATAACTATGTAAATCATGCTCATATGTAGTAATATGATCAAGTCCTATTTGATCTAAATAGGTCAACACACTGCCAAAACCTATCACACCCGCTATATTAGGAGTTCCAGGTTCTAATAAATGAGGTAATTCATCATAAATGCGTACACCATCACTACTAAAAGTAGCATTCATACCACCACCAAATTCAATAGGATGAATTTGATTTAATAATTCTTTTTTCCCATATAAAACACCTACACCCGTTGGGCCATACATTTTATGTGCTGAAAATGCTAGAAAATCAATATCAAGATCTTGTACATCTACTTCGATATGTGGTACACTCTGTGCACCATCTACCAATACTAAGATATTTTGGGAATGCGCAAGGGTATTGATTTTTTTAATGGGACGAATATCGCCCACTACATTAGTAATATGTGCCAAACTGATGACCTTTGTTCTTGGGGTAATCGCACGTTCAACATTTTCTAATGTGACTTTTTTCTCATCATCTAACTCGATATAGCGGATGATAATGCCTATTTCATCGGCAAGTTCAAACCATGGTAGTACATTAGAAGCATGTTCACCTTTAGTTAACAGCACTTCATCTCCTTTTTGCAGATAATAACGAAAATATCCAAAAATAATTTTATTGAGAGAATCGGTTGCTCCAGATGTAAAAATAATCTCATCACTACTTTGGGCATGAATCCAATTTTGTACTTTCTTTCGAGTTTCCTCATACATAGCATCTACTTTTAAACTAATATCATAATCTCCGCGGTGGGCATTGGCACTATATTGATTATAATACTCACTTACTTTTTCTGCCAAAATAGTGGGTTTTAAAGTAGTTGCACCATTATCTAAATAGATAATATCTTGTTTTAACATTTCAAAATCTTCACGGTTCATTTTTCACCTCCAATATTTTTCTAAAATGGGTTGAATCAAATCTGGTTCTGTAACAGATTCCAGTAAAAAACCTTCTACCAGTAATTGTATTGCCTGATTTCTAGGAATACCACGACTCATAAGATAAAAAATTTGTTCTTCTTTAAATTTACCGATATATGCGGCATGATTGGCACTTACTTCTTGTTCTTCTATCAATAAAATTGGTTGAATTACAGATTTATGTTCATTCATCATAATAATGCGATTATTCTGATTGACATGACAGTTTTTAATTCCTTGATAGACAATACTAGTGACTTGTACTTGTAGTTTTCCATCTTGAATCGTTACACCTTGATTTACAATATCACTATTTGTACGCATCGCATTATGGTATACTACCATATCCAGTCTTTGGTTCTTCTTGGCAATCGTTTTGATTTGATGATGAATCGTTGCCTGTTCTCCATTGAGGCAAATGACATCTAATTCTTTTAATTCATCACAATCATAAAATTTTAACACATTTGTGGAACTATTTTCTTCGAGTTCATAATTATATTTTACTTTTAATGATCCATTTTCACGAATTTCACATAAATGAAAATCGACATTTGGTAAAACAGAAAAGCAAATATTGACTTTCATATCTTCTATACATTGATGATGCAGTATTAATGTTGTAGAAGCTGTGACCGTAATTTGTATCTCAAATACATCAAAAATAGATTCAGGAGTCATTGCATTGACTTGCAAATGGGAATCTTGAGTTTCTATTTGAAGATGATCTTTGAAAACTTTGATTTTATTCATGAGAAGTTTCCTCTTCAAAATTTTCATAACCTTGTTGTTCCACAAGTGTAACAAGTGAACTATCACCACTTCTTACAATCTTTCCATTTATCATAATATGCACAAAATCTGGTTTGATGTAGTCTAATAATCTTTGATAATGTGTAATTAATAAAATACCACATTGCGATTGTTGATAATACTGCATGACATTCTCACCAACAATTTTCAAACTATCCACATCTAATCCTGAATCAATTTCATCCAGCAAAACGATATCTGGCTTTAATAAGTACATTTGTAAAATTTCATTTTTTTTGCGCTCTCCTCCTGAGAAACCTTGATTGACAGAGCGGTGAATCATCTCAGGGTTCATTTTCAATTGTTCTACAGTTTGATTTAACTGTTTAATAAAAGACATTAATTTAAATTCTTTTCCTTCTTTTTCATGAATTGCAGTTCTTAAAAAATCAGCATTGGTTACACCTTCAATTTCTAAAGGCATTTGCATTCCTAAGAAGATACCCAAACGAGCTCTCTCATCGACTGTCATGGATAAAATAGAAGTATCATCATATAAAATATCACCAGAAACAATATTATAATGAGGATCCCCCATAATTACTTTAGACAAAGTGGATTTTCCAGTTCCATTGGGTCCCATAATCGCATGGATTTCTCCTGTATGAATCGTCAAATAAAATGAATCCAAAATTATTTTTTCTTCTACTGTTACCGTTAGGTTTTCTATTTTTAATGTATGCATAAATTTCATCTCCAACAGTATTATTTTATCAAATTTTTACATTTTACTCTACCTTTTGTATAAATTTATGTTTTTTTTATCAAAAGAGAATGGAATATTCGCAGATATTCACGTAAAAAAGAACAAATAAGTTCTTTTTTATTCATAAAATATGATATAATGAATATGGTGATGATATGGATTGTTTATTTTGCAAAATTATGCGTGGTGAAATTCCTTCATACACAATTTATGAAGATGATATTGTAAAAGTATTTCTAGATATTCAACCAACGAGTCCAGGACACTTATTGATTGTTCCAAAAAAGCATACACTCGATGTTGATACCATTGATGAAACTACTCTGTTACATATATTTAAAGTAGCAAAACAAATGAAACAACTATTAGAAAAAGCCCTCCATATAGATGGAATTACAATGCAACAAAACAATGGAATATCACAAGAAATTAAACATTATCATTTACATTTAAAACCATGTTATGATAACCCACCTACAATGACAATTGAAGAAGTATTTCAAACAATCAAAAAATCTCTTTCATAAAAGAGATTTTTTATTATGATTCCCAATAACTCGTGTAATTGCCATCATCTTTATAATAACGGTCCATCAAAACGACATGTGTAAAGGCATCCATAATTTTAGATTTTTTATATGTATTTACAACAACACCATCATAAGTTTGTAATGATTCTGCAACATAGTAATTTTCATCATCCATGCCCACAATAATAGAAATATGTCCCCAATAGTTGAATAAATCACCAACTTTGATTTGATTTGAAGCAACTAAATTGGCCGTTAATGCATGAAGTTCTCCTAAATCCGTTAATTCATCATTAGTAATAGAATCTCCAGCACCAATATCTCCCGGATCAAATCCTCCATTATATAAAGCCCACGTTACAAATCCAGAGCAATCTAACCCATTCGGTTTTTTTATGCCCCATACATATCCATAATCAGGATCATCTTCCCAATTATATAAAGGACATCCCCATATCGATGGACCGCTTACCGAAGCCACAATGTCATTTTTTTTCAAATCGGTGATATATAAACCTTTATGATAATATCGACCCTCACCATCTGCGAAATTCACTCCTGTATTATCTACTCTTCCGTTTTCATAAAAATAAGGAATTTGATAGGGAAATTGTAATGTGAGGAAACGAGCCGCTGCCACTACGCCTGCTCTTGTCTGATAACCAGCTTCTTTGACCCGATATTCTAATACTTGATCCAATAGTTGACCTTCTTCTTCACTATAGCGATTACATGGTAATTTTTCTTTTCGTCTAGATTGTATCATTGGGGTCAATAAATCCGTAACTATGATATTTAATGTCATATCTTCTTTGGAAATAGTAGCAACTCCTGCTTGCTTGGCATGAACCACATCCCCATCGATTGTGATAATGGAACTATCCGTATGAAAGGGTTCTATATTTCCATTAATACTTCTATACTGATAATCTAATTTTTTAGATTCTCCAACCGCAAGATAGATGGTATCAAATGTAAAATTAAAATCTAAAATATTATCTAGATAATCTAATAGATGATATTCCATACTGGTAAATTTTTGATCCTTTAATATTAAAGTGTAGTCATTTCCAATTGAAAAACGAAGAATACAAGTATTATCTTTTCCTTGTGCGATCATTTCCATATCATCGCTTTGAAGGATACAAGAAAATTTTTGATGAAATAATTGATTCTTTTTTGTTACTTTAATTGCCAATTCATTGGTTTCTAAATCAAAAACCAGTGGTTGAATGGAAAGTACTTCTAAATCATAATGAAAATAGAAAATACCACATACCAGTAATATTATAAATAAACTAATGCAGCTAATCCAAATCACGATTTTTTTATGCATATCTAACCTCAATTCAACTTCCTACCTTAGCAACATTATATAGAAAAAAGAGTCTTAATTCAAGGCTCTTTATTTAATTGCTTCTTTACGGGAAAGATTCAATCTTCCTTTTTTATCATATCCCAATGACTTCACAAGAACTTCATCACCAACTTTAACAATATCACTTGGTTTTTCTACACGTTCTGCAGCTAATTGTGAAACATGGACAAGTCCCTCACAACCTGGCCATAATTCTACAAAACATCCAAAATCTTCTACTTTAACAACTTTTCCTTTGTAGATGACATCAGGTTCTACTTCACGTACAATTTCTTGAATTCTTGCAGCCGTTTTATCAATTACTTCTTGGTTAGAATGATAGATAATGACACGTCCATCGTCTTCTAAATCGACTTTTACAGCATTGACATCAGTTACAGACTTGACATTACTAGATTCCAAAATAATCTTCGTAATCATTTCTCCACCTTTACCAATGACATCTTTTATTTTTTCTGGATCAATCATAAATGTCATGGTTTTTGGTGCATATGGACTTAATTCTTTTCTTGGTTCTGCAATTTGGGCTTGAATCACATCTAGTATTTGCATTCTTGCTTCTTTTGCTTGGGCCAAAGCTTCTTTTAAAATTTGTTTTGTGATTCCTTTAATTTTAATATCCATTTGTAAAGCACAAATTCCATCTCTTGTACCTGCAACTTTAAAGTCCATATCTCCTAAATGGTCTTCCATACCCTGAATATCTGTTAAAATCGTATAATCATCACCATTGGTAATCAGTCCCATGGCAATTCCGGCAACAGGTGCTTTAATAGGTACCCCAGCAGCCATCAGTGCCATACATCCAGCACAAATACTTGCTTGACTAGAAGACCCATTACTCTCTAAAATTTCTGATACAACACGAATTGTATATGGGAAAGTATCTTCATCTGGAATGACTTGTGCTAATGCTCTTTCTCCTAATGCACCATGTCCAATCTCACGACGTCCTGGTGCTCCATATCTACCTGTTTCTCCCACTGAAAATTGAGGAAAGTTATAATGTAACATGAAACGTTTTTCATCTTCAATAGAAAGTCCATCTAAAATTTGATGTTCTCCTAAAGCACCTAAAGTAACGACAGATAAACTTTGTGTTTGACCTCTTGTAAACAAAGCAGATCCATGTGTTCTTGGTAATAAATCAATATCTGTTGAAAGAGGACGAATTTCATTCATAGCACGGCCATCAGCACGAGTTTTTTCTTTTACCACAATTTGTCTAAATATTTCATATTCAATTTCTTCCAAAACGACTTTTACTTTGGTAATCAGTTCTTTTAATTCTTCTGGTTTTAAGTCTTCGTTCTCGACTGTATATTTATCAACAACTTGTTCTTTGATTGCATCTAATGCGGCATAACTTTCTAATTTGTCTTTAATACGAAGAGCACGGTTTATTTCGTCAGTTGCTAAAGAACGTACTTCTTCTTTTAAAGCATCTGAAATTTCCAATGTTTCATATTCCATTTTTGGAGTACCTATAGCTTCAATAATTTCTTCTTGGAAAGCAATCAATTCTTTAATTGCTTCATGACCAAACATTAAAGCCTCCAACATATCTTCTTCAGAAACTTCTTTGGCTCCCGCTTCTACCATGTTAATAGCTTCTTTTGTTCCAGCAACGGTTAAATCTATATCAGAAACTTCTAATTGTTCCATGGTAGGATTAATTACAAATTCACCATTGATACGTCCTACTTTTACACCTGCAATTGGTCCTCCAAATGGAATTGGGCTAATACAAGTTGCCAAACTAGAGCCAAACATTGCAGCCATTTCTGGTGAGTTATCTTGATCAACAGATAAAACCGTATTGACAATTTGTACTTCATTTTTAAAGTCTTCTGGGAAAAGTGGACGCATTGGACGGTCAATCATACGAGCTGCCAAAGTCGCATTATCAGTAGGACGTCCTTCACGTTTAATGAATCCACCAGGAATTTTACCTACAGAATATAATTTTTCTTGATATAAAACCATGAGCGGAAAAAAATCTGCTAGTATATTTACATTTTTAGATACCACTACAGTAGATAAAATAACGGTATCTCCATATCTTACTAATACAGCTCCACTTGCCTGTTTCGCAAGTTCTCCATGTTCTACAATTAATTTTCTTCCTCTAAAATCCAATTCAAATACTTTTTTCATCATTCCATACCTCATTTCTTTTTTTGATATATTTTTTTCTTGGAAAAGTTTTCCAATAGAACTTGTCATGTGATTTTACTACATATTCTTCAAATCTTCATAATGTGAAAGAAGTTGTAATAAAAATAAAGACACTTAAAAATAAGTGCCTACATTTTATCATTATTTTCTTAATCCTAAACTCTTGATTAAAGTACGGTATCTTGTTACATCAGTTTTTAATAAATACTGTAACATACTACGTCTTTGTCCTACTTTCTTAAGTAGTCCACGTCTAGAATGGAAATCATGTTTATGTTCTTTTAAATGTTCTGTTAATTCATTGATTTCTTCTGTTAAAATCGCAATTTGTACCTCTGCAGAGCCAGTATCTTTTTCATTTCTAGCATACTTTTTTACGATTTGTTCTTTTTTTTCTTTTGTTAAAGCCATATATTTTCTCCTCTCTTTCAAATTCGCCTGTTCCTAGTAAAAAGTTGGAGACTCTATTTCACCACGAACAAGTACATATATAATATACACTATATATTATGCAAATGCAAGTCATTTTATCGAGTATTAGTCAATTTTTCCAAATACATGAAATGGAAATAAACGAAATGTCACAGTTCCTTCTATGTTACTTTTAGGAATCAAACCAATATAGCGACTATCTAAGGAATCTCCTCTATTATCACCTACTACAAAATAATAATCATCTGGAATCTTTGTATAACCGATACTACTTAAATCAAAATTAGCTGTTTTAATATTTTCTGGTAAAAATTTTTCTTCTACTTGTTTTCCATTTACCCAAAGGGTATTATTTTGATACATGATAGTCTCTCCAGGAAGTCCAATAATGCGTTTGACTAATTTATCATGGTTATATTTTAATACCACTATATCAAAACGTTCTAAACTATGATCATATTTTTTTAACAATAAAATTTCATTATCTTTTAAAGTTGGTACCATAGAAGATCCATCTACTTGAACAGGTGAAATTACATAGATGCGTATCAATATCACAAATAAAATCACAAGTACATATGGTATATATTCTTTTATCCATTTCATATTTTTCCCCTCTTCTAACAAAAATAAGGCACTAAGCTGCCTTATCTCTTCTTTCTTTGATTTTAGGTTGACTCACTAAAGTTCTTAAATAGTAAGGTTTTGCTCTTCTTACTTTACCTTTTCTAATAACAGTTACAGAATCAATTTTTGGTGAATTCATTGGAAATGTTCTTTCCACTCCAACTCCTGCTGAAAGTTTACGAACAATAAAGTTTTTTGCAACTCCACTACCTTTAATGGCAATGACAATTCCTTCAAAAGCTTGAATTCTTTCACGTTTACCTTCGATGATTTTTACATCAACTCTAACAGTATCACCAACTCGAAATTCAGGTAAATCTGTTCTGATTTGACTTTTTGTGATTTTTTCAACTAAATTCACGATGTCACGCTCCCTTTCTTTTTTTACCATGATCATAAATAACTATTCAGCGGATCACTTTAACCATTCTATCACAATATTTTACGTTTGTAAACCTATAAAATACCAATTTTTATCTTGATTTTCCTTTTTCACCTATCTTCTCTTCCATAATAGGCTGACTTGTTTGATAAGTTCTGGTTTGTTCTTTATACATTATCTTACTTTTAATTTCATGTTCCAATAAAGCAATCTTCTTTAAAAGTAAATTAATGTACTTATCATCTAGATATTTACGATATTTATATTCTACAATCTCACGATAGCGAGTAAGATCATTTAAAGCAGTTCTAAATGTACTATCGTCTTCTGCACCTTCATTGGAATCAATTAAAGCTATAATATATTGCAAATAATAATCTAGTTTTCTCTGATTTTTTTTCTTTAGTAATTTTTCAATCAAACTAGGTTTTACAATCAACATAGAATTGACAGAAATACCAGGATGAGGAATTTGATTATGCGGTGTTACTTTAAAACCATCCATTTGTTTATGAGAAAAAGTTATTTTTTCTGCTGCTTTCTGTTCTTTTTGAATTACATATTGTTTTGTCTGCATACACTCAACTCTTTTCTAATAAATCTGGTCTTCTTTTTTGTGTTTTATTGATACTCTGTTCTAATCTCCATTTACGAATATTTTCATGATGCCCAGATAATAAGACTTCTGGTACCTTTTTACCCATAAAATCCACTGGTTTCGTATAAACTGGATAATCGAGCAAATGATTGTGGAAAGACTCTTGAATATGAGATTCTTCTTCAATCACCCCAGGGAGTAATCTGACAATACTATCCACAATTGCCATACTTGCAATCTCACCACCAGTTAAAATAAAATCACCTATACTAATTTCCATATCGACCATATCGCGAATTCGTTCATCAAAACCTTCATAATGTCCACAAAGAAATATAAGATGCGATTTTTTTGATAAATCATATGCCATCGTTTGATGATATGGAATACCTTGTGGAGTCATCATAATCACCAAACTATCACGAGTTTTGAATGCTTCAATCGCATCATAGACAGGTTGTGGCATCAAAACCATACCTTTTCCACCACCAAAACCATAATCATCTACTTTTTTATGTGGATCTTTAGAATAATCACGAATATTATGCACATTCACTACTACTTGTCCATTTTGAATCGCTCTTCCCAATATCGATTCTTTTAGTACATTGGTAAACATATCTGGAAACAAAGTTAAAATATCAATTTTCATCAAATAATCCTTTCATATCATGAACATAAATAGTCTTATGTTCAAAATCAACTTTTTCAATAAGTGCATCTACATAAGGAATCATAAATTTTTTTTCTTCTTGCTTTACAACCAATATGTCTTGTACTTTGTTTTTGGTAATTTGAACTACTTTACCACGATATTCGTCTTTTGAAACAACATTCATACCAATCAAATCCGTTTTTAAAAAACTAGGAAATGTAATTTCATCACGATTCACATATACCTTTTCTCCTTTGTATACGAGCACATCATTGATGTCATTGATTCCTTCAAAAGTTACCATATCATATATTTTGTGAAATCGATAATGTGATATGATATGTTGTTCTTTATTTTTTCCAATATAAAGGCATATTCCTGGTTTAAAAATACAATCTTTATATTCTATATTAGATACAATACGGACTTCACCTTTAATACCATGTGTACCTACAATCTCACCAATATAAAGATATTCCATAAAAACACCTACTTATCTAGTTCATATAAGATAATACTAGTCGCAACCCCAACATTTAAACTTTCACATACATCATTACAAGGAATATAAAGGTAATCATCACAAATATCTAATATTTCTTCTGACACACCATTTCCCTCGTTTCCCACTATTATAACAAACTTTTCTGTTTTTGCAACATCTTTTATGTTTTTTCCATGTGTAACTTTTGTACCATAGATAAGATAGTTTTGTTTTTTTAATTCGGAAATAAATTGTTTTAAATCTTTACGAATAATATTCATATGAAATAACATACCCTGACTCGCACGAATCGTTTTCGAATTATATAAATCTACACAGCCCAATCCTAATACGATGGTATCTATATGAAAAGCAACCGCACTTCTGATAATCGTTCCTAAATTACCTGGATCTTGAATATCATCTAAAACCAAAATACGATTGCCATATGATTCACTTTCTTTTTTCATACAAACCGCCATCATAGAAGGTGGTGTCTCTAGTTCCGTCAATGCATATAAAATATCGTTTGTAACATAAGAAGTTGGGGCATCCAAAGGTAAAACTGCATCTTGTTCTAAAATAAGTTCTTGCAAATAACCTGTCTTATACGCTTCTAAAACTAAATGCTCTCCTTCTACAAGAAAAAGACCTGTTTTATCTCGGTATTTTTTTGTGTTTAATTTTTTCCAATCTTTTATTTTTTTATTATCCAATGATGTATATAACATAAAATCACCACTTTCATTTTAACAAAAATAAAAAATAAAGTCTATAAAAAAATGACAAAATAAATTTTGTCATGCGTCCCTTTTTAAAAAGGGACCTTTTCTTTTTCTATTTATTGTTT
>CANQWB010000032.1 GCA_947627435.1 uncultured Bacilli bacterium
ACGGTAAAGCCGTCGATAGACGGCGTGGGCGATAAACATGACGAGATAAGAGGGGTAAAAGGGAATTTCAAATGTTTACTCAGGACGATAGACGGACTGAAAGGGCTGGAAGAAAAATATGACAATTTCCACCTTGAGCTTGGCACGGTCATCTCAAACTTTAACATAGATGATCTGAATGAGATAGAGGACTTTGTGCACTCTCTCGGTGTAGAAAGCTACAGGAATGAGGTTGCCGAGTGTAGGACGGAATTCTTTAACCTGTCAGATGAGATAACGCCGCCTGCGGAAGTATACCAGAGGCTGATAAAGGGCTTTGCGGAAAAGATTGAGCAGAACATAGGCAGAAAAAGGCGGCTTGCGAGGACAACAGAGGCAATGAGAGTCGTTTATTATGACCTTGCAGGGAAAATACTTGCGGAAAAGCGCCAGGTTATACCCTGCTATGCGGGAGTGTCAAACGTACACATCAACTATGACGGCGGGGTATGGCCGTGCTGCGTGCTCGGATATGAGCAGGAAATGGGGAATCTGAGGGATTATGATTATGACTTTCAGAAGCTGTGGCACTCCGCAAAGGCGGATGAGGTAAGGAGATACATAAAGGGCAGGAACTGTGCATGTCCATTGGCAAACCAGGCATACAGCAATGAACTTCTGCACTTCCCTACGCTTGTTAAGGCAGGGTTAAAATCCATACAGTTCAGTTTAAAGAAATAGCGGGCATCTGTATATTTTATATGTTGGACTTTGACAATTTCATATTTTAAATCAGTATTTTTAACCATGCTGCATAAATAAAGGTTTTGTTTGCCATATAATATTTACGGTGATATAATATAAGCGGTACAGCTTGGAAAACGTATAGGTGGGTGAATATATGCTGGCATTAGAAGGTTATTATGATGGAGAAAGCGTAAAAACAATAGGGAGGATTCAGGCGCAAAAAAACCAAAAGCTGATAATCACTATATTGGATGAGTTTGTCGATGAGCCTCCCAATGAAAAGAAGCCGCAGACTGTAAGAGGAATGCTGGCAAAGTATGCAGATGCAGGTTTGAGAGCGCAGGAAGCATCAGCGTGGGAGAAGGCGGTGGCGGAAAAATATGGTAATGCTTGATGCAAACATCGTTTTACGGTATCTGCTGAATGATGATGAACAGATGGCATCCGAGGCAGAAACAGCCATTAAAAATAATGATGTTCAGGTAAATATAGAAATTTTTGCAGAAGTGGTATATGTATTAAGGGGTGTATATCATATTGACAGGACGGAAATCAGCCAGTGCCTGCTTGAATTATTGGCTGAGGTTACTACTCCGGAACCCAGCGTGCTGAGACTTGGCATCAAAACATATGCAGAACAGAATCTGGATTTTCCAGACTGTATATTATATGCGTATCATAAGGTAAAGAGATATGAAATCAAGACCTTTGATAGAAAACTGAATAAGCTGTTGGGAAAATAGAAAAGGCTGTTTAGGCAGAATATGCATAAAAATCCTGATTTAAAGTATGAAATTGTGAATGGCACAATGGAAGCTTTGAATTGGGATTTTTTATTTTGCTCTATTATCAACGAAAATGAGGATATTTAGAATGAAAATTATTGTTACTGGAATTAAATATTTTATTAGGAAATTCAATTACTATAACTGATAGCGAAAAACATTGTGTACATCTTGTAAGAAAAACAGTTTATATGTGAAAGTATTTGTTACAAATTCAAGTTTCACTTTGCTGATATAACGCCAAAGAAAGGATAAAAGAATGGGTAAGGAAGTTGAAGTTTTTGGTGTTAATTATGAAAGGTTTTCTGTTGGCAAAAAATTAGATAAACTGGCAGAAAAGTATCACATTAAATCAGTTTTGGAGATGCCAGCACACGGTGCAAAAGCAATGCCGTCTATTTATTCGCTGGGATTTGCGAAAAAAGCAGATAAAATTGCATTGGTGAATGGTACACCAAAATATTGTTCTGAATGGGAAAAAATTGGAGCGGCGCAAAAATTGGAATGGCTGTCAGAAGATGATCTGTGCCATACATCTATAGCAACAATGTCTTACGATTTTGTCTGGAATTTTGCATATATGCCGATATGTCAAGATCCAGATGCATTAATAGAGGAAATGAAACGGATTAGCAGAAAATACATAGCAATTTTCTCTGTGAATTCAGGAAACATCGGTTTTCCTATTCACAGAATGGTGCATAAGAAAACAGGAATTCCATGGACACATGGTGATATTAGGTTTAACAATAGGCATTTTATTAAAAAAAAGCTTCAAGAGCATGGGCTAAAAATAGTGGAAACTGGATTTGTAGATTGTCCAATATGGCCTGATTCGCTAGGATTTAGAGATGTACGGCTTCATCGCATGAATATTGACTTTTCGCAATTAGATTGGGAAGCGCCATATGTTGATATGGTTAAAATCAATCGTTTTCCATCTTGGATGAAAGTGGTTTATTTAGTGGAGAAACTACCATTTCCTAAATTTATAAAATCATTGTATGCACATATCAATTATACAATTGCGGAAAGACAGATATGACAAAATATAAATTATATATATTTTATGAATAGAGGAAAATAGCCATGGAGCAACCGTTAATTTCCTTGATTATACCAATGTATAATGCAGAAAAATATGTAAGGCAATGTATTTCTTGCATCAAAAATCAAACTTATAAAAATATAGATATAGTTCTAGTAGATGACGGTTCTATAGATAATACAGTGGAATTATGCATGCGAGCTGTCACTGATATGCCTAACGTGAAGTTAATACGTACAGAAAATCATGGTGCATCGGCGGCAAGGAACACAGGACTTGATTGTGCCGATGGTGAGTATGTTGTCTTTGCCGATGTAGATGATTATTTCTGTGAAGATTATATTGAATATTTGGCAAATATAGCTGGAAGATTTAACGCAGATATCGCAGTTTGTAATTATAAAAAAACAAATAATTTTGAAAATGTTAAATTAAAACCAAACGGTAATGAGAATATTAAAATTTTTACTTCTATAGAAGCATTGGAAAATGTTTCATACAGAAAGGAAATATCTGCTGGTCCAATCGCAAAGTTAATAAAGAAAGATATTACATGCAACATCAGATTTTATGAAAAATCAGCTTACTGGGAGGATTATTTGTATGTTACCGAAATTATAAAAAACAGTACCAAAGTTGTTTATAGCAGCAATATAAAATATGTTTATTTACAAAACGCCGGGAGCGCTACTCATAGCAATAACTGCGAAAAAAGAATAGCCAGTTGGGAAATCTTAATGGACAGACTTAAAAAATATACTGAAATTTATCCTGAAATACAAAGAAGTTTTCAGGCGAAAGCGCTGTCAGCTTCTATGGATACTTTGAAGGGAATATATCGGAGCGGATATGACGAAACACCGATTAAAAGAATTGTGAAAATATATGGTTTTAGCGTAGCAATGGATGGTAAATGCACAAAGCTGAAAAGACTGTTGGCTTTGATGGCGAGCATAAATATTGATATGACTATTTTAGCAGGAAGAATTGCACTTAGATTATTGTCTTCCATTGGACATGAGTTATAAAAGAGACATGCTGAAAAATAGTTGATTAGACTAGCAAATATTACATAAACCAAAACTTTTGGTATATAACTATACAAGTGAATAAGGAGGATACAGTTGGTGCTAAATCAGAAGCCAAAGGAAAAATTATACAACACAGCAGCTAATGTATTCACACGAGATGAGGACTTAGATTTGCTGCGTGGATTTGCAATGCTTTGGGTTATCTTTATACATGTGTTGTATTGGGCATATACAGGGGGGGGTATAAATTTACCATTATTAAGTCTTTTGCATTGTTTGAAATGCCATTATTCTTCTTTGTTTCTGGGGCTGGAAACGCAATGAGAAGAACAACAAAATATCTGCATTTCCTTGTAAAACGCTTTTGCCGCATTTTAATACCATATTATGTGTATGCATGTGTAAGTATTTTAACTATGCTAATTTATGAAGTATCAAAAAACAATATACGCCGTGAGTTAATATTACAAGTTATCATTACTTGGGGGGTGCCAATTGGAAACTGGGTTTCAACGTTGCCATATTTATCATGGGCGCTGTGGTTCATTCCAGTTTACATAGGTGTAATGTGTATTTTCCCACTGATGCAAAAATGCTATTTTTCACAATATCGATATATAGGATTAGCTATTATAATAGTTTTCTATTTGTTAACGCTTCCCCTGCCCTATTTAAGCATACGACGGCTTGGAATCAGACAAGTGTCATTTTATTCTATATGGACATATTTAGGACTATTTTATCATGATATTAAATCATCGGCACAGACAGATCAACGATGGAAACGTAAATTAATCGCCAGTGTGGGGACAGGAGTTTTTTTTATAGCAGTTTTGGGGCTACAAGGCTATTCGCTAGATATGCAGACAAACAAGTCATCACAAAACATAATGTTTTTTGCATTTTCTTTTACAGCAATGTCCTTGATTTGCATTGGTATGCCAATTTTATTAACAATTCTTAAAAAAATGTCAAGAGCAAGGTACATTGGAAAGATTTACAAGTTGTTTATGAAGCGAAGCATGACTATCTATCTGTATCAATCATTTGCTTTTTTAATTGTAACAGGTGTATGGAACAAAGTGGTTTCAATGTTGTTTCTTAATAAGAATATATGGTTTGAAGTATTTCAGATAATTATATATTACAATGCTATAGTGCTTATATCCGCTATAATGGCATCCGTCTTAGGTTATATAGAAGACTGGGGAAAGTAATGGAGGTAATTGAAGTTATGGAAAGATTAACAATATGCAAAGTTTCAGTCATAACGGTTACATATAATGCAGAAGCATGCATAAGGGAAACTATGCTTTCAGTACTACTGCAGAAATATGATGACTTTGAATATATCATTAAAGATGGGCAATCTTCTGACAATACAAATACTATAGTTCAAAATATAAAGCAGAAATTCAACAAAAAAGTTACCATAAAGCATATATGCACAAAAGACAAAGGCATATATGATGCTATGAATGAGGCAGTTAAATACGCATGTGGCGAATGGATTATTTTTATGAACGCAGGGGATACATTTTATGATAGAAATGTCCTTTCTAATGTTTTTTCGATGCAGCATGTGGATGAAGCGGACATACTATATGGTCATGTATTGTTGAAATTAAAAGGAAACAGAGGGTTAGTATTGACGTACAATTCAGATGCAATGAAAAAAGGAATTTCAATATGTCACCAGGCAGTTTTTGAAAAAAAAGAACTTCTAGTAAAAAATGCTTTCGATCTAGATTTAAAAATTCTTGCCGATAGGGAGCATTTTTTACGGTTGATGAATTGCGGAACTAAATTCCATAGAATAAATATAATAGTGGCGAAAGAAGACAGAAATGGGATTTCTTCTGTGGATTATCCGCAATGCTGCCGTGAGGTGCAACTGTTAAGCAAAAAATATAACCTTTCAAATAAAAAGAAAAACATACAGTTAGAAAAAATAAAAATGTTTATTAAGTTATTTATTCCACAAATAGAAGAGACAATATTAATTTACAAATCATTAAAACGAAATGTTTAAAAATTATATATTTATATATCAAGTATTTTGGGAGCATTAAGGATGGACGAGATTAGAAATAACCAAAAACAGCAATCTGTAGAAATAATTGTCTTAATAGTTTTAAGCATTATTATCTTTTATTTTTCATCTTTGCAGGTGAAAAACAGCTTATCAATATTGAATCAGAATGATGAATTTGGCACATGGCAAGGCGCTGCATGGCTTTTAGGTCTTGACTGGTCAGAAGTTGTGTCTACAAACGGATATTATGGATATGGATATGGGTTTATTTTGGCATTTTTTATAAAATTTTTTGGACATAATACGGTTTTTATGACACATATGGCAATGTACTTTCAGGTATTTATGCATATATCATGCATTTTTATTGCTTGGTACTGCATCAGAAAAATATTTCCATCAATAAATGCAATTGCATGTGTAATAGCGTCATCCGTCAGCATCCTGTCCATATCAGATTTGTTTTATAATTATATGTTTTTTTCAGAATGCATACTGAGGTTTCTTGTATGGCTGACATTTGGGATTGTTGTCAGTTATTCCTGCGGAAAAAGATGGTATAAGTTAGCTTTGTTAAATCTGATAGCAGTTTTTGCATTTTCCATACATCAAAGATGCATTTTACTTTTGGGAATATCCATACTATTTACTTTCTGCGAAATAGTAATCTATTTAATAAAAAATGGAATTAAGGCTAAATCCGTTGCCTTTGCATTGTCATTAATTATAATTACTGCCCTATTTTATCTACTGGAATATAAATATGCGCAGCATTCTTATATTTCAGCACTATACAGTGCCAATGGAAAAGACAGCGTGGGAGACAACCTGCTTTCAGAAAGAGGCTACACCATAAAAACAATTTTGAGGGATGTAATTTTTAATGCAGGAACTGAGCGAATTGCTTTTCAAAATTTATTAGGGATTATATATTATGCTTGTGCCTTTGACTGCGCTTTTTTATTTTATGGTGTTATCTTGTGTTTTTTCAAGATAAAAGATGCTATTAAAGCGAAAAAGGCAGATAATGTCATACCCTATGCTTATATAGGCGGCATGACTTTTATAGGTATTATGCTAGTGGTATATCAGTATGCAAATGAGAATGTATATTCTAGAGTTGAACTGATGCACTACGGAAGGTACTGCTCATACCTTTTCGCCCCTATGATTATGTTGGGAATTGTATGGATATTGACAGAAACGAATAAAAGGATTTTGAAAGGCACAATGATTGCTGTAATTGTTTTTTTGCTTGCAGGACTGTCTACATATAAAGTACTGAAATTTCATAATGTAGTAAGTTTATTTGCATTTGCAAATGCATGTCCAGGAATAAAATCAGTATACTATACTGAAAATCCGTATATAGCAACATTATATCATACCATCCTTGGCACTGTATGGATTTTGGTTCCTGCCATAGTCCTTTTATATAGCAGAAAATGTGCAAAATATAAACATCACTGTATGGAAATAGGAACATTTTTTGTAATAGCGTCTGTCTGGATTGGCATTGCAAACAGAGAATGGAGTGAACAGTATTCTGCACAGGAGGCGTATGTAACACAGACCTATGATTTGCAAAATGTATTGAAAGATTTTGATGAATTTGTCGCATTTAAGTCTTTTGGACAATATGGCAGTGGGCTATTACAATATAATAACCCTTATTCTAAGATACATATTTGCCAATCGCTTGATGAATTTAATAGTGTTGAAGATAATCTGCTCGTTGTGTCACAAAAAGGAATAAAAGAAATGGATGACATTATACAGAAATATGATATAGAGTATGAAAACGATCGTTACTTTGTTTGGAGATACAAAGCAAAAATATAATGGAATATCTGAAATAAATAATGCAAGTAAAATATCAGCCGGCAATATATAATAATAAGAAGAAAATTGTGTTAAAACAGAAAAATTATTAAACAATAGGAGGTAAATTATATATGCAAATTAAAAAAGAAATAAGAAAAAAGTTAGATGCTGTTGAAAGAGTGTGGAAAGTAAAGGGAGAGTATTTTTTTGAAGATAGGCGTAAACAATCAAATGTTCTGTTTTATATTCTTGCAGGGTATAAAGAATTTTTATGGAATAATATATTTAAGCGTGTACATAAATACATTCCTACAGATGCAGATATATGTATTCTTTCTTCGGGAATTTACTCTGAAAAGTTAAGTGCAATTGCTGCTAATTATGGTTGGTCTTATTTAGGCACAAAGAAAAATAATATACCGTTAGCACAAAACATTCTAATTACAAAATATGACAAAGCTAAATGGGTGTTTAAGATGGATGAAGATATTTTTATAACACCTAATTATTATGAGACTATGCTGAAAACATATATGCAGATAGAAAATTATGATGACTATAAAATAGGTTTCTTAGCACCACTAATACCTTTGAATAGTTTTGGACACATTGAACTGCTTAAAGAACTAAATTTAAAACAAAAATTTACTGATAAATTTGGACAGGTGAAATATGGCTGGAATATCAAATATAGTTATTATAGCAATCCCGAAGTTGCAAAATTCTGGTGGGGAGGAGACGGCAAAATTCCTAAACTGGAACGAGTAAATGAAATGATGCAAAACAAAAAAATACAATATGCAATATGTCCTATAATGTTTAACATTGGAGCAATACTTTTTAAAAGAGAATTTTGGCTTGAGATGGATATGTTTAAAGTACCATTAGGTAATGGCTTGGGAATTGATGAGGACTGCATTAATATAATGACTACGCGATTATCAAAACCTGCATTTGTAGCAAAAAATGTTGTTGTTGGGCATTTAGCATTTACTCCACAGTTTAAAGTAATGAAAGATTTCTATTTAGAGAATCCAGAACTTTTTGCCATAGAGTAATATTAATCAATTTATGAGGTAAGAATATTAATGGTAAAAAAAAGCGCAGCGAAAAATTATTTCTATAATGTTTTTCAGCAAATAATAGGTATAGCCATTCCGCTTATTTCTATCCCATATATCTCGCAAGTGCTTGGTCCAGACTGTATAGGAAACTATAGTTTTTGTGATTCGATTTGCACATATTTCGTTATAATCGCCACATTAGGTACATCATCTTTTGGACAACGCGAAATATCATTTTACCAAGATAATGTATATGCACGTTCAAAAATATTTTGGGAAAATATAATTATGCGGTGTATTTTTACCATAATATCTTTTATTCTGTGGAGTCTGCTTATTGAACAATGGATGGTAAAAGATAAATCTATTTACAGTATTTTAACAATTAATATTATAGGTGTTGCTGTTGACATATCTTGGTTTTTTCAAGGTATGGAAGAATTTGTTAAAATAGCAAAACAAAAAATTGTATTTAAGGTATTAAATATAATATTAATATTTACTATGATTAAAAATAAAAATGACTTGTTACTATATATTTTGTTAACTGTTATTTTAAATTTAATAAGTAATTTTGTATTATGGATAAATATTCCTAATTACTTATGCAAAATACAAATACGAGATTTGAATCCTTTTAAAAACATTAAACCTGTTCTTGCACTTTTTGTTCCATCTGTTGCCATCCAGATATATACGGTATTAGATAAGTCAATGATAGGATTTTTTGCAAATTCGCCTTTAGAAAACGGCTATTATGAACAAGCTATGCAAATATCTCGCACAGTGCTGTCACTTGTTACTTCTATGAGTATCGTTTTGGCACCAAAAACTGGATATTATTACAAGGTTCAAAATAGAAAGTTGGTAGATTTTTATTTATACAATTCTTATAAGTTTGTATGTTTTTTAGCAATACCCCTTTCGCTTGGGATTTTGGGAATTGCTTCAAATTTAATACCATGGTTTTTGGGAGATGCCTATAGTCCTATGATTCCGATATTAAAGATATCAAGCATACTGATTCTTGTAGTAGGAGTAAACGGCGTAACAGGGGGGCAATATATGATACCTACTAAAAATCAGACGAAGTATACAGCTTCAGTATTTTTCGGTGCAGGATGTAACTTTATTATGAATATGCTTTTGATTCCAAAATATTTTGCCATAGGGGCAGCAAGCGCATCTGTAATGGCAGAAACATTAATATTACTATTGCAATTTTACTACATGCGTCAAGATATTAGTGTTCATAAAATATTTATGGATTCAAGAAAATATATTATTTCAGGAATTGTGATGTTGGGAGTATTAACATTTGAAAATATTTTTTTTAAGCCCAGCTGTATTAATACCATAACAATGATTACCAGCGGAGGAATAACTTATCTCCTTGGATTAACGATTATGAAAGATGAATTTTGGAAAAATATTTTAAATAAATTAATTCAATGTAAAATATGGAGGTAATTACATGGTATTTGGCTCATATGAATATTGTAACAAACAGGGAATTAGGAAATTATTCACCAAAATATTTGGTACTACAGATTACCACTCACATATCAGGCTGAAACCCATTGTTAAATATTTCAGACAAATAAATAATGAAAGAAATTGTTTAGAAATTGGCTGTGGGGTAGGACAGGTTGCATTTGAACTAAATAGGAGGAATTTGTTGGACAGCTATATTGGGGTTGACATGAATAATGAATACATAAATAGGGCTATAACCATCAAAAATAAAATGCATTATAAAAATATTCAATTTGTACAGCAAGATGCGTTTTCATTTTTAGATTCCATGAGTACTAAAAATAAAAATTTTAATTATATTATTCTGTATGATTTTATTGAACATATTTTAGAACCAGATATTTTTTTAAATAATTTATTAAAATCCCTTGGGGACAACTTTAAAGGCGCGTTTATTGTTTCGGTTCCTACACATAATTATCCAAAAATATTTGGGCAAAAATTCCATAAACAAATAGGTCATTTGGTAGATGGATATAATAAACGAGAACTTGATGAACTATTTTATAAACTTAATTTCAAAAATGTATATTATGAATACAATACGGGACTGATTGGGAACATAGGAGCTTATTTTTACTATCATAAATATATGCAAATTCCATCATGGATTTTAGCCTTGCTAACACTGCCATTTAGAATAATAGATATCAATATGCCATCAGTTAGTTCATCATTATTTTGCGTATACAAATCATTTACAGACTGTTAAAATCTTACCAATTATAACAATAATTTTTATACTCACGCTAAATTTAGGCATAATACTTAATTAAAAAATTTTTACACACAGCCAGCAGGCAGAAATCACAAAGTTACAGATATATTACTCTCCAACAACACTTCTGCCTGTTTTTTCTTATCCATTCCTTTTTACGTTCAGAAGACTGTTTTGTACCCGTTTTACCTCTCATGACCAGTTTTCAACCAGTTTTTCATACCGTTATTTTTTCAATTCAATTTGCCATTTCCGCTAGACTATGATATGCTTTTCTAAAAGAAGATGTGCTATGGGACAGCAGAATTTACATGAAAAGCAGGTAAAAACAATCCCTACAGTTAAAAATGGTGGAGCGGAAAACATAAATGCCTTGATGTATAACAAGGAACACAAGGCAGCAATACATTTCAGAGGTATCTTCTTATTTCAAAAAAAAGCCACATAAAACAATAAAAAATGAAATTGACGTAATCTTCCTTGGGCATAACATTATGGATTTAAGCCGCCTAACGACAAGATGAACATAGACACATTGTACAAAGTGCTCGCATATGTATGCCTGTATAAAGCTGATACAGATGCGGTAGATGAAGTCTTGACACAGATATCGCAGTCACGCTGATACGCGAATAGAAGCCCATAAAGCTTTTGGTCACAGTTGTTGGAAGAGTATTATGTCATAACAAGTGAAAATGAGATATACTATATTGGAAATATGCTGCTCCCAATACAGATTGTGATTGGTATAAATAATTTTATTAAATGTAGCTTTTATAATAATTATGTAGTATAATGTCAATAGATAATATAAAGTTATCCACTAATATTAATAATGGATAATTTAGGATTATCGAGTGGATAGTAAATATTAAAGTTGC
>CANQWB010000033.1 GCA_947627435.1 uncultured Bacilli bacterium
ATCTCCTTTCTTTATGCATCTTAGCAAAGGAGATTTTTCTTGTAAAATGAATATTTTTCTTTATTTTTAATACTTTTAAATCTATTTCTGATTTTCTTTGATACAAATATTACTTTTCTATAAATACATTTTCACAAATATTTAAAATTGATAGTTTTTGCATTTTTTTAAATTTTTTTAAATATTTTTTAAAAGTTATATATTAAATACTTTTATTTTAACTGTTTTTAATAAGGCGAGAAGCGTTGAGAGAACTAAAGTCAGACGAAGCATTATTAAAATTCCAACACCACAAACCAGCTTGCAAATCATGGCCATATCTATCGCCAACAAGAGCTATTCTATTTCCAGATACTTGCCAATAATTATCTGGAATATAAGTACTAGCACTTCCACCCATTTCTGTTGGAAAACTGATTAATGGATTATTTAAATCATAGCCCAACTTTTTAATATATCCATTAGTATTTGCATTTGTATATCCAATTGGTTGATAACATCCAGTAAATGTATCTGATTGATATTGACTTGGGTTATAACATACATATGCTTGATTATTTTGAATATTTATTCCATCTACAAACTGCCATATATTTCCATATATGTCTTCCATGCCTCGATAAATCATAGAATGTTTTCCATCATTCACTAACGTTCCGGATTTCATTTCTAAACTATTACATCCTCCACTTGTAATGGCTGCAGTATTACTTACATTTCCTTGCCCTAATACTTTTTGTGAATCATAATCTGCATATTCTACTAAATATAATAATTGAATAATAAAATAGTGGTAATCTAATTGACCAAATCCATCTCCTAACTTTCTTGCATATGTTCTAAAATTTGTAATAGTTGTGTTAACGAGTGGAGACTGTCCACTCTTACTATGTACTCCTGAACTGTTTCCTGACATCATGTATCTTCCTATTGAAAACGCTTCACTTTTTTGGTAGTCTTCATCTACTTGATCTTTGGATATATATACATATTCATATTCTGTATCCTGATATCTCTTATAATAAAACTCTGGTATATATGTTAATACTTCTCCTTTACTTCCATCAAAACTAAAATTATTATCGTCTATCCATATTTGTTCCTTTGTTTCTATATTGTAATTATATGTCTTGATTTCACTCCATGGATAAATTGTGTCAAAGTCATTTCTTACACCATTTGTCAAATCATCTTGACTTTTAATAGCTGTTGCTTGTAATCCTTCTGCATCTTCTATTCTTTCCCATGTTGTTGCACTTGTATCTAGTTTTCTTTTTACTCCATAGATATATTCTTCTATTTCAAATTTTTTATGATTTATCTTTCCATATTTATCTTTTACCCACGCATAATATATTCCTGACTTAGTGGCATTCCATTTTACTGTTGTTTCTTTAATTTCTTTTATATTTGTCCACTCTGTTGGTGTAGTTTCATCTTCTGTTACTGTCCATCCAATCACTCCTACATTATCTTTGAGTTTGATATTTACTTCTTTTCCATTTACTTCAACACTTACTTCTGGAGATTCTTCATCACATTCCCCTTTATATACTTCTAATTGACTTACTGGCCCTTGAGCACAATATCTTCCATCACTTATATTTACTGCTGTTAATTCATTTTTCTCATTTTTTTGAAATACCCCATATTGAAATGACGAATTCTTTAAATTTAATTCTGTGACTTCGATTCCTTCTTCGGGTACTTCGCTTAAATTATGTTCTACTAGATAGTATTCTACTCCATTCATGGCTCCTAATACACTATCTTTGAATGCTTCTTTTCTTGCTTTCTCTATTACATTCATTATCATTGGTACTGTAATAAGTGCGATTACAGATAATACCACAATTACTGCCAATAATTCTATCAATGCAAATCCTTTTTTCTTCATATTTTTCATTAGAACCACTCCTACTCCTATTTTGATACTTTTTCTATTCTTTTATTCTTATATACACTATCAGTGTACTATATTTTATTTTTCTTTTCAAGACAATAAAAAAAGAGGGTACCCCCCCCCCGTTTACAAATAGCATACTTATATTTTTCTGCATTCGCAAACTATTTTATGATTTTATTTCTACATTTAGATTATCATAGTTTTCTTTTAAATGCAAGTACTAGTTCTATTTGTTATTTCATAAGATTTTATGAAATTCAATAGAAGAAACGACTATCGCAACCTAATTTTTTTGAAATCCGTTCGTCTCTAAGAATGATGTTAGATTTTCTTCGCTCATAGCTCCAAGTTGTCCTGCTACATAAGCTCCATCTTTTACAATAATAGTTAATGGTGTATATCCAAAATTTGTTTGAACATATTCATCTAATGCCATCCATGTTTCTGATTCTTCTGTTGTTACTTTAGCCATATCTACGTAGATAGCATGAATTCCATATTCTGCTTGCACCTTAGTTAAAACTGGTACATATTGGCGACAAAAATGGCAAGTAGATGCTCCAAAATAAATAACTTGTAATTCACTAGATTGCATTGCTACTAAAGCTTCATCTGATGTCATTTCTGTAAACTCGCTTACATCATATGGTAAGTCTTCTGTATCTGTATCACTAGCAGTTGTTTTAGGTTCACTATTTCCAATAGTAACAATCAACAATATGCTATTAATGACTAAAAATACAATAACAATATATAAACAATATGTAATTTTCTTTAACCATTCACTATAATCTACTTTATCTTTCATACGATTACCTCCTAAAATAATATAACATTAAAATATTAAATTTTCAATATTTCTATTTTTGCATTTCTTCTAATTTCACACTTACTAATTTACTAACACCCGATTCTTGCATTGTAATTCCATACAAGACATCCGCATACTCCATAGTACGTTTTTTATGAGTGATTAAGATAAATTGAGTTTTATCTTTTAAATGTAATAAATATTCACCAAAACTATCCACATTGACCTCATCTAACGCAGCTTCTACTTCATCTAAAATACAGAATGGAACAGGCTTTGATTTTAAAATAGCAAACAATAAACTAATTGCTGTGAAAGTCTTTTCACCACCTGATAATAAAGAAATACTTGTCAATTTTTTACCTGGAGGAGAAGCTATAATTTCAATTCCCGTTTCTAGTAAATTATTTGGATCTGTCAATTTTAAAGTGGCAGTTCCACCTTTGAATAATTCTTGGAATGTTTTAGAAAAATTATCATTGATCACTTTAAATGTTTTTTCAAATTCTATCTCCATGACAGTATCCATCTCATGAATGATTTCCAGTAAAGTATCTTCCGCTTTACTTAAATCTTCCTTTTGATTATTTAAGAATGTATAACGTTCATTTACACGATCATATTCTTCAATCGCACCAAGATTTACAGTTCCAAGTTCACGGATAATATGTTTTAACTGACTTAATTGTTCTCTGGCCTCGGTTACTTCTAATTTTAATTCATATGTTTCTGCGGCTTTTTCGTATGTAAGATGATATGTTTCATTTAATGTAGTTAACAAATGATCTAATTTTACATCCATACGATTGGTGGCAATTTCCAGATCTTTTAGTTCCTTATTTTTATTATAAAATGCTGAATTTTCTTGACGCAGTGAAAATTCAAAATCTTGTAAATCAGAAGAAAGATTTTCCTTTTGACTTTTTACTTCTCCAAGACGAATTTCTGTTTTTTTCATTTCTTCAACAGCTTGATAATAAGAAGCTAAAATTTGCTCTTCTTCCTCACTCAAATTACCATCTAATAAATGTTGTGTCCCCTTCACTTCTTTTTCAGTTTCTAAAAGACGTGTTTGCAATTCATCTAATAAATGGATTTTTTGTTCTTTAATTTCCTTTTTAGTTAATACCTCTTTATTTTCAAGATAAAGTTTATCTTCAATAGAACGACATGTATCATCATGTTCATTAATTTTTTCTTCTAACAAAGCAATTTGTTCTGAGAGTTCTTTTTGTTGTTGTAAGGCGTGTTCTAATTCATATTTTTCGGTCAAAATACTTTTATTATTTTTTTGATTTCCACCAGTTAAAGAACCTCCCACATGTAAAAGTTCTCCATCTAAAGTAACAACTTTATAACGATAATCTACCTTACGACTCATAACATTGGCAGTATCTAAATCTTGAGCTACAATCACATTTCCAAGTTGATTACAAATAATTCCCTTATATGTTGGATCATATTTTACTAAATCTGATGCGATGCCAACAAAACCATCTAATTCTTTTAAAATTTTCAATGTATTTGTATCTACTTCTTTTTCTTTCATGATAGAAATTGGAAAAAAAGTTGCTCTTCCAATATTGTTTTGTTTTAAATATTGAATGGCTTCTTTCGCGACAATTTCATTATCTACAACTAAATAGGTCGTTGCATATCCTAAAGATGTCGTAATCGCAGTAGCATAGGTTTCTTCAACTTCAATTAAATTGCCAATTACATTATGGATACCTCTTAATTTTGGAGATTCCAAAATAGAACGAACTGCATAAGGCAGTGAACTACCATGTTCAATACTTTCTTGTAATTGATGAATAGTATATTCTATAGTAGATTTTTCACGTAATAATCCAGTTAATTTTTTTTCGACCTGTTCTCTTGTTTCCTTTTCTTTATGATATTGTTCTTCGACTTCTTTTTGTGAAGAAACTTGTACTTCTATATCCCTTTCACATGTAGAGATTTCTTCTTCTAATGTATGAATATCACTTTCTAACTTGAATTGTTGTTCTTTTAATTGCAATAAGTTATTATGTAATTTTTGATCTTCTACTTCATATTTTTTACGTTCTAATAAGATATTCTTTTCACTATTGATTTTTTCTACTTGTGTTGTTTTCTCTAATAATTCTTTTTGAATGAATGAAATTTCTTGATCCAATGCTTGAATCTTCGTTTTATAGGATTCAATTTTAGCTTCACTTGTACTATTTTCTGTTGTAATTTTTACTAATTCTTCATTCAAAGCATCAATACGTTTTTTATTTTTTTGATATGTAAAATTGATATCTGTAATATCTTTTACAATAAGCGCAACTTCGATTTGTTCTAAAGTATTCATTTTTTCTTGATAAATCATTGCTTTATCACGTTGATCTTTTAAAGGCGTTACTTGTTCTTCTAATTCATGCAAAATATCCGCAACACGATTCATATTTTCATGTGTACGTTCTAGTTTGCGAAGTGCTTCTTCTTTTCTTCTTTTGTATTTTAAAACTTGTGCTGCTTCTTCAAAAATAATTCTACGATCACTTGGTTTACTATTGATAATTTCTTCTATTTTTCCTTGTGATATGATATTAAAACTTTCTTTGGCCATACCACTATCTAATAAAATATCAACAATATCTTTTAATCTACATTTTTCATTATTAATAGCATATTCATTGGTACCATCTTTATAGACTCTTCTTCGAATCGAAACTTCATCATATTCAACTGGCAAATAATGATCACTATTATCAAATACCAAAGTAACAGACGCTACATTTAAAGGATTCCTCGATTTACTTCCAGAAAAAATAACATCGGTCATATTGCCATCGCCACGAAGTGATTTCACAGATTGTTCACCAAGTACCCATCTTACTGCATCTACAACATTACTTTTTCCACTTCCATTTGGCCCTACAATTCCAGTAATTCCATTTGTGAAATCAATGGTAATTTTATCTGCAAAAGATTTAAAACCACTTGCTATCATTTTTTTTAAATACATGCGTTTCACCACATTCCTACTTTTTTATTATACTATAAAAGGACAAGAAAATAAAAGTATTTTCGAAAATTTTATATGCTTGAAAAAAAAAGAATCTATCATAATTCTTTTTTCATTTACTATTTAGAGATATAAGAGTGATTTTGGCTTGTCCATTTCCGGTTTGCTTTCCATTTTCTGTCTTTCCATCATCCACTCCTCCAATATAGCCAGAACCACCAGCTGCTGGAGATAAATCATGGGAATTAGTGCCACCGCCATACCAGCCACCGCCGCCTCCAGAATAAATTCCACTAGAAGCAGAGCCACCATACCCAAATCCTCCACCTTTTCCAGCTGCAGATTGTGTCCCACCTATTGCAGAACCTTGCCCAGAAACTGTTTGTCCAGTGGTACCACCACCAGTTCCTCCATTAAATTTATATGAAGAACCATTTCCTTCATAGCTAACTCCACCGCCTCCTCCAGCAACGATTAACACTTCATCTTGATGGTCTTTATAGGCAGATAATACTCCTAAATTCGTTATAGCAATATGAGTTGCTCCTCCACCAGAACCGGAATAATATCCATGTCCACCAGTTCTTGAAGAAGCACTTCCTCCTCCATTGTAGCCGCCTTGTACTGTTCCGTTTGAAATATAGCTACCTTGTCCTCCTACAACTATGTATAAAATATCTCCAGCAATTATAGTTTTATTACCGCTAGAATAACCACCAGCTCCACCAGTATATCCACCATAGGATCCACCTTGTGCTCCCCATACTTCTAATTTATAGGTTCCTGAACATGGTACTGTAAATTCTTCGGGTGAACCTTTATATGCGAAGTCCCATGTATGATTAATTTCATATTCACATTGTTTCTCCATCATAATAGTTGATTCACATTCTCCAGAATTGACCAATACATATTCTCCCTCTTCATATTCATTCACTGTCACTTTGACGACTTTATTCAATGGAACTTCTTTTTCTGTCGTAAAATCTTTTATTGTATTTTTTAATTTTCCATCATTTACTAGTGTTTCTAATGTAATACAATAGGTTGATCCTGTTGTCATTGTATATGTACTTTCTCTTTCTTTCACATATAAATCTGTTGCATCATAAATTAGCTTTAATGATGCTTGACTGATCTCTTCTTTTTTGGCGCTTAACTGATTTACAATTGGCGGTAATACTAGTAATGTAAGCAAACCCATAATGAGTACAACTCCAATCATTTCTATTAATGTAAATCCTTTTTTCTTCATATTACTCACTCCTTTGGACAATAAAAAAAAGGGGTCCCCCCCCCCCGTTTGCATATAGTATATTTTATTTTTTTACATCAACAAACTATTTTATGATTGATTTCTATATTTAGAATATCATATTTTTTAGTTACTTTCAAGACATTTTCAAATGAACCCAAAAGGTTAATCTTTTGGTTCAAAAATAAGGGATAAAAAGAAAGAAATAACAATTGCAGAAATAATACCAGAAGAAGTCAAATCAAACATTCCCATTGCTAACCCAATGAGTCCAAAATCTTGGGCTTTTTCAATTGCTCCATGAATTAGGAGATGTCCAAAGCTTGTAATAGGTACAAGCGCACCTCCTCCAGCCCATAGTACAAATTTATCATAAATACTAAAAATATCTAAGAATGCTCCTAAAACTACAAAGATAGTCGTAACATGTCCAGCAGTCAATTTCGTATTATCCAAAATGATTTGTCCTAACAAACATACAAATCCCGCGAATAAAAATGCATTTAAATAGTTCATTCCGTAACCTCCAAACTAATGGCATGGGCAATACTTGGAATACTCATTTTTTCATTGACCATGGTAGTAGACATCAAAGCACCAGTAGCAACCAATAAAACATGTTTATATTCTTTCTTTTTCATTTTAGAGAATATATAACCATAAGTGACTAATGGAGCACAGGCAGGTCCACTTCCTCCTGCATATACTGGTTGATTTTCTACATCAAAGATCATAGTTGCCGTATCATCATAATTTTTTAGATTAATACCATATTCTGTTTTCATATATTCTTTTAGAATTTTTTCACCATAAATTCCCAAATCTCCACTTAATACTAAATCATAATAACTGATATCTCGTTTCATATCCATCAAATGACGATAGATAGTGTCTGCACAGGCAGGAGCCATAACAGCACCCATATGATATGCATCTTTAATTCCCATATCTGTTACTGTTCCTACAGTTGCACTTTCAATACGAATTCCTGATTTTTGATTACTTAAATAAGCACTTGCACATCCAGTCGTTGTAAAAGTCGTTGTCTTTGGTTTTGGTCCACCATACTCAACAGGATAACGAAATTGTTTTTCAGCGGCATTATTATGAGAAGATGCTGCACAAATACAATTGTGAATTTGTTTTGCCTCAATCATGTTAGCTCCTAAAATAAGTCCTTCAACACTTGTTGCACATGCATTATAAATACCCATATAAGGAATTCCTAAACGACTTGCTGCATAATTAGAAGCAACTGTTTGATTTAATAGATCACCAGAAATAAATAAATCAATGTTAAATCTTGTTTTTCCTGTTTTTGCAAGTAAAATATCTACACTTTCTTCAATAAATTTACTCTCAGCATTTTCCCAAGTGTTTGTTCCTAAATAAAATTCATCATGACTTTTATCGAAATAATGATTCAGTGGTCCTTTTTTTTCATAAGGACCTGTTACAGTTGAAGTCTCATTGATATATACATTTTTATATTGAAATGTCATACTTGCCCTCCAAATAATAAAATTCGAATCAGTCCAAAGACATAAGCACTAACTACTCCAAAGACAATTACTGAACCCGCTAATTTAAACATACTTGCACCTAATCCAGTCACGAAACCTTCTTTACGATATTCTAGCGCTGCACTCATCATCGCATGTGCGAAACCAGTAATAGGAACAATGAGACCTGCTTTTGCAAAATTAACCCATTTATCAAAAAAGCCGAAACATGTAAGTAAACATCCAATAAAAATAAGTGTAATAATCATAAATGTTCCTGCTTCTTTCGTAGGAATATGCAAATAATAAGAATATACATTTAACAAAAATTCTCCAAGAATTCCCATAAAACCACCAATTAGAAAAGCAATCATCCCATTATAGAGTCGATTTTCTTTTGGTGTATATTTACTGACTAAATCTTTATATTTATTTTTTTCCATGTTTTTCCTCCTAAGGTTATTATGGGATTCAAATTTAGGATTTATACATAATTTTATCAATTTGACATTTGTATAAATTAATGTATAATAGCAAATACAAAAAGGGGATGATATTATGTTTGATTACCAATTAGAAAAACAAAAAGGAGAAAGTTGTAAAAGCAAATTTCCACATTTTGCATCTAGTATTGATGCCAGATGGAATGCATATACAAGTTTTACGATGACTGAAGTATCACCAATCATTAAAAATTATTTAGATTCTTGTTACCAGAATACATATCAAATACAACCGAGATATATTTTAAAAGAAAATTCTATGATAAAATCTATTCAACATCAATATCATTTTACGATCGAATATTATGGAATACCAAAAAATATTACCATACAAATGCCACATTCTATTGTAAGAAATGGAAAACAATATCAATTCAAAGCGGATTCGAGTGGTTATGTACATCTTACAAAATTAAAACCAGACGAACTTGCACAAAATAAAATGGCCGAACAGCTTCTACAATTGGAAATAGAAAAAAATAGCATTATCTGGATTGGTACAGAAGAAAGAGATATTGAAATTGGTGATTTAGAAACCGTTCGTGGTTGGGAAAGTAAAAATTTACCTTTAGAAAAAAGAACTTTGAATTCTTATTTATCGCTTGAACATTCTATTATTGCTTATATTGAAGCTAGAGAGAATGGACTATTAAATAGTAACAATATTATAAATTCATCAAAACAAAAATAAAAGAGCATTTATGATGCTCTTTTTATGCAGCTATTTGATGAATTTTATTACCTAATTTTTTGGTTTTACGAGATACTTGTACTTGTGTCATGCCCATATGTTCAGCAATTTCACTCTGTGTTTCTCCATAAAGATAACGTCTTGTGATAAGTTCCTGATCCAATGAGGATAAAGATGCAATAGAGTCTTTGAGTAAAATCATCTGATCTATATCAACTTGTGGACCAGCAATACTATCTTCAATAGTAAGTTCACGTTCTTCTTGTGTAATAGGTTCTTGTAAACTTTTCATTTGATAGATTACTTGCATTGCTTCAATAATATTTTCTTCTGGTTCGCCTAAATAATCCGCAAGTTCTTTGGTAGTTGGAGAACGCATCAATTGTTGTGTAAGAATGGCTGTTTCACGTTCAATCAACAATTTTAGTTTTGTTAAATTACGACTATATTTTGCACCTTTATCCTGACGAATCCATCTCGACATCTCTCCTTTAATAGCAGAAAAAGCATAAGTAGTAAACTTTGTTTGATAAGAAGGATCATAATTTTGATAAGCTATCATAAGTCCGATACGACCTACTTGAAGCAAGTCTTCGGGGCTCGGATAATGACTATAATATCTTGAAATAATATAGTAAATATAATTATCATACATTTGAATCATCTCATTTGTCATACACTTTCCTCCAATTCCTTTATTTGATGTAAAACAACAAGTTCATTGTCCATTTCTTGTAAATAATTTAAAATTCTATGTTTCTTTAATTTTTGATATATTTGTTCATCAATAATGTTACAAATATAACATTTTCCATTTTGTTTTTTACATATTTCATAGTGGTATAATAATATATTCATCCCTTTCATATCAATATTTTGTAATTGTTCTAAATTAAATACTACATTTTGAATTCCGTTTTGAATCATAATATCTGTAACTTCTAATTGTAATTGTTTGGTGGTATACTTACTCAATTCTCCAATCAATCTCACAAATAAAATTCCCTTTCGAAATTCCAATATAGTTTTTAACATACCTCACCTCACAGTTTTAATTTAGCACAAAGATATTCGATTGAAAATCGTTTCGACAAAACTAGAAGATATTAGAATTTTTTTGCAAAAAAAGTAAGTTTATTCATCTTACTTTTTTAACAATATATACTATCAACGTTGTAATTCAATACTTTTTATAGTGAAATATGTACTATATTCATAATTTCCTCCATATTCTATATAGATATAATATTTATCTTGCCTAGAAGATAAATCTAGTTCTAATGTTTGTTCTTTTCCAGTAAAACCTTCATATTGATTTCCATATATCTTATTATTTTGATTATATACTATTCCTTGTTGTGCGCCATTATTTCCTTCATAAAATCCACAAGAACCGCACTGTTGATTCCATGAATTTGATCCTTTACTAGTCGATTTGGAAACAATCATATGAACAATTAAACTGTTTTCACTGGTTTGATATGTCAATACCAATTTACTATATCCAGTTGTATCAATCATTTGATTTGTTCTTACAATTCCAAGGTGGTTTGGTGTAGCGGAATGGATTGCACAATTCATTCGAAAACCACTTTCATTAGAAGAAAACGAAATTCCACTACCTCGATAATGTGTCACAAAACTTGAAAAAAGATTATATTGATTATTTTTATATAGATAAGTGGAAAATGCTGTTTCTTCTATTATAAAATCTTTATAACTTGTATTTCCTGCATAATCTTTGACATGTATATAGTATGTT
>CANQWB010000034.1 GCA_947627435.1 uncultured Bacilli bacterium
CAGTGCCAAATGATGATGAACTTGTTTTTGCTCCTGACAGATCGGGCACGTTTATTTATGATAATCATCCGGAATATTTAATAAATGATATGCTTGCAGATGAAAATTTCGGTAATAATTTTTTAATTACTGCAGATCAAGTATCTGGAGATGTTACAATGGCAAGTTCACATCTAATAAGAAAGCTGGATGCAACATTATGTAATAAAGATTTTACACATAGCCCAACAACTTGCTGTAATGATAATACAATAACAGTTGATTATTTATTATATAATCCTTCTGATACTGATGATGTTACAATAACAATAAATCATGTTGGTCTACAAACTACTGATCGCATTGATTATGATGCCTATGTAGTGAATGCAATGGAAACATATTTTAATGCTACAAAATTGTCTTCTGCAACATTTCAAGCTTGGGCAGATTACAAAGAGATTTCACTTAATAATTATGACAAATTTGTGTCTAATGATCTTCAATTATTAAAAGATGAAGTTGGTAATATATATGGTAAACAGATGTATTTTGGATATCAATTTAACGGCGGCGTCTTAAGTAGTTACTCTAATGCTTTGCGAGGACAAACTATCACTATACCGCCTCACCAAACAGCATGGTTGATGGGGAGCAATGCGCCAAAGTTACCTTTGTATAATGATTATGGATATGCGTTTTTCTTAGTGATGGACTGCAATATTAATGGTGTGTTAAACATAAATTCTGTAGCATTCCATAAAAAAGAAAATGTGCATGCACCGAGTGTTGGTAAAGTATATAATTCTAAATCTGATAGAGATTATTCACAAGAAGAGATAAACGATGGTATTCCTGGAGAGAAAGATCAGGTTGGAGAAAAATATAAAGGTATATCAAAAACTCTTCCTTTAGTAAAGTCCGAAACTAATTGGTCAATTACTAAATCAAATCAATATTTTTCTCCTCGCATGTATAATCGTTCTTACGCTGTAGACGGATTTATTCCGTATGATAATGATGAAGATATTAAAGTCAGATTTTCTAACGGAGATGAAACGAGTCTTGTAGGAAGTAAGAATTATTGGATTACAAATACTAATTCAGAGTCTAGTGTTGATTCTCGTAGGATTGCTAATTCCGATATGTTAGGATTTGAATTTATAGGAGAAAAACTTTCGCCCCTTGGAAGTGAAAATATACTTGGCACATTTTATTTTGACAATTATCATAGAGATTTAGAACATGATAATACTGAATTAACTAATTCAGAAATTATCAGTCAAACTGATGATGAAAGTAAAAAAAATGTGATTGGTATGGCTAATTTTTCTGTTACTCAAGAAAATAAAATTACAATAACAAATGATACAGATGCTGACAAAATAGTTTCATACCTTGTCAGCACAGGAAATGAAATTTATTATACATATAATGTCCTATATCTTGATCAAGAGGATAATGTTGTTAAAACAGATTATGGGTATAATATTAAATGTGCTACATCTGATAATTACTTATCATTTATTGAATTATTTGATTTTAGTATACCACAAAACGGTAAAGTAGTTTTAGAGTATTCAATAGCATTACCAAATGTAGCGAGTGCCGGAATAACTAATATGCTATATGCAAGATAGATAGGAGGAATTAAGTATGAAAATAGAATGGAAAAATATTATATGTGTTGTATTAACATTAATAATTGTACTTATACAAGGTGTAGTATTTGCTGAAACAAACACTTTAGAGAATGCGGAAAACATTCCGGATATATATAAATTTAGTGGTTATAATTATGTGGTATATCAAAATACTGACAACGTTATAATGCTCGCAGTAATAAAATCAGAAGGTAATAAGGATATTTGTTTAGTTGCAGAAAGCAATGAGCAGTCGTCAACAATAGAAGAATTTGTGTATCCATATAATAAGAATGGTCAAACTGTCGATCCGTTTGATAATTTATCTTTGACGGTTGAAACTAATGATAATACAAGTGTCGATAAATATACACTAATAGATAATTATTGGGTGCTTTCTGAAAGTAACAACGAAAAGTTAATTAGCAGTACTTTCAAAAAAATAATTTATACTAACATTTCAGTTGCAGAAAAGCTATATAAACCATATAAATTTTGGTTAAATAATAATTATAATGGTAAAAACTTTTATAAATATTATTTTTATCAGGATAGTAATGGAGATCATGAACAAATTGTATTTTCAGATGATGCTATTAACTATAATGTTCATCTGGAGTTGCCGGATAAGAATACAAGCTACACGCTGACGTATGCTAACGGATTGTATATGGCTGTAGGAAATCCTGAGTATCCGATAATAGCAAACAAACCAATAACCAAAGATAACATAAGTAAATGGATGCTTGTAATAGATGAAAACCTTAATATTATTCATGAAGAAAGGTTAGAGGTTTATAGAAAATGTCTTGGATACTATAATGGATATTTTTACTTTTCAGATACATTTGGAGATGTTGGCAATGGAACTACAATCAAAAAGAGTTCAGATGGTATAAATTATATCTCCATTAATGATACAGATTCGGAATTATCAGAAGCAAAGGAATATTTTCAAAATGAACTATACAAGGGAAATTCCGGTTATGTATATTCGTATGATAAAAAAGAAAATAGCAGTTATTTAGATTATAACGGTGCACAATACAAAATTATATATGAAAATGAGTACACCCATTCTCTTGCTGTTCCAACTTACGGAGAAGAATGGTTAAGTATTTTGTTTGATAAGGATGTTGCATCATCTCTGACTACAGACGGCATATATAAAAAGACATCTATTCCATACAGGGAAAACAATTATATGACGAATACAATCCTTTTTAAAGCAGGAGAATATGTACTAATAGATTATGATCCGGCATTTTATTATAGAATTCACATTGATGGCGCAGAAT
Organism: uncultured Bacilli bacterium; assembly: GCA_947627435.1. Lineage (GTDB taxonomy): Bacteria > Bacillota_I > Bacilli_A > RF39 > UBA660 > UBA5026. The sequence continues at coordinate 2,921 of CANQWB010000034.1, forward strand.
CAACATACGTCCGACTCAATGATAAAATTCTCGGCTTCTCTCAACCGCCGGTTATGGAAGATGATAGAACACTTGTACCAATGCGGTTCTTGTTTGAACAGATGGGGGCGGAAGTGAACTGGGATGACAGCACACAGACTGCCACAGCAACTGTCCTGGTAAGTGCTGAACAGCAAATTCGAACTTTTGGAATTGAGAGCGAAAAAAGTGTCACATTCTCGATAGACAATATAAGCGCTACAGTAAACGGTCAGCCTGAAACAATGGATGTTCCGGCCCGCCTCATCAATGATCAAACCTTTGTTCCTTTGCGTTTCCTCTCGGAAAACTTAGGTTATAACGTCGAATGGGACGAAGAAACCAACACCGCGATAATAACCACGAAATAAACCTTAGGCTCGGCATGGCACGAAGCTTCGTGCCATGCCAAGTAATATTTATATATGAAATTTATTCCGCGGGTGCTTTGTGCGAAGGATCTCTTTTTGCTTAGAAGATGTTACATGAGTGTATATTTGCGTGGTTGTTATCGAGCTGTGTCCCAATATCTTCTGTATGTATCTGATATCGACATCTTCCTCAAGAAGCAGTGTTGCCACAGAGTGGCGGAACATATGCGGCGTTATATGGATTTCGGAACCGATTTGTTTTTCCAGACGCAGTAATACAATTCTGACCGACTGCTCGGAAAAACGCCGTTTTCGGTTGTTCAAAAAGAAAAAGCCATCCGGCTTTATATATTCGCTAAAGGTGGATTTATATAGTTTTAGAATTGCAAGAACTTCTTCGTTCTCAATTTGGATAATTCGTTCTTTTGAGCCTTTGCCGAATATACGCACGGTTTGGGTCACGAGGTTAATATTATATGTTTTAAGAGAGCATATTTCCGAGATTCGCGCACCTGTGGCAAAAAGCAGTTCCAACAAAGCCGTGTTGCGTATCTCGGCTCGCCTATGATATTCGGTTTTAGCATTTTGAATATTATCGTATGACGCGATAAGCAGACTCCTGATAATATTTTCCGGAATAGTCCTCGGCAATGTCAGAGGCTCTCTGAAAGCGGTATCAATTTTATCAAACGGATTATTGTCAATTATGTCGTGGTAATACAGATAATGAACAAAAGCCTTAAGCGCGGCGATTTTCCGCCTGACAGTCTTGGGCTTGTAGTATTCATGCAAATGTTGGACATATTCGATCAGATCACTTTTTCCAATTCCCACACCGTTTTTAAACTCAAGGTATTGTCTCAAATCGATTTCATAAGCCTTTAAAGTATGAGAACTGAGTTTTTTCTGTTTTTCACAGTACTTTAAGTATTCCATAATTTCATAGTGCAAATCAAACATATAACTATCTCCTTGTAAGTAAATTGAAATAATTATATAACATAAATCCAAATCTGTCGATAAATGAAGAGAATAATAAAAATTAGGTTAAAAACAGCGTAATAATGTCAATTTTACCTTGACTTTCCTACAAAAATATGGTAATATAAATACGGTCGATAAATAAAGGATAACTAAGAATTATTCACGAATAGGAGGTATATTCTTATGGAGCAGCTAGATAAAATCATTAAAGAAACAGAAAGTTTTTTTTATGTAGATGATATTGAAGTTAATAAATTGTCCTCAGAATTATCAGAACATATGAATAATAAATTGTACTTTAATCCAATGCCATTAAAAGTTCATGAGGGCGAAAAAATATCTGAGAATTATTCAACTAAAAATTTGCGTCAATCCTTTTTTAATCATTGTATATTTAATGGTGCCAATTACTCTGATGCAGGTTTGGCGGGATCATTATTTGTGGCTTCAGACTTCAGAGAATGCAATTTAAAAAACACAAATTTTCAGTCGTGTGATTTCAGAGAATGTAGTTTTGAAAATATTAAAGAAGGTTTACAGTACACAAGATTTAGCAAAAGTATTTTCACAAATACCGTTTTTAATCATTGCACATTTAAAGGCGCTTTGATGAACGATGTAATTTTTACAAACTGTTCTTTTTTCGATTGTAATTGGACTCCTGTAGCAATAGAAAATACAATATTTAAAAATACATTACTGCAAAATGTAAAATTTAGAAGTATGAATTTTGAGTTTTCTACTTTTGATAATATTAAATTGGATAATGTAAAATTACCTTTTCCAACAATTCCATATATTTATAATGGATTGAGTTACATTGTATCAACATCTGATAATATAAGGATCACTTCTGCCAAAAGAAAAGAAGGGCTTTCTATTGAGGAATACTTGGAGAATCTTAATAAGTTATGTGACTTCTATAAATATACACATAATTATTTTCCGCTGACTAACATACTTATTTGTAAAAACATGAATAATGAAGCGTTTGCTTCATTATTAAATGGCATAAATTTAGCCATTGAATTGAGAAGATTTCGCATGCTCAAGAATTACTGTAAACAGCTCAAATACATAAATAATATAACCATGCATGAGAGACAAGTATTGTATAAATATATTCTTAATAAAATAAGCAAAATGAAGTTTCAAATTTTCGAGTACGATAATTTAAATAAGTATTTACCAGAAGTTCGCCAACTTTTACTAGATGATTTACAGGAGCAAAAAATAGAAGTATCTTTGTCAACTAATATTGATAGTAGTAACATAGAAAATCTATCTGTTTTGGTAAACGTTATTGAACTTTTACTTGATGGAAAGTGTGATTATTCTATAGAATTACGGCATAATTCTCCATGGGATATTTTTATACCAATTTTTGCTGACCCTAATAGTATTTCATTTTTAATTAGTACTATTTCGTTAGTATTTTCGGCAATACAAACAAAAATTGCGGTAGAACAAAGTTTAAGAGATAAAAATGATCAAACAATAGATTATCAAACAATTAAAATATGTAAGAGTAAATTAAAAAATAATAATATTGTTATAATTAATTTAACAATTAATAATAATGGGGATATAATGGTGAAGTGACCCATTTTGTGCAGACAGCACAAAAAGGATATCTAGGCACTGTTCCAAATTTTGTGTAAACTCCAAAACGGTAATATAATCTGTTTTGCCGAGGCAGAAATTGACTTGCTCAATTTCTGCCTTAAATATACTGTAGCATAATCGGCCGGGCTTGTCAAGGGCGCCCGCAGGGCGTTCATTGGAGCGGCTTGCCGCGTAAACCCGGACGGCTTATGCTTTATTCCGGTAGCCTATCTGCGAAGAATATCTCAAGCTGCGGGTGGATCACTCCCCAGTCCTTGCGCTTGCCCGTCCATTTTTTCGTTATGTCTATCATCGCCAGATACAGCATCTTTATCAAACTCTCATCCGTCGGAAATACGCTTAGACCTGTATTCAAGAAAGATTATAGCTTACAAGGTGTCTAATCATATTGATACACAACTGGCTATAGATACGCTTAACTTGGCTTTAGCTTCAAGAGATACGCATGCCGGTCTGATATTTCATACCGACAGAGGCTCTCAATTTACCTCTATGGCTTTCAGACAGTATCTTGATACAATGAATATTGTGCAGTCATTTTCCGCAAAAGGGCACCCTTATAATAACGCTGTTATGGAGTGCTTCTTTAAATACTTGAAGAAAGAGGAAACCAACAGAAGAATATATCATAGCATTACGGAACTTAAACAACGCTTGTTCACTTACATAAATGGATTCTACAATTCTGTCAGACCGCACTCTCATAATGACGGTCTGACACCAAATCAGCAAGAGGCGATGTTTATGTGTGTATAATTCTTCGCTTTTTTCTGTCTACTTTATTGACATTAATCCAATTTCATCAATGATTATTTGCGGTGTGTATTCGGCGTTCCTTTTCTTCTTGGCATATTAAAACCTTCTATGGTTCTATTTTACAATAGTAGGTCATTTTTTCATTGTCTGTTTTTGCTGGGGCTGTACAATGGCGGATACACAAAGCAATATATTTAATCAGAAATCTTAAAACGAATAATGTAACTACTCATTATTTAATTTTAGATATCTATATAAATATACACCATCTTCATAACTGGATACATTTTGCAGGCCATCAAAAAAAACAGATGCATTTTGAGGATGATTAATAATATTACTGGATAAATTCTTTTTGTAAAAGCATGTGTGCGATTCATATGAAATTACCATTTTGTCTATTTGAGATGAAATACTACTGTCCATATTACCACAAAACGCCATCTTGTTTAATTCAAACAATGACGGCAAACCAATTGAATTTAACTCAGCATTTATCAAGTAAGATGATCCTTGATATCTAGGATTAATTTCAATGAGTAATATTTTGTTATTGGAATATATGAAATCCAGTCCACATATTCCCCGATATTCTATATCTTTTAATCTATTACCAATCATTAATGCGTTTTTCTTAATATTTATAGATAAATCACAATTATTATCTAAATACTTATTGCCACAATAAGCAATTTTGTTGGCTTCATGATTTAGTAATTGATGGGACACTGGAAAAATCATAACACCATCATCATATATCATCAAATGACAGCTTATAGATTCGCTTTTTTCATAATATGGTGAAACTAAAAAGACATCATTACTGTCTAACTGAGAAACGATTTCATGATAATTATATGAGTCCATCAAGTAAGTGCCATTTCCTCCGCCTGATATACTTTTTTGAATAACAAACTTATTATATCCATCAAACTTATTTATCAATTTATCATATGTAAATTCATTTTTTGATAAATATGTAAATTGTGGCACATCAACCGAATTTTGCAACCATACCCTTGATAAAGTTTTATGACGAGCCACATCAAAAGAACACCGGGAATTTATATTAATAATATAGGGCTTTAAAGTTGAATTTATACTCAAAAGCTTATAGGCAAACGAATTATTATAAAAATGAATTTCTATATCTTGATATTTAGAAATATATCTTAACAAATGTTTTATTACAAAGTTTGTAAATTCATCGCCATAATTATCCTTGATTCTACGATTGGTACAAAAAGAATGGTTTCCATTTGTATTGTTTCCCCAAAACGTAATAGATTCATCAAAATAACTATATGTTAATATATCAGATTCTCTTTTACCAACCCATATTTTAAATGGCATAACAATTCTCCCTTCCGTCATTCATATAACGATACAAACCATAACGTGGGCATGAAATAAATACCATGTTTTTTAATAATACAAACACAAGCGGATATTCTATACTCCTAAAAAGAGTAGAATGTCACTCTTGTTTTTGCGTTCTTCATCTTTTATATGATTTTATCGACAATTTAGTTATATTTTATATCTATTATTGTTAAATGATAATTCTTAGTTATCCTTTATTTCTTAAGTACAATCGCAAAAATATACTTGCAATTATAATAATTTGTGGTATAATAATCGCGAAGGCACAATAAAGTATAAAGAGGTGGCAAACATGAATAAATTTATAGACAGAGACAGCGAAATGGAGATCCTGCAAAATGAGTATGACAGGGATGGGTCTTCCCTTGTTATACTTTACGGTCGCAGGCGCGTGGGAAAGACTACATTGATTTCGGAATTTATAAAAGATAAATCGGCGCTGTTTTTCCTTGTAAGCGAGGAAAGCGAGGCGCAAAACAGAGCGGATTTCAAGAACAAGGCCGCTGAATTTATTGACAATGATTTGCTTCGCAACGCTTCGATACAAGATTGGAATACTATATTTAAGGCGATTATGGACACGCCGTTTACAAAAAAACCGATAATTGTTATCGACGAGTTCCAATATCTTGGAAAGTCAAATCCGGCATTCCCGTCTGTTTTTCAGCGTATATGGGAAGAAACACTCAAGGATCGCTCCGTTATGGTGATTTTATGCGGCTCACTGATTTCTATGATGGAGTCACAGACGCTTGCCTATAACAGCCCTTTATATGGTCGGCGTACCGCTCAGATTAGGCTTAAACAAATTCCGTTTCGGTATTACAAGCAATTCTTTCCTCAAAAAAGCGAAAGGCAGCTTATTGAGATGTATTCCGTAACCGGCGGAGTTCCGAAATATATTGAGGCTTTTGCTGAATGTGATGATATTTACACAGCAATAGAAAAAAGCGTGCTGAATCCTATGAGCTATCTGTATGACGAGCCGCATTTCCTCTTACAGCAGGAGGTATCAGAAATAGGCAGTTATTTTTCCGTGATACGAGCCATAGCCGCAGGAAACAGTAAGTTGTCAGCCATAGCGTCGCTGCTCGAGGTTAAATCCACGAGCCTAACGAAATATCTGAAAACACTCATTGACTTGGATATTCTTGAGCGGGAAGTTCCGGTGACGGAAGATAATCCCGAAAAAAGTAAGAAGGGTTTGTATAAAATAAAGGACAATTATATTCGATTTTGGTTTGCGTTTGTCTATCCAAATATGAGCTTCATAGAAAGCGGTCATGCTGAAATTGCAGCGGAGAAAATACGCGATGGGCTCATCAGTCGTCAAACCGCGTTCGTGTATGAGGATATATGTCGCGAGAGAATGTGGGAGCTAAACGCCTCCGGCGCGTGGTCCTTCCTGTTCTCGAGAGTCGGACGATATTGGTCGGGGAACACCGAAATCGACATAGCCGCAATAGATCCGGATGACGAGAATATTATACTTGGAGAATGTAAATATTGGAACGAACCTGTAGGGTCAAATGTTCTGCGCGATTTGGAAGAGAAAACAAAGAATGTTGACTGGTATAGAAATACGAGGAAGGTTTGGTATGTTTTATTCAGTATAAGCGGATTCACACCTGAATTGGAAGAACTGGCCGCTAAACGTGAGGATATTTTGCTGGTAAGTTAATATAAGCTAAAGTATATCGTGTTTATGACTCTCAATGGTTGCTGAGAGTTTAATTAGCATACATATTATTTTAAAGAGACTGATTTAAAAAATTGACATGTTAATCTGATTTTGAAATATTTTTGCATAATATTAACAACGGTTTGCGGGTAAAGCCCGAAAAGCCCGTAAAAACGTTGATGGCAAGGGTTTTTGATAAAACAGAAAATGTGGCGAAATCACTGTAATTGACCATAATTTATCGCAGTTTAGTGTCAAAAACGGCATAAAATTTATTGAATAAAATAGGGTACAGACAGCGATTCTACTACAAATATAATAATAAAATAGGGCTATGATATTTTATTATTATATTTTTTAGCGTAAAAAATAGGCTCTGCCGGAAATTCCAGAAATTCCACTGGAAATCCGACGGAGCCTATTTGAGCGTTTTCTTTCGATATATTATATATTTGTCTTGAGGTTATTGCACAACCCTCCGAAGCTCAACCTAGAACCGAGGACAAAACGGCTAACGGCTCCAACGCAGAAACAGCCTCATGGACTGCTTACTCTCCATAAATACCCGCGCGGTCATTTACGGTATAGAGACGCATT
>CANQWB010000035.1 GCA_947627435.1 uncultured Bacilli bacterium
TAATTCTATTAATGTAAATCCTTTTTTCTTCATATACATCTCTCCTTTAGACAATAAAAAAAGGGAGTACCCCCCCCCCGTTTACAAATAGCATACATAATATTTTTTGTTATTTGAAACTATTCTATGATTTATTTGACATTTCAATTATAGCAAAAAAGAATCTATGTTTCAAGACTCTTTATATTTTTTTTACAATAATTTTCAATTTACATTATCTTATAATTTCATATTCCAATATACTTGCAAGCATCAAATTTTGAGTTGCTGAACTTGTAATCGTACGGCTTTCATGTGCATCCAATTGATTTCCAATATACCCAGTTAATGTAACAATTTCGTTTCCTTGTTCATCTTTTAAATGTATTTTAAACTCTGATACATATACTGCTATATCACTTGTATTTGTTACTGTTGTTTCAAATGTACTAGTTCCATTTTCATATAAAAGTGATGTGTTTTCAAAACTAAATACATCAACAACCTGATTTTTTATTACATTCTCATTGGTATTTGCTTGTGGGATATTTGAATCACTTTGTTGTTCAGCTTCCTTTTTGCAACCAGTTACAATTCCAGTCATAAATAAAACTAAAATTCCAAGTATCACATATTTTTTCATTTGCTTCACCTTCTATATTTTCTGTCATTATTATAACAAAACCAAAATCAAACATCAATACTTTTTAATTAGAAAATAATCTTTAATTTCGAATTGCTTTAAACATTTTTTTCCATAAATCTTTAGACGAATAATTTAAAATTCCCACTTTATATATTTTTAAACCATATTTAATTAATAAGAAGTTAGTTCCAATGGTAAGTCCAATAGAAATCAATATATCTATAATGGAAATTTGTCCTAATACAAGTAAGCTTGGCGATAAAATAGCAGAAATAAATGGTACGTAAGATAAGATACGAATAAATAATGCACCATCAAATACACCAGCCATCATTGCTAAATAATAGCCGACTAAAGAAATTACCATAATAGGTGTTTGTAACTGTTGAAAATCTTCCGTATTGGTTGTCATAGAAGCTAAAATACCAGCTAATAATGAATAAGCAATAAAAGTAAGTAACATTAAGATTAACGCAAATGGAATAATATAAATTAATTTGTTAAGCGCATCTGTTCCCATAATATTGCTTACAATATTACCAATTTCTCCTCCTAATATATTGGTAATACTACCACTACCTAGGAAATGACGAGCAGCCACACCTATCGCAGCATACATAATTAATAAAATACCTTGAAAAATTACAAATAAATTTCCTGCAATTACTTTTGAAAAGAAATGTACTTTAGGAGGAACATTAGAAATGATAATTTCCATTCCTCTTGTTGTTTTTTCATCATTGACTTCTGCACCAATCATTTGCACTAAGAAAAGTGTCAACATAAAAAATGGTAATATAACAACTGGAAAGACAGTAGTCATAATCATGTCCATATTTTCATCTTCTGTTTTTTTGCCCTCATCTAAATACATACGTTGAATTTCAATTGGATCATATAAACGATTGAGTTCTTCTTGTGATATATTGCTTTGTTGAATTGCTACCATTGTTTTCACATTATTGACAGCCATTGAAAGCAATTGAAATTCTATCGCATCAATATAACCATCAGATACTAAAGTTACACGAAATACATCTGTTGCATCTGGTTCTATAATAAATACATAAGCATCTTTTTCCTCTTCTATAATAGACAACGCTTGTTCTTTTGATTGATCACTTTGTACAATATCATAGGCGCTTTCTTCTTCTTCACTATAGTTTAAACTATTTACATTGATTTGTTCTTTCAATAAATCAAATGTTTCATTGGTTTCATCAATAATATAAATTTTCGTTTGTTTATCAAAATCTCCACCAAAGAAAGCTATAATACTATCAATGTTTAAAATACCTATAATAATAATCGCCAGTACAATATTTGCAATCACAAACCATTTAGTTTGTATTTTTCTTTTTAAACTGACAGTAGTTAAATATTTTAATTTATTTTTCAAATGATTCACCCACTTTCGAAATAAAAATTTCATTTAATGATGGTTCTTCTACAACAAATTTTGTAATGTTCTTTTTCTTCTTTACTTGATTAAAAACATTTGGAACAATATCATTATTTTCAATTTTCACTTCTAATTCATCTGCATGTTCTTCTACCGATAACACTCCATCAATTGTCTCTAGTTCCTCTTTGGAAATATCTCCTTTAATCAAAATATTTTTTTTGCGATATTGTTCTTTAATATCACGTAAATATCCTTCAATCACTGGTTTTCCTTTTAATAAAATCACTAACTTTTTACAGAATAATTCGACATGTTCCATACGGTGAGAAGAAAAGATAATGATACTTCCTTTAGATGCCATCTCCATTATTTCTTGTTTAAATAACTCAACATTAAAAGGATCTAACCCAGAAAATGGTTCATCTAAAATTAATAGTCTTGGTTCATTCAAAATGGCAGTAATAAATTGAATCTTCTGTTGATTTCCTTTGGATAATTCTTTTATTTTTTTCTCACGATATTCCATAATACCAAACTTATCTAATAAAGCATCCATTCGTTTTAATACATCATGCTCTTTCATACCTTTTAAAATACCATAATAAAGACACTGTTCTTTTACAGTCATTTTAGTTAACAAACTTCTTTCCTCTGTTAAGAACCCGATTTGATCTGTAACATCATAATCTATCTTCTTACCATCTAATGTAATACTTCCTTCGGTGGCATCTAAAAGACCCATAATCATACGAAAAGTCGTCGTTTTTCCAGCACCATTAATTCCTAATAATCCAAATATTTCACCTGGTTTTACTTCAAAGGATAAATGGTCTACTGCTAAAAAGTTACCATAGTATTTTGTAACATTGTCTACTTTTAACATAACTTCCTCCCAACTATATTTATTATACTATATGGATATTCAATATACAATGAATTTTCTCGTATTTATATCCAGTACATTTGCATAATATCAAAAAAAATTTCTTTTGTAAAATATATGTTTTCACTTTTTGAATGCTTTTTTCATTCCAATTTTATTTTTTATCTAACAGATTTTTATTTTCAATTACCTTTCTATTTCAGATATTGAAAATTAATATATAAAAAAAGAAAGTCTTTAAACTTCCTCATTCATCTTGGATAGACGTTCACGAATCATTTTACTTACCATACCCATATCTGCTTTTCCTTTGAAAATAGGAGTCAAATATCCCATCAATTTTCCCATATCAGATGGAGAAGTTGGTTTTATAGAATCAAATGCTTTTTGAATTTCATCCAATATTTCCTCTTCACTCATTGGCTCTGGCATGTATTTTTCTAAGATTTTAATTTCAGATTCAGTTTTATCAATTAAATCTTGACGATTTCCTTTTTCAAATTCTTGAATGGATTCTTTTCGTGTTTTGATTTGTTTGGAAACAATTCCAATAATATCATCATCTTGTAATTCTTTTTTGGTATTTAGTTCTTCCATTTGAATAGCACCTTTTAACATACGAATCACAGATAATCTTTCTTTATCTTGATTCTTCATTGCCATTTTCAAATCACTTAAAATTTGTTCTTTCATATTGTTCTCCTTTATGAATAAAAAGCCATAAGTACGGCTTTTAATAATGTTCTCTTTGTCTTCTTCTACTATTTTTAATTGCTTCTTTTTTTGCATTTCTTCTTTTTACGCCAGGTTTTAAATAACCTTCTTGTCTTTCACGTACTTCTTTCAGGAGGCCGCTTTTTAAGTTTTTTTGTTTAAAAGCTCTAAGTGCACCATCTACATTGCCATTTTGAACAATAACTTTAGTCATCATATTCCCTCCCTTCTGAAACTAAAGTTATTATAACACTCTTTATTTGGTTTTTCAACAAATTTATGTTGTTATATATAAAAAAAGAGATACTAAAGTATCTCTTAACGACAAAATTGTCCAGTTTGAATTCTTCGAATGGCAGTACCGAAACTTCTTCCTAGATCGATAATCGCATTAATGCCTCGTACAAAAGCATTGATCATAGTACCTGAAATTGCTCCACCAGAAATTTCAAGCAGTTCTTGTTTTTTTAATACTTTTAACTGCGACATGCTAATGGCCTCACATATCCATCAATAAAACTAGCTAAGAAGACAATTCCTGCTACAATAGCTGCGCCTAATCCAAAAGAAATTCCACCACCGACAACTTGTTGCAACTCATATTCATTTAACAATTGCATGTTTCCCACTTCCTTTCTTCTACATTACTATAAAAAATATAAATGTTGCAATTGCTGTAAGTATTTTTTTAAACAAATGAACCCATCCTTTCTAAAACATCTACAATATGCCCATGTTCCAATTGAATGACTTGATCATATAAATCCATATTTTCTTGTCTATGCGATATCACTGCAATGATTTTATCTTTATATTTAGCACGAATTCTTTTTAAGATTCTTCGTTCTAAATTGACATCCATTTGTTCTAATCCTTCATCAATTAAAAGTACTTGAAATGGTTTTAAAAGAGTACGTGCTAAAATAATTTGCGCACGTTGTCCACCAGATAAATTGGAACCATTTTCTTCAATTAGCATTTGGTATTTAAGGAGATTTTTTTCAACAATAGAATCAATTTCACATAATTGAAGAATTTCTTTCCACTTCTTTTCTTCTACCTTCTCATGCATAGTTATATTGTCATACAATGTACCAAGTAACAATGTTTCATTTTGGCTTAAATATAAAATTTGTTTATCCAGATATACAGAATCATATTGTTGATATGACTTTTCGTTAATATAAAATTGATCTTTTTCTACTGTATAGTACCCTTTTAAACATTTAAATAATGTGCTCTTTCCAGAACCACTAGAACCTTTACATAGAATCAATTGCCCAGACTTCCAATGCAATTGAATATCATGTAATACTGGAGTCATTGTTTGAATCATGTACTGCAAATGATGACATGTAATCGTATGAATTGGTACTTGTAAACCCTTTCGTGCTTTTAATTCTACTGGTAAACTTTCAATACGTTCTAATGACCTCTTAGCGTGTTCCAACAAGAAATTGGAATCGACTAATCGTGTCATAGGACCCATTACATATGAAAATAACATTTGATAGGCAAAGATAAAACCAACTGAAATAAGCCCTCTATGATACAGCAAAATACTAAAGCCAAGGAAACCTAAATAGCCAATACTTTCTAAAAAACCTCGTATAAGCATTTCTTTTTGTACCATATTTTGAAAAGTAGTTACAGCTTGCGCATAATTCTGGTATAGGGTTTGAAAACGATCAATTACCTTTTCTGTAATCGAAAGACCCTTTACAAACTCAAATCCACGCACATAATCAATCATATAAGAATGTACTTGTACATTTTTTTGTTCCAACGCAAGAATATGACATTGATAAAGAGATCGAAAATGATACATGATGAATAGATAACCAAGGAGTAACATGCCACAAATAATTGTATATAAAGGTTGTAATATTAATAGAAATAGCAAGGAAAGTATAAATAGAAAACCATCAAATACAATTGTAAAAGCTACTTGTGAAACTACTTCTTGTATTTTTCCAATATCATGTACACGTGAAATAAAGTCACCAGTTGGTAAATTGTGATACTGTAGATAAGGAAGTCGCATCATCCGTGAAAAAGCATCATGTGTCATTAAGATAGATAGTTGTTCATTTAAACGATTCATCCATTTACTACGAAAATAAACAAATATGTGTTTGCATAATTCAAAACTTAGAAAAAGTAGTAATAAAAATTGTGATAATCGAAATTCTATATGTAACAATATTGAAATATAAAATGCACTTACTACAGAAAGGATAAAAATGCAAAGTGAAAATATACAAACAGGTAAAAAAATTTTCCAATATCTACAAATAATAGCAAAAGTATAACGAATCATAGAATATGTTTTATGATAAAGTGGTATTTTTTGTATAGGATGTAACGTGATTAGTATTTGATTATAAATTTGATAAAATTTGTCTAGTTTCATTTTAGATATTTGATTTGCAGGATCTGCTACTACAACATATTGTTTATTCCAATTGATTTCATAGACTACTACATAATGTAAATACGTTTGATTTAATGTTACATGTGCGATAAAAGGACATGCAATATCAATTGGTTTTTTCAAATCACAGGAAATACCAGTTGCGGAAAAACCAAATTGTTTTAAAGTTTCAATCATATGATAGGCAGTTGTCCCATTTCTAGATGTATGCGTATATTGCATTAAAATGGATGTAGGGACATATCCTTTATAGTACCGAATGACCATATCAATACATGCAACACCACAACTATTACTATTGTCTTGATGAACATATGGGTATTTTTTCATGAACAATTCACCTCCTCACTAGTAACATAAACGAAATAATTATAATATCCTTTAATAAACAAAAAAAAAGATTTTTTTATCTTCTTTTTTCACGACGACTTACATCTGGTGGTAAAGTTGGTTCATAGGATGGAAGGCCACTTAATTTTGATAAAACACCCTCTCCCATATGACCATTTTGGATACTTTTTTCAACTGTGTATCTTACAATAGAACCAAGATTTTGTTCAATTTTGTCTAAATATAATTGTAGTCTTTCTTGTGGAATACCCGCTTTACTTTCAATTAAAGTTTCATTTGCCATATAATTTCCCCCTTCAATTAGTTTCCTATTATAACCAATTATTATGATTTGTCAAATTGATAAATTCGTATATTTTTACTGCCATACTTTTTTTCTTTGATACAAGTATAGGCACAATCAAATATTTCTGTTTCATATTCACAAATAATCAAACCATTTTCTTTTAATAACTGATTTTTTTGTATTTTTTCTAAACAAGACTGAATGAGATGTGCTTGATAGGGTGGATCTAAAAAAATTAAGTCAAATGTAATATTCTGCTGTCTGAAAGAATCCAATGCTTGTTCAAAATGTTGATGTAAAATGACTTTTTCCGCTTGTACATCTAATTTGGCACAATTTTTAGAAATGGTATTGATGGCTTGTGAATTATAATCTACAAAATAACATTTACTGGCTCCATTACTCAATGCTTCTAACCCTAAAGCACCACTTCCTGCAAAGAGATCTAAACATACACTATTTTTTAATTTGGTTTGAATCATCGCAAAAATAGATTCTTTGACACGATCCATAGTAGGTCTTGTCCCATTTAAATTAAAACCATCTAAAATTCTTCCTTTATATTTTCCACTAATAATTCTCATATACTCTCCTTTTGGTATCAATTATAAAAAATAACACATACTATCAATGTGATGATACATCACTGAAATACTCCCCTTTTGAAAAATCCTACTATGTAGGATTTTTTTTATTGTATCATATTATTTTAATGTTGCCAAAATATTTTGAATCAGTTCGAAAGTTTCAAGTGCTCTTGTAATACGATCTCCTGGACGCAAACCATATTTTTCTTTTACTTCTTCTTCAAATTTTGGAAATAAATTTTCATTGCGATTTAACAATTTATACCAATAGGAATTTTCCCGAATATATTTTATGTAATGCGGATTATTTTTAATACGAAATTGAAGTTCTAACGACATTAATCCTCAAAATGTTTATAAAGTGGTCTTGGTGTATATTCCGGTTTTTCTACTGTATCTTTATTTCCAAAATCTTGTAATACTCCAATTACTCTTTGCATACTGTTAATACCATTCTGTACACTATCCAAATCGATTGTTTTTAACCACCCTATAATATCACTCACTCCAAGTGCTGCAGCACCGGTAGTAGCAACCGTTTCTACCTTTTTTTGATATGGTTTCCAAGCTTCTTCATCTGATCCATACAAATCATATATTTCATAAAATTTTTGCCATGTCATATCGCCACTACGCACATATTGAATCAATTCTGGTTTTTCCTTTACAAACGCTTTAAATTCTGTCATCTTATCCATGATAACCACCTAATACAATATATGACTTAGGATGCAAAAGTTGACTTTCTTTTCTGCATTTGCATACTTAACCAAAAATAGTCTTCATTTTCAAAATCACAAACCAATATTTTTTTATTATAGATATGAAATACTCTCAAAACATCTGGAAAATTGAAATTGCTCTTCACAATAATACAAGCATAGTTAATTTGTAATAATGTATCCTCAGGAGAATGTAGATGCATTACTTTTTGACTTTTCATACTACAAGTATACTTATTTTGAATATAATTACGTAATAATTTAACAGAAAATGGTTGACAAATACTATCAAATATGGAAATTCCATAAGCAAAATTAGGTTCTTTTAAACAATATAATTGATACAATGTTTGATATAAAATATGTGGATCTTTTTTGTACAATTTATAATACTCTGTTTTTATGATAAATAGATAGTATTTACGCATATAAGTCACCAAAATTAAATTATCACATCATAGTCTCTTCTTTTGTCGAAAAAAAAAGATATCAATGAATATCTTATTTTCTCTTAAAGAGATATTTAATTAAATAATAATCCAATACGAGGAAACTACCAACAAATAACCAAGCAAGAATATCATACAATAATCCATTTGCATAACGATCTAAAATCACCAAAATAGATGATGGAATATAATTGGTAATGAATTTGCTTAATTCTGGTATACCAATATGATTGGCAATATAAGTCATCACATGGAAAAATATTTCAACAATTCCTAAAAAATAAATAAAACATTTTGTATCACGAAATACAATTAATACAATGGCGATTAAAACTACTAAAATAATTAAATCCATACAAACACCTCTACTATCTTACTTTTACAGTATAACAAAAATAGATAAAAAAAACAAGATAAAGATATCTTGCTTTATAGTGAATCTAATCAAATGAAATTAATGTGATTTTAGCTTTTCCATCATAATCATTATTAACACCATTTTCCATATATCCATTTTCTACTCCACCAATATATCCAGAGCCACCAGCTCCACTAATTTCAGCTTGCGTATAACCGCCATACCAGCCACCTCCGCCTCCTCCGGCAAAAGATGCACTAATATTATTATAACTTTGTCCTGCACCAAAGGCATAACCACTATTTTGTGTACCACCTAAAGCTGATTCTACAGAATTTCCTGTTTCTCCTCCACCATTTCCAGCAGTATGCACAGTAGCACCTAATCTAAGAGCTCCGCCTCCGCCACCTCCGGCAACAATTAGTACAGTTTTTCGATCTTCTTCAGATGATAAAGATGATAGTAAGCCTGTTTTAGTGGCAATATGCGTGGCACCGCCTCCGCCACCACCCATAGTACTGGTAGATGTTAAATTTCCTTTGCCTCCACCATTCCAGCCACCAGCAATTTCTCCAAATTTATAGTATGAATGATAGTCTCCGCCACCTCCGGATCCACCTACTGCTACATATAATTTAGTATTCAAACCTAAAACCTTTTCTCCTGTTGAATATCCACCATTTCCACCATTGACTATTTTGTAATCAGACCCTGTTTGATATACACCTATATCACCACCTTTTGCTCCCCATACTTCTAACTTGTAGGTTCCATCACATGGTACTTCAAATTCTTCTACATTCCCTGTATATACAAATTCTTTTACAAATTCTCCTGCTTTATATGCACAAAATGCTGCTTCTTCTATTGTGAAGTTTTTATAACTCGTATTTCCTGCTCCATCTTTGACATGTACATAGTATGTACCTGCACTTGTTGCTGTATATGTTTTACTTACACTTGTTCCACTGATTGTTGTCCAACTAGATGGTGTATTTGTGTTTTGTGTCACTTGATATCCAGCTAACTCTAAATTATCTGTGAATGTAATTGTCG
>CANQWB010000036.1 GCA_947627435.1 uncultured Bacilli bacterium
GTACTCTTTTGTGTTGTATTTAACTCATAATATATTTATTTGTCTTTACCAAGCAAATTCCTAATATATAAAAAAAGAAAATCAAATTTATTATAAATTCAACTTTCTTTCCTTTTTCCCCCAAATCTCTTTACACTAACCAAAATAAATAAAATAAGGATTTTCATCCTTATTTTTTAGCTTGATTGAGTGCTTGATCCACTGCATTAATATAACTATCTGCCGTAATCGTAACACCACTAATTGTATCTAAATCCAATTTGGTTTTGGTTTCATCTTTCCATTTTACCCAATCTAAATTTTGCTCTTCTACTACTTTTTCTTCTATTTTTTCAATTTGTTCGTACCATTCAGCACCACCAGGTATGACCCCAATATTCGCAGAAGTCTCTTTCATCGCATAATTATCACCTAGAGTCTTTTTCGTTGTAATTACGCCATCTTTTTCATAAGTAGAATCAATAAAACAACTTTCAATATTTCCAGAATCTCCTACATAGATAGTAGCCGTTGTGACATATTGTTGTCCATATGATTCATATGTGACAGCACCCATATAAGTCCCTTTTTTATAATTTCCTTCTTTTTCTACTTTTTCACATCCACAAAGGATAAAAATTACAAGTAACAGCACGCTTATTTTTTTCATATTATTCTCTCCTATTCTTTCTTATTATAACCTATTTATATAATGATTACAATGTATTTTTGAATTGTTTTAAGACTGTTTTGGCAAAATATCCTATGATGGCTCCTGTTATCA
The DNA here is from genome assembly GCA_947627435.1 of uncultured Bacilli bacterium. Taxonomy (GTDB): domain Bacteria; phylum Bacillota_I; class Bacilli_A; order RF39; family UBA660; genus UBA5026. The sequence continues at coordinate 764 of CANQWB010000036.1, forward strand.
TAGATCCTAATATCATCCATGGTAAATAATAGATTAAATTTGGCAGATGTAATAAATAAATAGCAATGATTATTTGCCCAATACTATGAAAAATAGATCCTAATATGCTAACACCTATCATAGATAATTTAGTTTTTTTCGCAAATGTCATAATACCTACACTACATATAGTACCTGCTAAACTAAAGAAAAAATGAATATTAAAAAGGCCTGTTCGCAATATTCCCATGAGTAAAACTCTAAGAAGTGCGATAGCAAATGTTTCTTTTGCTCCATATAGATATAAAACCATAACTAAAATGATATTGGCTAATCCTATTTTTATACCAGGAATCATACCATTAAAAATAGGTATCATGCTTTCTAATATACTAAGTAATAATGATAATGTTAATAACATAGAAAGTCGTGTTATTTTTTGATAAGTCATATTAGTGCACCACCGTATCTATTGCATTTTTAGTTTGAATTTGGATGACAATTTGGTTTGGTAAGCAAACAATACTTTCTGTATTCTTACTAATATACCCTTGCTTAGAACAAATATGTAAGGGACTATTTTCTTGCTTTACACGAATTTTATCTTGATTGACTTCTATAATTACAGTTCCATTCTTTCCCATTACTTGATAGTCTTTTTTCTCATTTTTCGCTAAATCAATTGTTAATATAACCTCATCTTGATAATAAACAATGGCAATTTTATCACCTTTTTTATCCCATTTAGCAAATATCAATATGGACAATAAACAGAGAATCAAGATGACTCCAATCATGATCCCATCATTTTTGTTCATAATTGGCAATTCCTTTAGATGTAATAATAACATCATTATTATCATACCAAATGGCTTCTACAGGAAGTGTATCTACAAGAGCTTTTCCTTCCTCAATAGGAAGTAAAAATAATACGGTCGAAAGAACATCTCCTAAACGACTATCTTCTGTAATAACGGTCACACTTTTCATATAAGATGATGGCATATTGGTATCTGGATCGATAATATGATGATATTTTTTACCTTCATATTCATAATAGCGTTCATAACCTCCACTTGTTACAACACTAATATTTTTACCATATATAATTTTGAAAACATCACCAACTGTACTATTTGGATCTTCTATACCAATTGAATATGTGTCTTTATGAGAAGGCTTTCCTACTTTTACATTTCCACCTGCATTGATTAAATAGCTAGTAATTCCAATTGATTCTAAATAATTACCAGCCATTTCGGTTGCATATCCTTTCGCGATAGCACCTAAATCTATATTTACATGATTGTTTTGAATTTGATTATGGTCTAATAAAATGATATCTTGAATCGAACCTGTATCGTGAAGCATCAGTTCCTCTTGGGATGGAATTCCTGTTTGCATAGTACGATAATGATTCCAAACATCTATAATGTTACCCATACTAATATCTAATTTTCCATGGCTTTTTTCATACCACTCTTTTCCATAAGCAATCATATCGTAAAGTCTTTCATCGATTGTCAATGTAGCATCTGGATCTGTATTATGATAAATTGTATATAAATTGACGATACCATCATATGCTTGATAGCGATCTGCAAGTTTATGATAACTATCATAAATTTGTTCTACCTGTTCTAACGCTTCTGTAGCCTTTTTTTCATCTTTTGCTTCTATTTTGACATATATATAGGTATCCATGTAAAATAAATTACGGGTAAACTCTTTCACTTCATTTTTTTCTATCCAATAAAGAATGATGAGGCCAATTACTAAAATAGGAAGCGAAATCCATATCCATCGATTGATTTTTTCTTGCATAGCATTCACCTTATCCATTATAACAAAAAAAGAAAAAGTTTTCTACTTTTCCTTTAAGACTTTCTGATATAATTCAATCAATTGTTGACCAGTATGTTTTATTTCACGTGACTCTACTTTATGATATCCATTTTCCGCTAAAGAAGGTAATTTTCCAGTGAGAATGTTTTGGATGGTTTCTTGCCATTCTTCAATTGTTTTGGCTTTATATACGTCTTTTTTATGTTCTAAAAAGTCAAATACCGGAATATCACTGACAATGGTTGGAATTTTAGCAGTTAAGGCTTCTAAAATAGGAATTCCTTCTGTTTCTTCTAATGTTGGAAATAAATATAAATCTGCCCCACTATATGCTCCACGTAGAATTTCTGGCTCAACATATCCAGCAAAAACTAAATTATCTAGTTGAGTATGCACTGCTTTTTTTATTTTTCTAGGAGAAAATGTAAGTGGAGAATAACCAAACCAAATAAATTTATATTCTGGCATACGTTTGGCAAGCTCTACAAATGTAAGAATTCCTTTACGCTCTAAATAAAGTCCTACGCCCATAATGATTTTATCCGTTTCTTGATATCCAAATTTTTCTCGAAATTTTTTACCATTTTCTATATTTTTTTCAAAAAAACGCATATCAATACCATTGGAAATAGCAGTAATTGGTCGGTTCAAATGATAACTTTCGAGTAATTTCTTAGAATATTCCGTTGGTGTAATAATATGATCTCCCAGTCGGTAACATTTACAAATCCATTTTTTAAATAATGGTGCAATTGTATTGGAAAAGATAAAAGAATTGCGAAAATCTTCTTCCGTAGAATGTGCATGATAAATAACCTTTTTACCCATTTTTTTTGCTTTTTTTGCAAGCCAATAACTTCTTGGACCATAAAAATTAATATGAATGATGTCGTAATCTTTACATTTAGGATCAGTCGTATATTCAATATGATGTTCTGTCAATGCTTGTATCTGATGACGAATTGCTTTTCCTAAGCCTGATTTTCCATTGAGATGCGCAAATTCGGTATATAACAAGATTTTCATAGTATCACCTAGCTCATTATATCATATTTTTTAATATAAGACCATACTCACTAAAATGACATCCTCTCCAATTTTTTGAATTTGTTTCCATTTTACCTCTAATTCATCTTTATTACTAAATAAATTGGTAATAAATTTAGATTTTTGTACAATTAAGGCTTCCATATTTCCATCTTTATCAATAATAACATCGATAATATTGCCTATTTTTTTCCCGTCTTCCATATTCACAACATCTTTATTTTGTAAATCCGATAAGCGCATATACTTCACCAATTCATGATATGAAAAAAGCTTCTATTTTATGAAGCTTTTATTTTATCCATGTAGTAGTTAATTTTATTTGCCCATACTGGACTTGCGGCATATCTTACATTGATTTGTTCTGGAGTTGTCAAACCTTTTGCGATATAGTTATTGTATAAATTGTTCATGAAAGAATCAATTCCCTGTTCAATGGTGTCATATTGAATATATGCACCCCCATTACAACCAGGTTTCCCTTTCATACCACCCACGTTATTACAGGTTTCCACTAATTTACTACATGTCCCATTACATCCGGTTTCATGCAAAATAATTGCAGCTGCAAGATAAGGATCTATTCCAAGTTCCATACTTTTTTGGGCAATTTGTTCCCCACTATTTGCAAGTTTTCCTTTTAAAGATTGATTTAATTTCATAGTCAGTTGATTCATTGTGAGACCATCATATACAATTTGACTTTCTGCCTCTTTTTGTAAGTATTCTAATACAACACTACTATTTATTTGGGTATTTAGAAATAGGCCTTTGTTATTTGCCACTACAATATTTCGAATAAAAAACGTTCCTATTAATATTAAGCAGATGCTGATTGTCATCGTGATTTTATACCATAATTTTTTTTGTTCTTTTTTCACAATTTCACCTCTGTGTTAATTAAGAGAACATCTTCATTGTATCCTATATTTTTTGATTTGTCAAATTGGTGTCAAATAAAAAGCAGAAGTACTGCTCTTGATATATTGTATGTGATCATAGAATATTTATGAATTTTGCATAAAATCCATCTCTTTGTTACAAGATAAAACAGAAAGGAGATTTATATGGCACGTCATAAAGTAGAAATTTGTGGCGTGAATACTGCGAATATTAAAGTATTATCCCCTGAGGAAATGAATACGTTATTTATCCGTTTGAAAAATGGTGACTTTACGGCAAAAGAAGAATTGATTAACGGAAATTTAAAATTGGTACTATCCATCTTGAAAAAATATAATAACCGTACTGACAATATGGATGATTTATTTCAAGTAGGTGTCATTGGCTTAATTAAAGCCATCGATAATTTTGATTTAGAAAAGGAAGTAAAGTTTTCGACATATGCAGTTCCTATGATTTTAGGAGAAGTAAGACGTTATTTAAGAGATAGTGGTAGCATTCGTGTTGCCCGAAGTATTAAAGATACTGCTTATCGAGCAATGAAAGTAAAAGAAGAATTAACCAATCGTTATGGAAAAGAACCAACCGTTACAGAAATCGCAAAAGAATTGGGTATGACAGAATATGAAGTAAACAATGCTATCGATTCAATGAAAGATACGATTAGTATGTTTGAACCCATTTATAATGATGGTGGTGATACCATTTATCTTGCCGATCAATTAGAAGATAAAAAAGATACGCATTATTCTTTGGATATGAAAATTGCCTTGAAAGATGCGATGCAACAATTAAAAGAAAAAGAACGTCATATTTTATATGAACGTTATGTATTTGGTAAAACACAACTCGAATTGGCAAAAGAAATCGGAATTTCACAAGCTCAAATCTCGCGATTAGAAAAAAGTGGATTAGAAAATATTAAAAAAATGATTTCCTAAAATAGAAAGGAAACTATCATATGATTTATTTATTTATTTTTGTTTCTAAAATCGTAGAAATTGCGCTTGGTACATTAAGAATGATCATAGTTTCTAATGGAAAAAAATGGTTAGGCGCTATTTTACAAGTCGGACATGCTATGGTATGGATTACGGCAACCGGAGCAGTAATAGTAGGAATTCAAGACGACTGGTTTAAAATTGTTGTATTTGCGCTTGGTTCCTTTCTTGGCTCTTATGTTGGTTGCTTTATTGAAGAAAAACTGGCAATGGGATCTAATATGATTTTATGTATTACGGAAGTAGGACAACAAAAACTACTGGAAAGTTTACGTAATGCTGGGTTTGCCGTAACAGTCATTTCTTGTACAGGCATGGAAAAACAAAAAGAAATATATCTTATTGTCGTACCTAGAAAGAAAAAAAGATATGTAGTAGACATTTTAGAACAATATGATACTAATTGCATGATTATTTCTGAAAATACTGTTCCTGTTTATGGAGGATTTTTTACTTAAGTTGATATAACTGATATGCATTATCCGTAATTACAGAAATATTAGAATCTAAAGATTGTAATTTTGCTTTAGAATGTTTTCCCCAAATATAAACCTCTTTATGTTTTTGTTCAATATTTTGTGTTACAATAAAATCATATACTTTTGTGTTTACATTATGATTGATGTATTTTCCCATAATACAACCCACCGGATATTTTGGATATGCTTTTTTAAAGGCATTGATCAATGGAACATCGAAACTACAAATATATATATTCAAATAAGGATATTTTCGAATAGTTTCATATACTAAATTGGAACAATCATTTGCTTTTATCTCAATGATAATTTTTTTATCACTATGAATTTGTTTTAATAATTCATCTAATGTGCATATTTTAGATGGATTTTTTTTCGTACCAAAATTAAAAGTTTTCAGTTCTTTGAGCGTCATATATTTGACAATTCCAATACCATCACTATTTCTTGAAATAAAAGGATCATGAATAATGACCAATTGATTATCTTCTGTTTTTCTTACATCCAATTCGATACCAGCAATATAATCGGTTTGTAATGCAGTAAGTAAGGCTTCTTTGGTATTTTCAGCATATCCATGATTGTTATTTCCTCTATGTGCAATCCAATTTCTCATTACTTTCACCAATTCATATTATGAAAAAAACGCTATATTCATGCGTTTTATTGAATAAATTCGATTAAAATGTCATTGGAGCGATAGATTTGATCTTCAGGAATAAAAATCCAATCCTGTTTTGCTTCTAATTTTCCTTGTTCCAGTAATGTTTGAATCGGAAAAACAGATTCTATTGTTTGTCCATATTTTTTATAAAAAATATTACGATTGATACCTTCTCTTTTACGAAGTCCTAATATCATTTCGTTTTCCATTTTTGTTCTTGTAGTCATTGTTTCTTGTTCGAATCGATATTGATGATTACAATAATGTGTGAAGCTTTTGGTATTGGTATAACGTATTTCTTTGATATATCCACTGGCACCTAATCCAAATCCATAATATGGTTCATTGTTCCAATAAGTCAAGTTGTGTTGTGATGCATATCCTGGTTGTGCAAAATTACTAATTTCATAATGTATATAGCCATGTTGTTTTAATCGTTGACAAATTGCCTGATACATAAAGGCATCTATTTCTTCCGCTACTGGTAGTTGCTTTTGTAAATAAAAGGTAGTATGCGGTTCTATCATGAGCGAATAAGTAGATAGATGGGGAATTTTCAATTGTAAAAAACTTTCAATATCCATCATTACTTCTGACAAAGTTTCATTGGGTAATGCGTATATAAGATCAATATTGATATTATCAAAATTATATTTTTTTAAAAGTTGGATAGTATCTATTACCTGTTGCTTAGTATGCATACGATTGATTGTTTTTAAATGATGCGAATGGAATGTTTCTACACCAATACTAATACGATTCACACCATATTTTTTCATATATTTGATTTTATCTTCCGTTAATGATTCCACATTGCATTCTATCGTATATTCATATTTTTTTTCTTTTTGAAATTGATCTATTATTTTTAACAATTGGTGAAATTCTTCCAATTCTAAAACCGTTGGAGTCCCTCCACCAATATAAATGGTTTTCATTTTTTCATTTTGGTAATATGTTTTAATTTCTGTATCTAAAGCATTTAAATAATTATGAATCCATTTTTTTTGATATAACATTTTAGGAAAGTCGCAATAATGACAAATACGATTACAAAAAGGAATATGAATATATACAGATTGTATCATAGACATCACTTCTTTTTCCTATTATAACAAAAAAGAGGGTTATTGAAAACCTCTTTTATTTTTTGATAAATTGACCTTTTTCATCATGAGTTAAATGATTTAAATAATTATCTTCTCTAATCATAGAAGTACAAATAGAGCGTTTATATGCAATATATTTTTGCATTTCTTCTCCTATTAGTTTTTGAACAATTGGATGATGTAAATAAGAAGAAGCTGTATGTCTTTGTTGAATATCAAACAATCTCATTAATTCCTTGACATCATAGTTAGGTTGTAATACATAAAGAGCCGTAAATTGACAACTATGTATTAATTTTTCGATATAGGAATCTTGTTTATCTAATTCATTTAAATTCACTTTTTGGTCAATTACTTCTAATAATTGTGTTGTTTCTGGTAAAGTTTCTTGAAAACGTTTCTTACGTTCTATTTCTTTCCATGCTTCTAATTTTTTAGTAAATAGGATCAATTTTTCTATACAGTTGCTTTGTTCTTCTCGTTTCATTAAAACAGGTTTCATGATATCTTCTATAGTTTGAAATACATGTGTGCCCAATTCTTGATCCAATGCTTTTCCATCCCAAGGATGCATATCCATACCATTGAAAAACGCTTCTAAAGTAATGATAGGTTGATTGAGCCATTCACCATATAGTTTTAAATATTGTCTAATTTTTTCTATTTTGGCAGGATCTTTAAACAGATTTATTCCGGAATCTGCTAAAAAAGTTCGAATTTCTAATTTCGCTATAATTTCTGGACTTAATAGTTGATATAACCAATTGTTATCATTATGATTTTTGATATGTAACTGTCTTGTATGTTCTTCTTCTGCTGCTTCGGCCATAGTACATGTAGGATTGGATAAATATTTTTCTATCAATTTCAGCACAAGATGTTTTCTAGGTGTATCACTATTTTTCAAATGATGAATATGATATTCTAATTCAGCAATTTCTTGTGGTGTTAATAAAAAACATTGATTGAACTGATATAAATTATTTTTTCGAATATTGTATATTTGACGTAATTTATTGATTTTAAAAATTTTTTGAATTTGCGTTTCTGCGATTTCTAATTGAATATATTCATCAAAATAATGAATGACTTGAGATTCTTCTTTTTGAAATTTCTTCGCAATTTCTTCAAACGTCACTGGATGCTCTATAAAATAAAAATACATTTCAAATTCTTCTTTTTGACGCAATAATTCTAAATTATTTTTCTGTATTTGTTGGAATGAATAATGGCGAATTCCTTTTTTTAAATATGAATGATTTAATAATTCTATCACACGGTCAATAGAAATATGGTAATGACGTGCGATATCACCGAATGTATTATTTTTATTTTGTTTCAATTCACGATAAATTTCTAAACTACTTTTATTTGTATTTCTAATTTCATTCTCTGATTTTATACGGTTTACAATTCCCATTTTTTTCACTAGATCATAGTTATAAACATAATTCCAAAAAACTTTTTCATCTACTTCATATTCTTTTAATAATTGTTCTATTGTAATGTTATTTATTTTACTTTCTTTACTAAAAAATTCATTGATAATTTCAATCATATAATTCACGTATAATCAATCTTATAGAAATATCAATTAATTTCTTATTGATTGATCCCTTTCTATTTATATTTTTTTATTA
>CANQWB010000037.1 GCA_947627435.1 uncultured Bacilli bacterium
TTGTAAAAGTCCTTCGGCTTATTGCTATCATTTTATTACTCCTTACCTTATTGGTAATAGCAATAAAAATATGACACCCAATTAGCAGTAATCGAGTGTCGAAACTAAATTTTTAGAGGCGACATTCACTTGCCTACAAATGTTCCTCATTTTTATTTTATGTCATTTCTTTTGACATATTCATAATATCACAAAAAAAAACTTTTTACAAGTTCTCTATCTAAAGTTCGAATAGTTCGAACAGATTTGTCAATGGTGCCCTAAAGGAAGAGGTACAACAACTTTTTTGAATTAAATATTAATATATATCATTTTTATAAAACTTTTAGTACTTTATCTTTTCTTTATTAGTGTGTACCTACTTTTATCGAACATTTGCCATGGAGTAAAATTAATACCTTCTGTATGTCCAGATATAGCAAAGTTGGTAAATCCATAACTCGCTAGAAATTCTTCGCTTTTTTCTAACTGTTTAACAAGATTTTTAATGACGCTTAACCATATAAAATCTGGTATTGGCTGATATTCTTCAGGAATATATTTAGAAAATACCTTTGAATTTAATCCAATTGACTTTAAAAATTCTATTCTTTCCATTCTCGATACTCGATAATTTTCATTACTTATTTGATAAGTTTGATATTCTTTAAAATTTTCAATACTAAGTTTTCTTAAATCATACCAAGGAATAAAATATCTTTCATGTGTGCAAATACTTTTTGAAACTTCTCTTCCATCAAAACCTTTTGATACAGCATCGATTATAACATCTTTCCCTAAATCAATACCAACTGATATTCCTGCCCACCTTTCATATCTTTCTGTTGGCTCGCTAGTTATATTAAATAAGACTAATACTCCTAGTGGATCTTTTTCTTTTACTCTAATTAAAGTATTATAAAAGTAGTTATTTTTTCCAACATTTTCTATATCCAAAATAGGAGTTCTTCCTTTTAATGTATCAACTCTATTTTGAGCAAAACTATCAAAATATTCTTTATTGTTTAAATAGTCTTCTTCACTTTCAACTAATGTTAAATCTCTTATTGGGCTTAATTGTGGAAAAAATATAATAAATTTAACATATCACTTGTTCTATAATATTGCATCATTTTTTGTATGTCATCAATATTATTTATATTTAGCATAGAGAATCAGCTCCTTAAGAATATTGTTTTTGACAATATGCAAGTGTGTTTTCTAAATTGTCATAAATTTAGTATCAAATTCTATTGTATAAAGAACAATCGTTTGATATAATTTTCATAGGGAATATCAGTTGTTGAGTGTCTACCAAATCTCTTATAGAGAGGAGGTTTGATAAAGATGAAAACTAAGACTTTTATTGTAAAAGTTCTAAAGCTCATTGCTATCATTTTATTTCTCCTTATCGTTATGATAGTAGTAATAAAAAAATGACACTTAATTCTTCATTGAATTAAATGTCTAAACAATATTAATTGGGTAGGCATTCAACTCGCAAAAACTGAATGTTCCCTTTTTTATTTTATGCAAGTTTCCTTGACATATTCATAATAACATAAAAACGACTTTTTGACAAGTCGTTTTATATTGTTACTCGAAAAGCCCGAGTATCAATCAATCTGGTGCCACCTGTAAGAATCGAACTTACAATTGAGCCTTACCATGGCTCCGTTATACCACTTAACTAAGGCGGCATGAAAACAATTTTATTATAACATAATAAAATTCACTTGCCAATCAATTTTATTTTCTTTTTTGACAAATTATGCTATACTAAATACATAAAACGAATAGATGTAGGGTGGAGTCACAATATGTATGATTTAAAAACTTGGTTTTTGTTATTTATTACTTATTCTGTTATTGGATGGGTTATTGAAATTATGGTTGGTTTCATTATCACTAAAAAAATAGTCAACCGTGGTTTTTTAATTGGTCCATACTGTCCAATATATGGATATGGTGCCTTATTTATCATATATTTTTTACATCCTTATACAGATAGTCCGATTATTTTATTTTTTATGACCATCGCAATATGTTCTATATTAGAATATACTACAAGTTATTTAATGGAAAAAATATTCAAAGCTAGATGGTGGGATTATAGTAAAAAACGTTTCAATATCAATGGACGTATCTGTCTAGAAACAATGATTCCATTTGGTATATGTGGTTGTATTCTTTTATACATAGTAAACCCATTTTTCTTAAGCTGTTTATCATGGATTCCTAATATCATACAAACAATTTTGGCTATCGTTATATTTACTATCTTTTTGTTGGATAATCTAATTTCCTTTAAAGTAATTTTAAACTTTAAGAAAGTTGCGACTACAATTCGTAAAGATAGTACAGAAGAGATTTCTAAACGTGTTAGAACAACACTTGCTAGTAAGTCGTTCTTAGGAAAACGTTTAATGAATGCATTCCCTAATGTACAAGCCATTATAAAAAATTATAGCGCGAAACGTAAGAAGAAATATCAATAATATTTCTTTTTTTGAATATTAGTGATACAATAGTGCCGGAAGTGAAAATATGAAAATAAATTATCAATTAAAATTAGAGGAAATCATAAAAAATATACCAACCGGGCAAAAACCATCATTACTTTTACATAGTTGTTGTGGGCCTTGTAGTAGTTATGTATTAGAATATTTAAATTCATATTTTGACATTACCGTATTTTATTATAATCCGAATATTACTTCTGAAGAAGAATATCAAATGCGAGTAAAAGAACAAAAAAGACTCATCTCACTCGCATATCCTAATGTTTCTTTTATAGAAGGAAAATATGAACCAGAAGTTTTTATGGAAATGAGTAAGGGTTTCGAAGAAGAACCAGAGGGTGGAGCACGATGCACGAAATGTTACTACTTACGTATGCATGAGACTGCTCAAAAAGCAAAAGAATTAAAATTTGATTTTTTTACAACTACTTTATCGGTAAGTCCTTATAAAGATAGTGAACGATTGAATCAAATAGGCATCCAATTAGAACAACAATATGGTATTTCATATTTGTATGCTGATTTTAAAAAGAAAAACGGTTATAAACGTTCTATTGAACTATCAAATAAATATCATTTATATAGACAGAACTATTGTGGATGTGAATTTTCTAAAAGAAGGTGTATACAATGAAAATAATAATGATACTTTTATGTATTATCTGTATGACTGGGTGTGGAAAACAATTACAGGAAAATAGTAAAAAGCATTCATCTACATTCGATACGAATGTAGATGAGGTTACAGATGCTCAAGAATATAATCCAGAAGAAGACTTTGTAGATTCTTCTTTCAATGAGGAAACAACAGACGTAAAAGAAAATGTCATAATAGATGAACCCAATACAGATATCACACATGAAGAAGAAATATCTAGTAGTCCTGTTTTATCAAAGGAGGAAAATACCATAAAACAAATTAATAGCATTGAACAAGAGGTAAACACTTTATTACAAACAGAACCATCTTCTACTTTAAAAGAAAAACTTGTAGATAAATTCATTACACTTGTAGATTTTATTTATTATGATGCTCCAATTGGAGATGTATATTTTAAAGATTTAACTACAAGTACACAAGAAAAAATACGTTCTATCTTAGAACGTATGGATCAAGCAATTGAAAATAAAATTCCAAATTATAAAGATACATTAAAAGAAAAATATCAAACAGTACTATCTTATTTAAAAGAAAAAACAAATGTTGTAAAAGAAAAGATGGAATCTGCTATGGGTAGTGAAAATTATGAAAATTTTAAAGAATCTGCTGAAGATATGAAAGAATCTTTTCAAAATGCTGGAAGTAAGGTTACAGAAGGTGCCTCTTCCTTATATGAAAAAGGAAAAGAAAAATTAAGTAATTGGTATCAAAACCTGAAAGAAAATCATGAAAAAGAGAGTTAATGGAAAACTCTCTTTTATAATTTTCGGTATAAACCAATTGCAATTCCTAGTATAGTAACATGATCTAAGATAATAGGGTCCATGGTATCATTTTCTGGTTGTAGACGAAAATAACCATCTTCTTTATAGAAAGTTTTTAATGTAACCTCATTTTCTTCTGTCATTGCTACCACAATTTGACCATTACGCGCTGTATTTTGTCGTTCCACAATAACGACATCACCATCTAAAATACCAGCATTGATCATACTTGTTCCACTGACATTGAGTGTAAATACCTCTTTGTTTTTTGGAACTAAATAAGATGGTAGTGCAAATGTTTCATCTGGATGTTCAATTGCTTCAATAGGAGAACCTGCAGTGATTTTCCCCAGTAAGGGTACTTCGATAATTAAATCATTTTTAGGATCAAATTCATTGCTTACTAATAATTCTAAAGCACGGTTTTTGGTTCCTTGTTTACGAATAAATCCTTTTTTTTCTAAATTTGTCAAATGTGCATGTATTGTTGCAGTGGATGATGTATCCGTTGCAGCCCCAATTTCACGTATGGTTGGGGGATATCCATGGGTTGCAATATATTTTTTAATATAATTTAAAATTTGTTTCTGCCTGTTTGTCAGTTCTTCCATATAAGACCTCCTTTATATTTCCAAATACATTTTAACATATTGTTGACAGAAAGTCAAACATTTGTTCGAAATTTTATTGACACAAACAAATGTTCGTAATAAAATAGAATTAGAAAAGGAGTGAGTGATATGAAAGAAATGTTACAAAGTAAGGTTTTGGTTGGATTTGTATTATTTGTGTTAGGATTTACTTATGTAGGTGCGATCCAAATGAATTATTGTAATCAAGAAAGTGAATCCAACCACGAAATTTTGTATATTCCATAGAATACAATTATTGCAATTTTAAAGTATAAATAATAGTATTCTTTTTTTTTTACATAAAATTAGGAAACAAAATATAAATTGGATGAACAGATTGATAAAATTGTATATTTGGTACTTACAAATATTATAAAATTGTACTTTGACAATTTGTTTGACTTCATTTATATTGATAATGTGAGGGAGTGTGTTATGAAAGAAGACTATGTAAAACAAATAAACCTATATATTTTGAAGACATTAAAACAACCGATTAATAATGAAACTCTAATTTTACTTTATTATCGAATAGGAAAGTATTTATCCAATTGTCATATCTCTTCACAAGATCTTAGGATTTTAGAATGGAAACTACAGAGTATATATGGAATTGTCATTGGATTTACTAAAAGAAATTTGCTTTCTATGATACAATTCTATCAATCTTATATGGAAAAAGATATGGAACAGTTAAAAAAATTATCATGGCATCAACATTTACAATTGTTAAAAGAAAAGGATAGTACGAAACGAAAAAAGATGTTATATCAAACAAATTCTGCATCTGGAACTGATTATATGTTGATAGAACTACAGAAGTTACAACAAAAATTATGATGTAATGACGAAATACATGTTATAATAAATATGGAGGTAATAAATATGGCTACACCACATATTGAAGCAAGTAAAGAAGAAATTGCTCCTGTTGTCATAATGCCAGGAGATCCCTTACGTGCGAAAGTAATTGCAGAAACTTATTTAACAGATTACAAGTTAGTGAATCAAGTAAGAGGTATGTATGCTTATACGGGTTATTATAAAGGTAAAAGAGTAACGGTTATGGGTTCGGGAATGGGAATGCCAAGTATTGGTATTTATTCTTATGAATTATATAAATTTTATGACGTTGAAAAAATTATTCGTGTAGGTTCCTGTGGAGCATATACCAAAGATTTAAATTTATATGATTTAATTTTAGTAAATGGTTGTTATTCAGAATCTAATTATGCTTATGCTGAAGGTGGCTGCGAAGAGCATATGATGTATGCTTCTGATAGTATGAATCTGGTGATAAAACAAACAGCAGAAATGTTGAATTATCCAATTACGATTGCGAATGTACATAGTAGTGACTGCTTTTATCATGAAAAATTTGATTATAATCAGTTATATCATCAGTATGGCTGTTTGGCAGTGGAAATGGAGTCATTTGCTTTATTTTATAATGCGAATATTTTGAAAAAACGAGCAGCTTGTATTTTAACTGTTTCTGATAATTTAGTAACGCAAGTTGAAACAACAAGTGAAGAAAGACAAAATTCTTTCTTACGTATGATTGAGTTAGCTTTAGAATCAATATTATAAAAAATGAAATGATACATATACTAAACAAGAGGTGATGTGGATGCAGTACCAAAAATATAATAAAGGAAATTATAATCTTCATATAATTCAAACAGATCGTTTTAAAACAATAGACATTATTGTCAATTATAAAAATGAATTAAAAAAAGAAGAAATTACCATTCGTAATTTTTTGATGGATATGTTACTATCTACTTGTGAAAAATATCCAACAACTCGCGCACTTGCTGTCGCATCTGAAGATTTATACAATATTTCTGTAAATGGGACCAATGTACGTTCTGGTAAATATAGTATTTTATCTTTTAAGTGTCGCTTTTTGAATGAAAAATATACAGAAGTTGGTATGAATGAAAAATCCATTGCTTTTTTCATGGACATGCTGTATCATCCTAATGTAAAAAAAGGTTGTTTTGATGAAATTTCATTTGAAATTGTCAAAAAAAGTTTAGAAGAAGATATTCGAAGTATAAAAGATAATCCTAGAAGATATAGTCTATTAAGATTATATGAAATCATGGCGCCCAATTCTAAAATTTCTTATCATGCATCTGGATATTTAGAAGATTTAGATAAAATTACGAGAGAAAATTTATACACATATTATCAAACTATTAGAAATACATCTATCGTCGATATATTTGTAATTGGTGATATTGATTTTTCGCAAGTGGAAGCATGGATGGATACTTATATAATTCCACCAGAAAATCGTATACCAACAGGAAATCATATATTAACTTATACTGATGTTCGTTCCGAAGAACAAATTGTAAAAGAACAAGCAGATATTACACAGAGTCAATTGCTCATTGGCTGTAAAGTAGAAGAATTAACAGCATTTGAACGACAATATGTTATGAATATTTATTCTTTTATCTTAGGTGGCGGTGGAGATTCTAAATTATTTCAATCCGTTCGCGAAAAAAATTCTCTCTGTTATGCGATTTCTTCTTCCTATAATTATTTAAATCATACATTGGTAATTTCAGCGGGAATTGATGCCAAAACATATGATAAAACAGTCGCACTCATTCGTGAACAGATTGAAAGTATGCAATCTGGAGAATTCGATGAAGAGGCCATTCAAAAAGCGGTAGCTGTATTCATAAGTGGATGTAAAGAAGTGGAAGATTCTTCATCTCTTCTTTCTAACACTTATTTATCACATGAATATTTAGGAAATGATTTATTAGAAGAAAAAATAGAAAATATTAAAAAAGTGACTAAAAAAATGATTGTTGAACTTGCTAAGAAAGTACATGTAGATACCATTTTCTTACTTGAAGGAGGAAAATATGAACAAGATTCCGTATAACCATTTAGATTTAAATATTTATGAAGAAGTATTAGATAATGGGTTACATGTATATATTGTTCCAAAAGAAAATTGTAACAATGCCCGTGCTACTTTTGTTACACGTTATGGTTCTAATCAAAGTGAATTTATTCCTAAAGGTGGAAAGGAAATGATTCGTGTACCAGATGGTGTGGCTCATTTTTTGGAACATAAATTGTTTGAGCAAAAAGATGGCGTAGATCCTTTTTCCTTTTTTGATGAAAGTGGAAGTGAATGTAATGCTTCTACCAATCCATGGCAAACGAGTTATTGGTTTGCAGGACCTCAAAATTTCGAAAAAAATTTAGAATTCTTATTAGATTTTGTACAAGATCCTTATTTCACTAAAAAAAATGTAGAAAAGGAAAAAGGAATTATTGTGCAAGAACTAGAAATGTATATGGATGATCCTTATCGTGTGGGATTTGAAAAAAGTAATTTTAATACCTTACAAATTCATCCTCTTCGTATTCGAACAGGAGGTAGCAAAGAAAGTGTAGAATCCATTATGAAGGAAGATTTGTATACATGTTATGAAACTTTTTATCATCCTTCTAACATGGCACTTGTCATTACAGGAAATGTAAATCCCCAATCTATTATAGAATTGGTTCAAAAAAATCAAGCAAAAAAAGAATTTTCAACACCTGAACCCATTATAATAAAGGAATATAATGAACCAGATGAAGTTTTCAAAGAGTTAGAAACAGTGGAGATGCGTGTTACCATTCCTAAAATATTTATCAATTATAAGATTAATATCAGTGAATTGAAAGATATTCCGGCACCATTGATTCCTACTTATGTTTCCATTTATTTAGATTTAAAATTTGGTACTACTTCTATCTTTACAGAACAATTAAAACAAGAACAAATTGTTGCGGAAGATTTGTATTGTGATTTTTCCAATATCGATACACATATCATCATCAGTATTGAGGGTGAAACAGAAAAAAAAGATGTCTTCATTCAAAAAGTGGATGAAGAAATCAAAAATACAGATACATGTGAAGCAGATTTTATCCGTAAAAAGAAAACCATTTTAAGTTCTTGCATTTTTATGAGTGATCATATTGGTAGACTCAATCATCGTATTGTCAATGATTTTGTCAAATATGGTAAAGTCAGAAATGATTTATATGGCGAATATCAGAGTTTAAATTATGCAGATTTTAGAAAGGTTGTAGACCATTTTTCATTTGAACATAAAAGTATTTTCATTATCAATCCGAAGAGTACGTCTATATAGTTTTACTTGATATGCATAGTAATTTTTGATATAATAACTTTAGTATAGAGGTGAGACAATGAAAAGAGGATTTACATTGGCAGAACTGTTAGGTGTCGTTATTATAATTGGGCTTATTAGTTTAATTGCGGTACCAGCCATTACTGATTCACTGAATCACTATAAAAAAAATTTATGTGAAACACAAGTTTCTTATATGATAGCAGCAGCGAAAAACTGGGGTACAGATCATTTATTACAATTACCAGATGAAGGTGAGTCATCTAAAATTAAGCTTTCTGAGTTAATTAAGGAAGGTTATATGGAAGGTGATCAAGATGCCAAAACAGCAGAAGATCGATTGAAAGTAATAAATCCGAATACTAAAGAATATTTTGAACCAGATCCTGTGATTACCATTACCAAAGAAGGCAAACGATTTATATATACTATAGATGAAACAACAAAAAACAGTTGTCAATCTTAATCAAAAAAGAGTTTGACTCTTTTTTTTCATATATTAGGAATTTGCTTGGTAAAGACAAATAAATATATTATGAGTTAAATACAACACAAAAGAGTACA
>CANQWB010000038.1 GCA_947627435.1 uncultured Bacilli bacterium
CAAGTGACATATTATATATTACTTTTGAGACATTTTCAAAAGTTAACACTTAAGACATTATCATAAATTAATCATATTGAGTGGAACTGATTTTTATTGTTTATGTTGTAATATTCAAATTTAGTGTTATAATATATATATATCACATGTCCCGTTAGCTCAGCAGGTAGAGCATTTGACTTTTAATCAAAGGGTCACAGATTCGAATTCTGTACGGGACACCATAAAAATACCACAACAGTTTACTGTTGTTTTTTTCATATAATGAATGTTAAGTAATAGATTTATCAATATATTTCAATACTTCTTCATGATCTGAAAAATGTTGTTTTTCATGACCAATGATTTGATACGTTTCATGTCCTTTTCCTAAAATAAACAGCATATCATCTTTTTCTAACATAGCAATACCCTTTTGAATTGCAGTAGCACGATTCAGTTCTATCATGTAATTATCTTGATCTACCCCTGTTAAAATATCTTTCATAATTTGATTAGGATCCTCTGTTCTAGGATTATCACTTGTAAAAATTACAAAATCACTTTTTGTAGTTACAATACGACCCATAATAGGCCTTTTCAATGTATCCCTATCTCCACCACAACCAATAATAGTAAAAATACGTCCTTTTTTCTCATCCATAAATGTCGATAAAATTTTTTCAACTGCATCTGGAGTATGAGCATAATCAATGATAACTTCCCCATTTTTTGCTTTTATTATTTCACATCTTCCAGTTGGTGCTTTTAACTGAAATGTCAATTTTAAAATATCATCTACTTGATATCCCAAATTATGAACAATCGCTAAACTTGTTAAATAATTATAAACATTAAATTGACTTCTTAAATTGGTTTCAACTTCATACAATTTTCCATTGATTGCAAAATGTATTTTAGTTCCCCTAGCAGTCGTTTCATAATCTAATATTGTATAATCCGTTCCTTGATAACCTAATGTTTTATGAGTTGCAGTTAAAAAATGCTTTCCATATGGATCATCTATATTTACCATAATAAGTCCATCTGTTTTTAATTGTTTTAATATGAGTAATTTAGATTGTAAATAATGTTCCATATCTTTATGATAATCTAAATGTTCTTCGGTAAGATTTGTGAATGCTTCCACTGTATATCTTAATCCTTCTATTCTTTTTTGTTCCAAAGCATGACTCGAAACTTCCATCACAAGATGAGTACACCCTTTTTCTAACGCCAACAGACATAATTGATAAATATCTACCAACTCTGGAGTTGTATTAGGTAAATCTAGATGCATATCATCACAATAAAATCCGATGGTACCAATGTATGCAGCTTTGATATTCAATAAACGTAAAAGTTGATATGTCAAAAAACACGTAGTTGTCTTTCCATTGGTACCAGTAACTCCAATCAATGTCAATTGATTGACTTGTTCCGCATAATTTTCTACTAAATAGTTTTGTAACCATTTTTTGGTATCTTCTACAATTATGGTTTCTACACTATAATTTCCCCTATTACAAATAATTTTAGAAGCTCCTCGCTCAATTGCATCTAAAATAAAATCATGGCCATCTACTGTATGCCCTTCCATTGCAACAAAGGTATCTCCAGGTATTATTTTCCTAGAATCTGTTTTTACTTTTAACAAACGAATCACTCATTTCTTTTCGTTTTATTATATTCGTTTGTTGGTATCTGGTGATAACCCACGCAATTTAAAAACATATCCATAAACTAATATTAGGTGATTATATGCGCTTTATTAAGGAACAAATTAAAACCATTCGCAAAAACGATCCGGCCTTACACTCTACTTTAGAAGTATTTTTATATCCTAGTTTTCGTGCACAATTATACCATAAGATTGCAAAGTTTTTCTACAATAAAAAACATTATGTGATAGCCCGTTATTTATCAGAAAGAGCCAAAAGAAAAACAGGAATCGAAATACATCCTGGAGCAATCATCGGCAAAAACTTATTTATCGATCACGGAACCGGTGTCATAATTGGGGAAACGACAATTATTGGCGATAATGTCGTAATGTTTCATGGTGTCACTCTAGGTGGGACAGGAAAAGAAAAAGGCAAAAGGCATCCTACCATAGAAGATAATGTCTATATTGGATGTGGTGCTAAAATATTAGGCAATATTACCATTGGGAAAAATGCCAAAATTGGAGCCAATGCCGTTGTATTAAATGATGTAGAAGCCAATGCCACTATAGTGGGTATTCCCGGTAAAACAATAAAAAGAACTGATTAGAGTTCTTTTTATGATTCACTATTTGGATCTACTAATATTTTAATCACATCTGAAGTTCCAGAAGTTAATTCTTCATAAGAAGCTTGTACTTCATGGAGTCCTACTGTTTTAGATAAAAATTTCAGCACTTCTATTTGTTTATTTGCCATTAAATCAATACAAGTTTTAAATTCATCTTTGGTATATGCAATAGCACCTTTAATCGTTAATTCTCTCGTTACTGCAATAGCAGTTGGTACAGAAATTGGTCCCAAAGATACACCAACTAATATTACTACACCACCAGATTTTACTGACGATAATGCTGTACTTACAGCAGGTGCATTGCCGCAACATTCAACTACAATATCAAAGCCATTTGGAACCTTCTCATACATTTTTTCTAATACATTATCTTTGGCATCAAACCATTCATCAGCAACTCCCAAATCGACTGATTTTTGTCCTCGTGCTGCATTGGTTTCTGACACTGCTACATAACTTGCACCTTCTTTTTTGGCAAACATGGCAGATACGAGTCCAATAATTCCCCCACCAATTACCAATACTTTATCGCCTACTTTGATATCTGCTAAATGAATGGCATGTAATCCAACTGCTGTTGGTTCTACCATAGCCGCCTCTTCATCAGATACACTATCTGGTACTTTTATAATCATATCAGAGCGGATTTTCATTTTCGGAGCAAGTCCTCCTGGATAATCCAAAGAAAGTCCTGTTGCATGATTCCAAGTTTCTAAACAATATTGTGGGTTACCACTTAAACAAGCATGACAATGTCCACATGGGCTGATAGGTAATGCCGTAACACGGTCCCCTACTTGCAAATCTTCACATCCATTAGGATCTAATACCGTTCCTACATATTCATGTCCCATTACCATACCAACTGGCGCTCCGGCTTCCCAGTAATGGATATCAGAGCCACAAATACCCGTTTTTCTTACCGCAACAAGAACATCTCCAGTTCCTAATTTTGGTTCATCTATTTCTCTTACTTCTAAATGTTTTGCTGAAGCAATTGCAACACATTTCATATGATCATCTCCTAGCATTATTATACCATGAACAATATATTTCTTTACCAATTATTTTGAATTTGACATGTAAAAAGGAGACATGTGTCTACCTTAATTTTATAAAATATGATTGATTTTACTTTCTTGATAATATGGGAAACTATCTTGTAAACATAATATATTAGCATCAAACTGTGTTGCCATTTTATCATGTAAAGTACTATTTTTTAGAGGTTTCATATGATGATGTAACATAAATGCGATGGGTTCTATTGGCATCTGGAATGTTTTATTTTGATGATCATAAAAACAATAGAAACTATCTACTCCATTTAAATCTTTCAGGGAAAACATCAAATAGTATTCATTCTTTCCTTCATTTTCTTGAACAATAGTATGACGATGAATGCACTCTCTTTCTTCTGTAGTAGGAAATATGTATTCACAAAGTTCTTCAATAAAATTCTTATTTTCAATATATCCCGTTAATGGTACTGTCAATTTAGGAATACAACACATCATATATTCGAATTTATATAACAAAATTTCTTTTTTCTTATTTTCTAAATTCGAAACATCCATTTGTCGAATAAAATCAGAACCTTCTCTTACTGTTGCAAAAGGAAAAGGGACTCCTATTAATTTCTTATATGCTATGGAATGCATAATTTTTTTCATATCTTCATGAATTGTTTCTGATTCAAAAACTTTTTGAATCACATTTTTGTGTTGATCGAAGTCTACATCTATTTTGCGTATACTATTCATTTTTTCTTGCAAAGTCATTTCTTTGTTACAAATGAGATCTAATAAAGTAAGATAATAATCCTGATAAGCATCACTTGTTCTTACAATATGTCTTCCTAGCCTATTATTGAGTTCGTTACTGAACTTTTCAAATAGTTCATCTGTATAATAACCACCTGCATTTAAATAGCCAATCGATTCATCTAATTTTCTTAAATAATCATCTGACATACTATCAAACGTTTCTTTCGCATACGCAAAATAATTTTCCGCATGACAGAAACTTCTCGTCGAAAATCCCAATTGTACTCTATAAAAATCTGGAATAGGATTGATTAAATATTTCTTTCCTTCATTTTCATATACAAGTGCCCAGTGATTAAAATGCATATTCTCAATATCATCCATCTCAATCATTCTACAATTTAATCCTAATTTTTGGCATAAATTAAAATATAAATATACAACATTTCTACATATCACTTCACGGTTATGAATGACTTGATAATTTTCATATATTTCTTTTTGTTTTGCTAGATCTTTTTCATAGAAAAAAGTAGGAGACTTTGCCAAAAGTTTACCCACTTCCCAATATAATTTTCTTAATTTTTGATCATTAGAATAATAATTAGGAATTGATTCTACAATTTGATCACATGTTTCATATAAATCGATATTATTTATTTTCATACTGCTTTTCACCTATCTCTTGTGAATATGGAAACAGATCCATATCTAAATTATTTTGTTCTAAAAATTCAAAAATATCTTGGATAGGTGTTAGATTGGTAAAATCGGAAAAATGAACGGTTTGGTCATCATGCATTTTCGCAGCATAAAAGCTGTAACTATTATTAAGCATTTTTTTGGCGATAATTACATTACGTGTTTTATAATCAATATATATTGTAGTACCGTTGGTTGTATCTATTTTTTCCATCAAATCACCTCTAAATCTCATATCTTCATTATATCATAGATTCAATTTTTCGACAAAATCATACTTATTTGGACATATTTTTTACATGAATGGTATCGTTTTCTTCTAAATGTCCAATCAGTAGTGAAGAAGCTACATCATGTTTTTGATAATTTTCTTTTACTTGTTTTTCATCATAATTGGCATAACAATATTTACAAAAATGCCTACAAGAATTATATACACCAATATCTACCATTTGGGCACAATTACAATTTTTATTGTTGCGAGCATTCCATTTTTTTACGTTTTTCCCTGTTAATCTTTTGGCAAGTTCTATAGAAAGGCAATCTCCCTGTTGAAATCCATATTCGACTAAATTCCGCTTTTCAGCACAGGTTTGAACAACCATTCCATTTTGTTTGGCAATGGATGAAAAGTTTTGTCCTATAGCTGCATAATCTGTTTCTTGTAATGTTTTCCATTTTAATTGATAGCGATGTTTTCTTGCATTTTTATAGTCATCCATAAAAGAGACAATAATTGTTTTTACATATCCTTTTAATAAACGACATAAAGTGGAAAATGATTTGATATGATAATTTAATGTATAAGAATCATTGATAAAAATAGGATCATATCGCACATAAATACATTCTGGACCAATCATTGCTGATATTTGCTTGATGGCCTCAATAATCTTACTTTTTCGGGGAACATTTGGTTCAATATCTTTTTGATATGGTGTCAATGTAACATGAAACAGAATTGGTTGTTTGATTTCACGAATATATTTGACAATTGGTATTGGGTTTTTAGTACAAAACAAAATAGCATCTACATCTTTAAAATATATTCGGCTCACTTGTTTGGGATAAAAGGGATTTCGTACATCTACAAATCCTTCTCGGTAGCGGTTCATAAACCATTCCGTATAAAATCCAACAATGTCTGTTCTACCGCTTACATTCAAAATCATACTATCACTCCACTAATATCATAACATAAAATCAATCGTTTATTGATCATATTTAAAAATGAATTGTTTGGAATCTACGTGTATAGGTATCCTCAATCTTTTTTTATTTTACCATGATATAAAAAATTAATGTAAAAACTTCTTACATTAATTTTTAAAATATTATTATTTTCCTTTTTACTCGCTCGGCGCTATTATTTTTTTTGCGACAACTACAAATCTTCCATTTTTTTGAGAATATTCACATGTAGAAAGCGTTAATAACTGCTCTCCATAAGTTGCTGTAACTCCTGTTTCATATATACTACTTTTTTTAGCATTTTCGATAAAATCTTGATATTCTTTTTCATTTTTTGCATTTACAAAATAATAGTATCGAAATACATTTTGTTCACTTTGATAATATACTCTTGAATAAAATACTGCTAATATCTCATATTCACAATCTTCTGTAGTAGTTGTAAATCTTATTGTTTTATGCTCTTTATAAAATTCTTCTTTCGCATATTTTATCAAATCCTCAAACATTAATCCTTGCTTGGTTCTATGTCCATATATTAAATAATTTGTACTTCCATTCACTAAGTCGTAATCCTTATCCAAAAATAAACTTCCGGCCGTTGATTTTTCTTTCATATAATTATGCGATAAATAAAAATCATTATCTATACCCTGTGTCACTGGATAATTAATTTTGGTACCACTGATTTCAAGCCAACCAATGATCTCTTTATTTTGTTTTTGTAGTTCTTCGATTTGCAGCATTCTTTCGGTTTTCTTTTCGGTTATTTGCGAATCATCCACTATAATCTTTTCTAATATATGAGTATAATCTTTATAATTTTTATAATTATGATACAAGTGATAACATAGATATGAAGTTCCTATTAAAAACAGTATTATCAACAAAGTGAATACTAACAGAATCACAATTTTATTATTCTTTTTTTTCTTTTGAATTGAACGTTTTAATTTCTGTTTATTCATATTTTTTTCCTTTATAAAATGAGAGTAGTAAATTTTAATATTACTACTCTTTATTTTTATATATGCTTATTTTATTCTTTTTTCTAAAATAGTAATTCCTGCTAAAGAAACTAATACCATAGCTCCAGCAATTTCCATATAATTTACTACACTTGTATTTGGAGTTTCATCTAATTGATCTTCTTTCTGATTTCCATTTGTTTCGGTTGTATCATTGTCTTCAGACACTACTGTTTTTGATAAAAAATATGTAGAAGCATGGTCGATTAAAATCGTCGCTTTTCCATTCTTGTCAATTGTCACATTTTTTGAAATTAATTCTGCTTTATCTGTTTTACTATTATAGTAATATAATGCAACTGTATCTCCTGCAGAATACATATCGGTTGCATCAAATGTAATGTGTGTTCCCGTTGGTAACGTTCCTGAATATTCTAAATCTATAAATAATAATTTAGATGGATCATGATCCAAAATATGACTTTCAAATGGTTGTTCTGTAGTAATTTCAACATTTAAATTTAAATCTTTTGTAAATGAATCTTTTATATCTTTTCCATTAAAAGATATTTCTACTCCATTTTCCACTTCGATTACTACTTCAACATCTCTTCCTTTTAAACTATTTAATACCTCTTTAGAAATATTATCATTTACTGATGCTAATACTTCGATTTGATCTAAAGAACTATCTACTAATTGTTCTGTAATTTGTTTGCTTGGTGTATCTACTGAATTTAAAACATTCAAATAGTATTGTGTTTGTCCTTCTACCACTTCAGTAGTTGCAGTGAATACAACTGTTCCTACTAAACTGTTTTTTGTGCCAACCGTCCATATGGTAGGTTTTTTATATTCTTCAGTTGTATTGACGATTGATGCGTTATTATATGTAAGTTTTGATGCCGTTGTGACACCTACTCCTTGTGATAATTCAATTCCACCAAATTCATTTCCTGAAACATTTACAGTACCTTCTAATGTTACATCAGAACCATTTACTAATAATGCTGCATCTCCACCAGTGAATAAGATATTCTTAATGGTTGCAGTTGCTTTATATACTTGGAATACATAATTGCCTTTCCATCCTTCAGCATCATTTTTGAAAGTGACTTTATGATTTTGACCATCAATCACTACGTTTCTTGTAATATTTACTTTCTTGGTTATTTCTATATCATTCGCTAATTTAATTTCTTTTATTTGATTATTTGCTAATGCACTTAGTAATTCTGCTTCAGTAGAAACTTCTTTGGTATCTCTAACTTCTATTGTTAATTTATTTTCTGCAATTACCTTATCATCGCTAGCTCTTAATATTCTATATGTAACTTCATATGTTCCTGCTTTGCTAAATTGTGCTCTAAAAGTACTTGTTGCATTTTGTAAAGGGAAGCCAACTCCTTTTACCCCAAATGGTAATCCCATTAAATTTTTCCAAACATTTCCTTCTTGGTATTCAAGAATATCTAATCCTGATTCATCACTAATATTTCCTGTTCCATAAATATTTACTTTTTTAGCTTCATTCGCATCTTCAGGTATGGTAGAAATTGTAAAATTATTTAATTCTCCAACATAAAAGTATCCATCCCCTAATACTTTCATTTCAACTTTGGCTTTTGGAAGCACATCTTGTGCTGTTTCTTGTGCTTTTACATTTGGCATAAGTAACAAACATATTGCTATAGATAATATACTCCTTACTAAAATTGTCAAGTTTTTCTTCATAATTTCCTCCTTAAAAACTCGTATACATAAATAAGTTTATACCTTACTTATTATATATTTACATTATAATTATATATTTATTTTCTTTCTTCTGTCAACATATTTTACATTTAAATTCTATTTTACAAATTACTTTACAATGTAAATATAGCTTTACATTTTATAATATGATAATTTCATATTTTATTGAACATAAAACTTTTGTATTTATGATAATGTTTCGGATGCATTCATACTTGATATTTTTTCAATGAATTCTTCTTTCTTTTCTATATCAATAGATTACAACTTCCCTTACTGGACTTTCACTAGACTTTCAAAAAAAAAGAATTTAGATTGTCTAAATTCTTTTGAATATCTCTCATCATATCAATTATGAATGACAAATTCGAGAT
>CANQWB010000039.1 GCA_947627435.1 uncultured Bacilli bacterium
AAACATAACATATTATACTATAATCAGACTTAATGCCGTTATTTTGTTAAAAGCGGACTTCCAAATGAAAATTAACATATTTTACACTTATCATTTACACGTAATGACATTTTTTAAAAGATATAGTATAATACTAAAGTAGGTGATTCTATGCTAGAACAACTAACAGATGAAGAATTTAATGCATATGCAAAAACCCATCCAAATAATACTTTTTTTCAATCATCTTATTGGGGAGATTTAAAAGAATTTACGGGTTGGAAAAAACATTTGGTAGGATTAAAAGAAAATAATCAAATTTTAGGTGCTACTTTATTATTAAGTAAAAAAGTACCTATTTTATCTAAAAATATATTTTATGCACCAAGGGGTTTTTTATTGGATTATGATAATTTCGAATTCATTTCAAAATTTACAAAAAGTATTGTCCAATATACACAGAAAAATAAGGGTATTTTTTTCAAAATAAATCCATATGTAATTTATCAAGAAAGAGACATGAATGGAAATATTGTGAAAGAAGGAAAAAATCATAAAGATGTGGTATCCTACTTTAAAAAAATCGGATATCAACATAATGGCTTTACCATTCACTATGGTAAAGATTTAGAACCAAGATGGCTATCTGTATTAGAAATTCAAAATAAGAATGCAACAGAAGTATTCAATGATTTTAGAAGTTCACATAAAAGAAAAGTGAAAAAGTCTTTATCTGGATGGTTATCTTTAGAAGAAATCACATCAAATGATACAGAAAAGTTTGATATTTTTAAACATATTATGAGCCACACAGGAGAACGTAGAGGATATATTGATAGAACAGAAGACTATTATAAAAAAATGTACGATGCTTTTTCTAAAGACCAAAAAGTGAAAATCGTTTTAGTAAAATTAGACTTAAATCAATATGAAAAAAACTTACAGGAAGATTTCAATATGCTCCAAAGAAAGCTAGAAAATAGTGCGATTAAAGAAGGAGAGCAAAAAGATCTTACTGAAAAAATAAATCATGTTCAGAAAAATATAAAAGAAGTATTAGAATTAAAAAAAGAAAAAGGAGATCAACTTTATATTACAGCTGGAGTATTTTTGTTATTTGGTACACAAGTCACTTATCTTTTTGGTGGTTCCTATGATCAATATTTGAAATATTTAGGAGCTTATTATATGCAGTGGAAAATGATAGAATATGCCATAGAAAACCATTATAATGCTTATAATTTTTATGGAATTACTGGAGAATTTGATGAAACATCTCCAATGTATGGGTTATTTGATTTTAAAAGAGGATTTCATGCTGATGTGGTTGAATTAATAGGGGAATTTACTTATGTTGTAAATAAGCCATATAATATTATATATAACGGCATATTTGAAATTTATAAAAAAGTAAAGAAATGGAGGACTCATAAATGAAAATAGGAATTGGATCCGATCATGGAGGTTATCTTGTAAAAGAAGAACTCAAAAAATATTTACAAACAAAATATGAAGTAATCGATTATGGAACTGATAGTGAATTATCAACGGATTATCCAAAATATGCTTTTGCTGTAGGAGAATCCGTACAAAAAGGTATTATTGATGTTGGTATTTTGATTTGTAAAACTGGGATTGGCATGAGTATAGCTTGCAATAAAGTAAAAGGGGTAAGATGTGCAAAAGTCGATCATTTAGAAGAAGCATCTCTTACAAGATTACATAATCATAGCAATGTAATTGCTTTAAGTGCAAATAAAAGCATAGAAGAAATAAAATCAATTATAGATGTATTTCTAACTACACCATTCTCTGATGAGGAAAGACATAAAAAAAGAGTTGAAATGATTGATGGGTATGGTGCATAGATGAATATTAAAACTATATTATATTTGGTATCAGTACCCCTCAGTTTGTGGGCATTAGATAGTATTCATTTTCAAAATATATTTAAAAAAAATAGAAAATATCAAGCAACTTTGTTATATCTATTATGCAGTATTGGATTATCTTATTTAGCAGTCAATTTCTTTTATGATTTTTTTCTTAATTCAAAATTCATATAACGTGATTTTATATCACGTTTTTTTTTCGACAAAATATCAAAATATTTGTGATTATAATATAGAAAATAAAGAATAGAATAAATAAGAGAGGAGAATCAAATTGAAAAAAATTTTATTATCTATGTTTTTAATTTTATTGATTCCATATATAGTTGTGACATTATGTATTCAAGATGATGAAATTCATTTTCAATTTGGTTCTACTCAAATGGTTAGGGTAAAACGAGAAGCGACAGGAGAAATAGAAAAAATCCCTTTTGAAGAATATATAACAGGTGTACTTGCAGGTGAAATGCCCGTTAATTTTGAATTAGAAGCCCTAAAAGCACAAGCTGTTGCAGCCCGTAGCTATGTATTAAAAAAAATAGAACAAAATCAAAATGAAGAATTTGATGTAGTAGATACTGTTATGAATCAAGTTTATGTAGATGAAACTACATTAAAATCAAGATGGAATAATGAGTATACAGAAAAGATGAATAAGTTAAAAACTGCTATTGTAGAGACAAAAGGAGAATACATGACATATGAAGGAAATGTAATTGAAGCATTTTTCTTTTCTACCAGCAGTGGAAAAACAGAAAATGTAGAAGAAGTCTTTGTAAGTGCTTTGCCATATTTACGGAGTGTGGATTCTAGTTGGGATGCAGAAGTATCACCAGTCTTTCAGGAGACAAATACATTTTCTTTACATGATTTCTATCTTAAATTAGGTTTACCTTATCAAGAGACACTGCAAATAAATATTACAAAAACCACAAGTACAGGACGTATTAAAGAGTTAATCATTAATGATACTGCATGGAAAGCAAGTGATGTTGCATCAAAACTAAATCTACGTTCTACATATTTTATAATAGAACAATTAGGTAATAATGTAAAAATAGAAACAAAAGGATATGGACATGGTGTTGGTATGAGTCAATATGGTGCGCAAGCTATGGCGCAAAAAGGATATACGTATGATCAGATTTTAAAATATTATTATCAAGGAGTACAAATTTCAAAAATTTAAAAATAAAAGTATAAAAAAAGTAATTTTGCCCAAAATGATATTAGAGGTGAAATTATGACAGAAAGAAGACTGAAAAAGTCAGTAGTATATGGCATATATAGTTTGGGAGTAATTGCACTAATAGGGACAATTTACTTGATTGAAAGTTCTCTTTCAACAGGTAGATTACAAGAAGATGATTATACATATGTTTCAAAAACTATATTTGATAATAGTATTCCTGTAATCGCAGATGATGTTAAAATTATAAGACCATACAGTGATGCAGAAATCAAATTAGTTAAAAACTATTATGATTATCAAGCAGATGAAGAAACACAAAAACAAGCAATTATTTATCATGAAAATACATATATGCAAAGTAGTGGAGTTGCCTTTGGTGGAAAAGAAAATTTTGAGGTAAAATCAGTATTAGATGGAACTGTAGTTGATGTCAAAGAAGATAACTTATTAGGAAAAATCGTGGAAATCAAGCATAATAACGACGTGATTAGTGTATATCAAAGTCTATCTGAAGTGACAGTATCCAAAAATAGTGTAGTCAAACAAGGAGATATCATTGGAAAAAGTGGTACATCTAATATTTCAAAAGACCTTGGTGATCATTTGTATTTTGAATTAATTATCAAAGGTACTACTGTTAATCCAGAAAGTTATTTTGATAAACTTGTAAAAGAAATATAAAAGGGTATCCCCTTTTTTTTTAGGTATAAAACAAAATAAATACCGATATAATGAATTAGGGGGAAGGCAAATGAGTCGTATAAATGAAAGAGTTTTAAAAGAAACGGAATTTATTTTAAAAACGGGACATACTATTAGAGAAATCGCTTTACACTTTCATGTATCTAAAAGTACAGTACATAAGGATTTACATGAAAGATTAAAGCTAATTGACAAAAACCGATATATACAAGTCAAAGAAATTTTAAAGTACCACACTGATATTAGACACATTCGTGGTGGAGAATCTACAAAGAAAAAGTATTTAAAAGAAGCATAAATTGGAAAAGAGGTTGCGATAATGTTTGCAAAAGATATTGGAATTGATTTAGGAACAGCAAATGTACTAATTTATATGAAAGGACAAGGTATCGTTCTCAATGAACCAAGTGTGGTTGCATTTGATAGTAATACCAAAAAACCCCTTGCCGTTGGACACAAAGCAAGAAATATGTTAGGACGTACACCTGGAAAAGTACATGCAATTCGTCCTATGAAAGATGGCGTAATTGCCGATTTTGATGCAACAGAAATTATGTTGAATCATTTTATTCGTGAAGTAAATGGAAAAAATATGTTAGCGCGTCCTAGAATATTAATCTGTTGTCCATCCAATATTACTCAAGTAGAAAAAAACGCCATTAAAGAAGCAGCAGAACGTACAGGCGCTAGGAAAGTATTTTTGGAAGAGGAACCTAAAGTCGCTGCAATTGGTGCAGGTCTTGATATTTCAAAACCAAGCGGAAATATGGTCATTGATATTGGGGGTGGAACGACGGATATTGCCATTTTATCATTGGGGGATATTGTAACGAGTTCATCCATTAAAATCGCAGGAAATACATTTGATACCGATATTATTAAATATATTAAAGAAAAATATAAATTATTAGTAGGGGATTGTACCGCTGAAGAAATTAAATTGACTATTGGAAACGTATATCCAGATAGTGTAAAAGAAAAAATGGAAGTAAGAGGTCGCGATTTAGTGACAGGACTACCACATACCATAACACTTTGTAGTGGGGAAGTTGAAGAAGCATTAAGGGAAAGTGCATATATTATTGTGCACACTGCTAAAAGTGTATTGGAACAAACACCTCCAGAGTTAGCAGCTGATATTGTAGATAAAGGAATTGTTGTAACAGGTGGAGGTGCGCTGATCAAAGGTTTTGACCAATTACTATCACATGAACTTAAAGTTCCTGTCAAGATTGCAGATAGTCCTTTGACATGTGTTGCAGAAGGTACAGGAATTTTATTAGATAATTTGAATCTTATTGATAAATGAAAAAAATGATTCCTTTGAAATAAAAAGATAATCAATAGACATGTAATTCATTTAATGTTATAATAAATATGGTGGTATTATGGATCCAAATATAATAACAAAAATATTTTTAATGATACTAATTCCTTTCTTATTTGTAGTCATGATTATTCCATATATCAAGAAAATTGCAATATCTATTCAGGCAATTGATAATCATATTGGAGGAAGGCACATTCATAAAAAACCAATTCCAAAATTAGGAGGACTCGCAATCTTTCTAGGGTTTTTAATTGGATATATGATTTTTGGAACACATAGTGTAGCAATGAATGCAATTTTAATTGGAAGTTTTATTATTTTAATTGTTGGTATTATTGATGATATCAGTGAATTAAGTGCCAAAACACAGTTCATTATGCAATTGGCAGCGGCTTGTGTGGTTGTATTTTATGGAAATATTTTAATACGTGATGTAAGTGCATTTGGATTATATATAGAATTTAGTTGGTTATCTTATCCATTAACTATATTATTTATTTTGGGATGTATCAATTGTATTAATTTAATAGATGGTTTGGATGGTTTATCTGGTGGAATTAGTGCAATATATTATTTAACAGTTGGTATTATTGCAACTATGTTAGGAAAAACAGGATTGGATTTTGTGCTTGCTTTTGTTATGTTAGGATCTACATTAGGATTTTTGGTTTATAATTTCAATCCAGCTTCTATTTTTGCAGGAAACTCAGGCTCTTATTTTATGGGATTTATTATAGCTATAATTGCTTTATTGGGATTTAAAAATGTTACACTTACATCTTTAATTATTCCTTTAATTATACTTGCGATTCCAATATTAGATACTTTATTTGCAATTATTAGAAGGATGTTAAAGGGTGAAAGTCCATTTCAAGCAGATCAATTTCACATTCATCATCAATTGTTAAATCGTAATTTATCACAACGTGCGACTGTAATCATTATCTATATTGTGGATTTATTATTTGCTTTTGCATCTATTGTATATGTATTACAAGATCAATATTTAGGTTATATTACTTATGGCATTTTATTAGTAATTGTCCTAATCTTTGTTGCAAAAACAAATGTGGTATTTGATACCAAGGAAATGAAGAAAAAAAGAAAAATGAACTTTTCAAAAAAATAAAGATACAAAAGTATCTTTTTTCTTTTTACTCACATAATAACTCTAGGTGATAACATGGAAAATATATCAGAAACGCTTATGATGATACCTAGGAGTCTATTTTCGTTAGTTCTTTTATTTTTAGTTACAAAAATTATTGGTAAAAAACAAGTATCTGAACTTTCTTTATTTGACTATGTAATTGGAATTTCTATCGGTAATTTTGCTGCTGAAATGACTATCAATATGGATGTTCCATATACCTATGGCATTATTGCAGTCCTTGTATTTGGATTTTCTGCATATATTGTTTCTAAAGTTACTATGAAAAGTATGATTTTAAGACGATGGATTATTGGAAAACCAACTATGATTATTCAAAATGGAAAAATATTAGAAAAAAATATGAAAAAAGTGATGATTGATGTCAATGATTTACTAGAACAATGTAGATCTGCAGGTTATTTCGACTTAAATGAAATTGATTATGCGATTATGGAGGCAAATGGTAAGATGAGTTTTTTACCCAATAGTGAATATAAACCATTGACTCCTAAAGATATGAAAGTAAAAACAAGCAAAGCAAGTTTATGTGCAAATGTAATTATTGATGGAAACATTATGTACCAAAATTTAAAGAATGCAAATAAAACAGAAGATTGGTTAAAAAAAGAGTTAAAAATTAAAGGATATTCTGATATGACTTCTATTTTACTTGCAACATTAGATAATCAAGAAAAGTTAACAATTTATGAACGTAACTATAATGTAAAGATTGATAATGTTTTAGAATAATTTATTTCTTTCTTATCATATTTTCGCTATAATAGGAGTAATAAGGAAGGGTTATTATGAATCATAATCGGAACTTTTGTGCTTCTGCATATATTATTGATCCTAGTACTAAAAAAATTTTATTAGTAGAACACAAAGACTATAATCGCTGGGTGCAACCCGGGGGACATATTGAAGATTTTGAAACTCCAGAAGAAGCAGCGGTAAGAGAAGCATATGAAGAAACAGGTATTAAAGTAAGATTATTGGGAAAACATTTTCCAAGGGAAGAAGATTTTATTCGTCCATTGGGTATTCAGAAAAATCGTTCAAAAAATGGAGATGTATATGTAGATATTATTTATCCTGCAATTCCTATTCATGGCACTGAATTGAAGATGAATGATGAGAGTAAAAATATTCAGTGGTTTTCTAGAGATGAACTAGAAAATATTGATGTATTTGAAGATATTAAAATTACGATGGATTATATATTAGAACATTATTTTAAAATGTAAAGTAAATTGACTGTTCTTAAAATTTATATAAAAATATGATAATCCAAATATAGAAATCAATTATAAGGGAGAGTATGTTACTCTTTTTTTCATGATTAGAAGAGGTATGTATAATAAATATGAAACATTTAAAAATTTTTTCAAAAACTACCAATTTTAAATATTTGTCAAAATAAATCGATAGAAAAATAATATTTGTATAAAAGAAATGAAAAAATAGATTCAAAAGGTATTAAAAATAAAGTAAAATATCTATTTTACTTTAAGATTATCCTTTGGTATAGTGTCGATATCAAAGGAGATGATGTGTTGTGCAAACAACAGAGTTAAAAGAAGTAAATAT
>CANQWB010000040.1 GCA_947627435.1 uncultured Bacilli bacterium
GATTGAATGGCTGCTCCTTTTCTAGCATTTTCTATTACATCCATAATCATTGGCGTTGTAATTAGTGCGATAATTGCAAGTATCACAATTACCGCTAATAATTCTATTAATGTAAATCCTTTTTTCTTCATATACATCTCTCCTTTAGACAATAAAAAATAGAGGTTGATAAAATCCCCCTCTAAAAGTTGTCTAAATACTTGACAAATTCCCTACATAATATTTTTTGCTTTTCACAAACTATTCTATGATTTTATTTCTACATTTAGATTATCATAATTTTATTTTAAATGCAAGAATATCTTATCTGACATTTCACATTGTTTAAAAATACAAAGATAAATGATTTTAATTATACTTGTGATAACTGATAAGTATCTCTTGCAATCATAAGTTCTTCATCCGTTGCAACTACATAAACAGGAATTGCAGATTCATCTTTAGTAATTGTTCCTTCGATTCCTTTACGAGTAACTGTTTTTTCATTTTTTTCTTCATCTAATACAATATGAAGAGCTGATAATTTTTTTAATACTTCAGAACGAATGATTGGATCATTTTCACCACCACCTGCGGTAAAGCAAATCGCATCTACTTTTCCATTTAATTTTACATAGTATTTTGCGATATAATCTACAATTCGATTCGTATACATATCAAACGCTAGAACAACTTTTTCTTGTTTTTGTTCAAATGCTTCATCTAGGTCTCTTAAGTCACTCATACCAGCAATTCCTTCTAGACCACTTTGTTTATTTAAAGCACTATCTACTTCTTCTAAACTCATACCAGATTTTTTCATCATATAAAGAATCATTGTATAGTCAATATCTCCACTACGTGTTCCCATCATAATACCAGCATTTGGCGTAAATCCCATAGAAGTATCAATGCAAATTCCTTCTTTTACGGCAGAAATACTTGCCCCATTTCCAATATGACAAACAATCAAATTTGGATTTGAATTTTCTAATATCGTTTTCATTTTTTCCGTAATAAATTTATGACTCATGCCATGAAATCCATATTTACGTACACCATATTTTTGATACCATTCATATGGAATAGAATATAAGTACTCACTTTCCTTCATCGTTTGATGAAAAGCAGTATCAAAGCAAGCTACTTGAACTGCACTTGGAATCGCTTCTTGAAAAGCACGTACTCCACCAATATTAGCAGGATTGTGTAGAGGTGCTAAATCAGAGATAGATTCTATTTCTTTCAAAACTTCATCATCAATGACAACACTTTTTGCATATTTGCTTCCACCATGCACAATGCGATGTCCCACTGCTTTAATTTCATCTAAACTTTGAATAATATTTAAATCAATTAATTCTTTCAGTAAAATTTGAACTGCTTCTCCATGATTTTCAATGGTCACTTGTTTTTCAATCTTTTCTTCTCCAATACGGATACTATAATTACTACCTTCTAACCCAATACGTTCGAAGGCACCTTTCATAATCACACTTTCTTCAGGCATTTCATACATACGAAATTTTAATGTAGAACTTCCTGCATTTACTGATAATACTTTCATAATTTCATCCTTTCTTTAAATGGTATATTCCATTACATTACAATTGGGAATATCAATAATTGTCATATCTCCATCTTCGGGAATTCCCATGATACAGTAGTGAATTGCCCTTGCAACTCCGCTGTGTGTTACAATCAATATCTGTTTATCTGGATATCGTTCTTTTATATCATCTAGAAATGAATTTACACGCATACACAAATGTTGTACATCCTCACCATGATTTTCTTGTAAATTCTTATGATAATTCCAATAACCAATATAATCAAATTCTTCTCTCGTAATTCCTTCAAAATCTCCATAATCTCGTTCATTCAAACGTTCATCCACCTGAACTGGTAATTTACCTTCCACAATGA
This sequence comes from uncultured Bacilli bacterium, assembly GCA_947627435.1. GTDB lineage: Bacteria > Bacillota_I > Bacilli_A > RF39 > UBA660 > UBA5026. The sequence goes on from CANQWB010000040.1 coordinate 1,906, forward strand.
TAGCCGCCGTTTCATAAGTACGCGATAAAGGAGAAGAAAATACATAATCGATGGCATTGACATCTATTTTTTGGCGTAATTGTTCTGCCTGTAATTTTCCATACTCTGTCAACATAGATTCAGTATCCCCTTGTACAAGACCAACAATATTCCGAACAGTTTCACCATGTCTAACTACAAATAGTTTCATTCGCTATCCTTATCTAAAGGTCTCATAAGAGGAAACATAACTACATCTTTAATATTTTCGCTATTTGTTAATAATTGTACAACACGATCAATTCCCATACCCCAACCAGAAATTGGTGGCATACCATATTCCATGGCACCAATATAGTCATAATCCATATCCATTGCTTCCTCATCTCCAGAAGCTTTTAAACTTGCTTGTTCTAATAGTCTTCTTTCTTGTTCTTGTGGATCCACTAATTCAGAGAACCCATTGACAATTTCAGCACCATTGATAACAAGTTGGAAACGATCAGTAATTTCTTTTCTTTCATCATTGGCACGGGCAAGTGGAGATAGACTTGTTGGATGCTCTGTTAAATAAACAGGACCTATCATATGTGGTCGAGCCACTTTCTTATATAAATAATCAATTAAATTACCATATCCTAAATTTTCAATTGGTGTTTCACTTTCAATTTCAATTTTTTCTTCTTTAATTTTTGCCAACAACTTTTCTTTGGTATTATATTCATCGATATCAATACCCGCATATTTCAAAATCAATTCTCTGAATGTTACTGTTTTCCAGTCTCCACTCATATCAATTTCTTGGTCTCCTACTTGAATCGTTAAAGTTCCAAAAATATTCTTGATAATCGTTTGCAACATATTTTGAATCAACTTCATATTATCCTTGTAATTGTAATAAGCTTGATAACATTCCACCATTGTAAAATCTTGTAAGTGCGTCGCATCCATTCCTTCATTACGGAAACATCTTGCCACTTCATATACTTTTGGAATACCCGCAACAACAGCTCGTTTCATATAAGTTTCAGGGGCAATTCTTAAATATACATCCAAATCTAAAGCGTTATGATGGGCAATAAATGGACGAGCAACTGCTCCACTTGGTTTATTATTTAAAATAGGTGTTTCAATTTCATAATATCCTAACCCATTTAAATAATTTCTAAGTTCTTTAATAAAACGAATGCGAATCAAAAAACGATCTCTAGTATCTTGATTCATAATCAAATCGACATAACGATGACGATAACATAATTCAGGATCCGTTAATCCGTGGAATTTTTCAGGAAGCGGTTTTAAAGCTTTTCCTAAAAATGCAAAAGAATCTGCACGTAAAGTTTTTTCACCAGTATGTGTTGTAAAAATTTCTCCTTTAGCTCCTATAAAGTCTCCGACATCTACATAGTTTTTAAAAAATTCATAATTTTCTTCGCCTACCAAATCAATTTTGATAGAAATTTGTAAATCACTTTCAATATCACGCAAACGAATAAAACTTAGTTTACCCATTTTGCGCATAAAAACAATACGACCTGCAACCGCAACATCTTTTGTTTCATCTGGAAGTGCACTTGCTTCTTTTAAAGAATGTGTGACTTCATAACGTTCTGGATAAGGATTACAAAATTCTTTGATTTTTTCTACTTTTTCTCTTCTAATTTGTTCTTGTTCACTAAATTCTCTCATAGTTTCACCTCAATGTATCAATATCGTATCATAAATTTACTATCTTATCTAGTAATTTTCTAATTTTTACCATTATTTTGATTGTTTTCCATAAACTTTAAAATCAAATTTTTTAACTCCTCTGCTTTACTTGTTTTAAATATTTGATTTTTCAGTTCATTAGTACCTGAAATTCCTTTTAAATACCAAGCAGCATGACTACGCATTTCTAATACCGCTACTTTTTCTGGTTTAGTTTTACATAATAAATCCAAATGATGAAGCATCATATCTATTTTTTCTTGCAAAGAAATTGGTTTGGGAGCTTTTCCTGTTTCTAAATACTCCACACATTCACGGATGAGCCATGGATTACCGAGTACACCTCTACCAATCATAACGGCATCACAACCTGTTTCATCAAGCATACGTTTCGCATCATAACAAGATAAAATATCGCCATTTCCAATGACAGGAATACGAATATTTTCCTTAACCTGTTTGATAATATTCCAATCGGCTTTTCCGCTATATCCCTGACTTCTTGTTCGTGCATGAATCGTAATTGCCTTTGCTCCAGCTTCTTCTATCACCTTGGCGATTTCGACAGCATTGATATGATTTTGATCCCATCCACTTCTGATTTTAACCGTAACAGGAATAGGAACAGTTTCTACAACACTTTTTACAATTTCATATACTTTTTTTGGACTTTTTAATAATGCACTACCCGCTTGTGCACGAAGTGCTACTTTTGGAACTGGGCAACCCATATTGATATCTATGATATCTGGATGCATAGTTTCATAGATATATTTAGCAGCCTTCACAAATGATTCTTGATCAGAACCAAAGATTTGTTGAGCAATTGGTCGTTCATAATCTGTCATATAAAGCATATCAATCGTTTTTTGGCTTCTATATTGTATGGCTTTATCACTTACCATTTCCGCATAGATAAGTCCACAGCCCATATCTTTGATAATGGTACGATAGGCACTATTGGAAATTCCTGCCATAGGCGCTAAAACAACTTTATTTGGAATGACCACATTACCTATTTTCCACATAAAATCACCAAATTTATTATATACTAAAAAGAATAAAATAACAATGAAATCAAAGAAAAACGGATTCATCCGTTTTAACGTGTAGGAATAGTTAACACTTGACCAACTGATAAATTATTACTAATAATACCACTTGCATTTTTAATCGCATCTACCGTTGTATTGTAACGTTGTGCAAGTGCCCATAAGCTATCTCCTGATTTGACAACATAAGTAATTCCCGTACTCATACTAGTTGGCAATTGTAACACTTGACCGATAGATAGACTATTACTTGTTAAACCATTCAATTGTTTTAAGGTATCAACTGTTGTATTATATCGATTTGCAATGCTCCATAGACTATCACCTGATTTTACAGTATAAGTATTTCCAGTTCCCGTACTTGTACTTACTGGAATCTGTAATACTTGACCAATGGACAAATTATTACTAGTTAAATTATTTAAATTTTTAATTGCATTTACAGTTGTATTGAATTTGTTTGCAATACTCCATAGGCTATCTCCTGATTTTACAGTATATGTATTTCCAGTTCCTGTACTTGTACTCACTGGAATCTGTAATACTTGACCAATGGACAAATTGTTACTAGTCAAATTATTTAAATTTTTAATCGCATCTACCGTTGTATTGAATTTGTTTGCAATACTCCATAGGCTATCTCCTGATTTTACGGTATATGTATTTCCAGTTCCCGTACTTGTACTCACTGGAATCTGTAATACTTGACCAATGGACAAATTATTACTAGTTAAATTATTTAAATTTTTAATCGCATTTACAGTTGTATTGAATTTATTTGCAATACTCCATAGACTATCTCCTGATACCCTTTTTATGTAGTATTTTTAAATGTAAATATAATATCTACCCTCTTATCTTGATAGATATAGATTTTTTCAACTAAATTTATAATCAATTCTCTAGTCGGATTATCTAGTGATAAAAATTCATTAATGTATTTTTCTATTTTTTTGTTATCTATTTTGTTTAAATCTTGATTTTTATTTTTAAGATTATCAATATACTTTTTATTATCATCTATTTCTTTTTTTATATTTTCACTTACTCTTAAATATTGTGATTCACCGATAATACCTTTTAATCTATCCATATATGTTTTATCTAAATTTTCAGTTAGTTTTTTATTGATAATTTCTAGACTTTCGATTTGTTTTTTAAGTTTTAAAGTATTGTCTTCAAAGTCTATATTTCCTATAGAATCTTTTATTTTGTTTTTATCAAGATATTTATGACAAACATCCCTAATATTATCTAAAATAACACTCTCTAATGTTTCATAATTATTCGTATGTGTTGTGCATACATGATATTTTGAATATGTTCTATAATAATCACAAGTAGTATAACTTCTACCAGTTTTATTTTGATATCTAATAGTTATACGATGTTTGCAATCTCCACAATATAAAAGTCCATCTAATAAATAAAATCTTTTCTTCTCTGGTCTTTTAACATTTTTAGGTAAAAGGGTTTGAACATAATTAAAAGTATTTCTATCAATAATTGCTTCATGTGTATTTTCTACTATTATAAAATCATTTGGATTATTTTTAACTGTCTTCTTTAATTTATAATTAATTTTTTTAGTTTTACCTTGTACTGAATCTCCTACATAGATTTGGTTAGTTAGAATTGATTTTATTGTTGTATCAACCCACACACCTTGTTCTTGTGAAATACATTTACTCTTGCATTTTGTATTCCATACATAATTGTAGTAAGATGCTGGTGTTTTTATTTTTCTTTTGGTAAGTTCTTGAGCTATATAATGATAGGTATTACCTTTAAGTGCTAAATCAAATATTAATTTAACTGTTTCTGCTTGTTCTTCATTTATTATTAAATGATTTTTATTATTTGAATCTTTCATATATCCAAAAGGGCATCTACCAGATACATATAAACCATCTTTCATTCTTGAATGTAAACTAGTTTTTACTTTTTTAGAAATATCTTTTGCATACATATCATTCATTATGGCTTTAAAAGGTGCTATATCATTATTGGTATTATCTATAAATGTATCTATTCCATCATTGATAGCAATATATCTTATATTATTATTTGGAAAATATTTTTCTATTAATTCTCCTGTTCCTATATAATCTCTACCTAATCTTGACATATCTTTAGTAATTATCATATTTATTTTACCTATTTCAATGTCTTTAATCATTCTTTTAAAAGCAGGTCTTTCAAAATTAGTTCCAGTAAAACCATCATCAACATACTCATCTATAACATTATAATTATTTTCTATAACATATTGATTAAGTAAACTTCTTTGACTAACAATGCTATCAGATTCAATATTTCCATCATCCCTTGATAATCTTATATATAGTCCTACATTAAAACTACTATTCCCATTCATTAATTCATACTCCTTTCACTTTGGGAATAATGAGTATGCTTGAATGGTACCTCCTTAT
>CANQWB010000041.1 GCA_947627435.1 uncultured Bacilli bacterium
AAACAATAAATAGAAAAAGAAAAGGTCCCTTTTTAAAAAGGGACGCATGACAAAATTTATTTTGTCATTTTTTTATTGCAATATTTTTAAAAATTAGTATAATAAAGTCTATTAGAGGTGGAAATATGCAATATTTAGAGCAGTTAGTTACCGAAAAAACACCCATTTTATATTTACAAAATGATAGACAACTATCTTTACAAGAAAAAAAAGAAATCATGGGGAATGCTTATTTGGAAACATACAAAAATTACTTATATTATTGTCATTCTCGTTGGTATTATTATAAGATGGAAACATTAAATGCAGGCTATCCGTTTTATTTAATAGATGAATTAATGGGTAGTTATCTAGCCAAGAAAAAAGCGATGCGTACGGTTTCTTATCAAATTGCTAAAACGAAGAAATCTTTTGGTTTGGCATCTGTCAATTTTAGAAATTCGCATTTAGATTATGATTATGTAGAACAAAAATTTGCTTTCAACATGTTACCTAGAACTGCTATTGGAAATATTTGTACTTTTCAACAACTTGCAATGGATTCCAACAATCAAGAAGTGTTATTAAATCATTTATTAGAATTAATTGCATTGGATCTTTATATGTTACAAAAAGATCGCTGTAATATTAATTTACAATTGGAGACTAACCCTAATACTGGTTGGATTGATTTTGCTCCATTTTATGATTTTGCCAATTGTATTGATTGTGTTGGACCTAGTGGTTTATATTTAATGAATCCAATTTTAGAATTATATGATGTTAATGTGCGCCAATTATTAAAAACTTATCCGCAATTTTGCGAAAATATATTATTCTTTTTAGATCATAAAATGAGTGATGTTTGGAATGAAATTTGTAGGGATTATCATTTGAATCAAGATTGTTTTGCCTACGCACAAATTTTAGAACATTATAAAGTAAAAGAACAACATCAAAAAACATATATACATGAATTATTAAAGATAAGGTGATAGTATGCAAATGATAAGTAAGTTAATCACGAATCAAACACCCATTTTACATTTAGAATCTAACTGTAATATGCATAGAGATCAAATGCAAGAATTGCTTTCAAGCCATAATGTTATAAAATATATGAAAATGGTGTATTACTATCAGAATGATAGTTATTATTACAAAGAAAAACATGGAGATTTGTGGAATTTAATTTTACTAATCGAAGAGCTTTTGGGTAGCTATTTTGCATCCATGAAATCTCTTCCCACAGTGCAATATTCGTTTGCACAAGTCCATGGTAAATATGGTATTGTATCTAAAAATTTTAAAACAGATGAAAATCGATATTATAGATTAGAACAATTAGGACTGAAACAGGGGAAAAAAATGAATATTTCTCGTTTGAAAACGTTTTGTAATAGTGTGGAAAATCAAGAAAAATTGGAAAAACATTTATTAGATACGATCGCATTAGATCTATATATGTTACAGTTAGATAGAAATTCTAATAATATTCAATTTCAAAAAAATAAATTCACGGGATATTTTGATATCGCACCACTTTATGATTATGAATGTTCAGGATATGGAATGCCATTTTATAAATTGTATTTAGAACATTGCTTAATTAATATACATCGATTTCACTTGCAGTATTTAGGAAAACATTATCCTTATTTTTTAGAAAGTTTGCAGTTTTGGATGGATCAAAGTATGAGTCAAGCTTGGGAACAAATTGCTGATAACTATCATTTGAATTTAGATAGTCCATTGTATACAAATATATGGCATTATTATCAAGAAAAAGAAAAAAATCAAAAAGTTCTTTTGCATAAAGTTTTGAAAAGTATTACTTAAAATGAAAAGAAAAGATATACAAAAGAAAAAAATAGGTATATAATAAATACATAATCAATATTGTTTGAAGGAGTAATATGTTGATTCATTGAAAGAGAGTATATGTTGGGTGAAAATATACATGAATAACATATGAAGACATCAAACACAAGATATTCGTATTTCTGCGTTAAAGAAAAAGAGCGTATAGAAAATCTATAAAGTAAGGTGGCACCGCGAGCAATTCGTCCTTATTCTGTAGATTTTTTTTGGTACGAGGAGGGTTTTGATATGGAAGTAAAAAGTTTAGCAGCTATTTATAAAAAAATTAAATTATGTGAGGGTATATATATTTATAAATTTATGGATATTGTAGAACCGATTCATTATGATGGGTTCCGTGACACCATACAATATGTAAAAAATGGCAATGTAAAAGAAGTACCTGATATGGAAGATTTTGAATTTACTTTATCAGATGATAAAATTTGTTTTAGTGATATGGTAAGTTTGGATTTACTTATGGATGACTATGAAACAGAAGACATCTATGATATAAAAGAACAATTTAAAAATGATTTGCTTTCCTTTGTTCGATATGGCATTGTAGAAGAAAAGGAAGATAAAATCAAAATAGTACAAAGTCGAATGGAAGATATTGCCGCTGCTTTACCAGATTCTGAATATTTGTCTTATAGTTCTTATAGTTTTGATGAAGATGTTCAAGTTTCTATGCCTTTTGATTTGTTAAAATCAATGGTGTCAAATTTAGAAAAAGGTAATGTAGAAATGGTATCGAATCAGTTACATAGTATGTCTGAGAATGTAGAAAATGGTGCGCAATATTTTTTAGGTGAATCAGAAGAAGATATGGATGAGGAACCATGTCCACAGGATACTACAATGATTGAAGAAGATACACGATCATCACTTATGCAGTTAATTGGGTTAAAGTCTATTAAAAATAAAATTTTACAATTAGAACATTTCTTAGAATTTATGAATAAAACCAAAAATGATTTGAAGTTAAAAATACCAAATATGAATATGGTATTTACAGGAAATCCTGGTACTGGAAAAACGACAGTTGCAAGGTTAGTGACTTCCATATTATATCAAAATGGGGTTATCGAAAAACCAACATTTGCAGAGTTGACAACACAAAATTTTATTGCTGGTTATGTTGGACAAACTGCTATTAAAACGAAAAAAGTACTAGAAAGCAATCGAGGCGGTGTCATTTTTATCGATGAAGCATATTCATTTAATGGAGAAGCACAACAATATGCGGAAGAAGCCCTCGTTGAGATTTTAAAAGAAATGGAAATGAGACAAACTGTATTTATTTTTGCAGGTTATCCAGAAGAAATGAAAAACTTTATTGAGAGTAATCCAGGATTTCAATCTCGTATAGGATACTATATTGATTTTCCAAATTATAGTCTAGACGAACTTTGGCAAATATTTGAGTTGAAAGCTACTACTTATCAATTTTATTTATCTGAGGATTTAAAAGATGCAGTAGAAAAGATTATTACCAAATATATAGACAAACCAAAATTTGGTAATGGTAGATTTATTGATCAATTACTAGAACGTATTATCATAAATCATGCCAATCGTATGGTAGATATCAGTAATAAAGAAGAATTATGTACGTTATCTGCTGCAGATATGGATGATTCAATTATAGAAGAATTAAATGTAAAAATGAAGAATAAAAATATTGGATTTTGAAAGGGATGATACTATGTTACAAAAACCTAAAGGAACTTATGATGTATATGGATCTTATGGAATAAAAATATTATATTTAGAAAATTTACTTCATGCGTTGATGGAAAAATATCACTATGAATATGTGAGAACTCCTATCTTTGAAGCAAGTGAATTATTTCATAGAGGAGTAGGAGAAACAACTGATATTGTTTCAAAAGAAACCTATGATTTTGTTGACCGTGGAGACCGCAATATGACGCTACGTCCTGAGGGAACTGCGGGCGTTGTACGTAGTTATATTGAAAATAAAATGTATGGGAACCCAAGTCAACCTGTGAAAACATGGTACATTGGTCCAATGTATCGTTATGAACGACCACAATCAGGGCGTTTTCGTGAATTTTATCAATTTGGCGTAGAAGTATTTGGATCCGAAGATCCTATGATAGATGCAGAAGTTATTAGTATTCCTGTTAATTTCTATCGTATGTTAGGATTAAAGGAAATTAAAGTAAATATCAATTCCTTGGGAGATCAAGAATCAAGGAATGCTTATCGTGCAGCACTCTTAGAACATTTCAAACCACATTTAGATGCGTTATGCGAAGATTGTAAAACACGTTATTTAAAAAACCCTCTTCGTATTTTGGATTGTAAAGTGGATCATGATTTAGAATGTATGAAAAATGCGCCTAAAATTTCTGACTATTTAAATGAGACGAGCCGTCATCATTTTGAAAAAGTACAACATTATTTAGATGCCCTAAATATTCCATACCAAGTGAATCCAAATGTGGTAAGAGGCCTAGACTATTATACACACACGGTATTTGAAGTTGAAGCAAATGTCCAAGGATTTGGTAGTCAAAATGTTTTATGTGGTGGGGGAAGATATAACCATTTAGTGGAAAATATTGGTGGTCCTAGTACACCTGGAGTTGGTTTTGCACTTGGGTTTGAGCGATTACTGACAGCTTTAGAATTTGAACAGATTGAACTTGAGAAAGAACATTTAGATTTATATGTCATTCCAATGGAAGAAGCGGTAAAATCTTATGCCTTTGCGCTTACGCAAGATCTTCGCATGAATGGTTTTTCGGTTGACATGGATTATATGAATCGTAATTTAAAAGGTAATTTTAAACAAGCAGACCGCTTAAATGCATCTTATGTAATCATTATTGGTACAACGGAAATGGAAAATGATATATTAACTATTAAAAATAATCAAACACAAGAAGAATATAAAGTAAAACATGAAGAATTGATTTCATTTTTAGATGAGCATATTGAGGAGGAACATAATGAGTAGGATAGAATTAAAAGATTTAAAAAATCATTATAATGAAGATATAGAAATTCAAGGATTTATTGAAAGTTTAAGGGATTTACAATATGTACAATTTTTAGTTGTCAATGATGGAACGGGAAAGGTTCAAGTGACAATTGAAAAAAATGAAGAAAATGTCACTTTAAATCAAAGTGTTAGTGAAATGACAATGCAAAGTACAGTAAAAGTAAAAGGAAAATTATTAGAAAGTCCAAAGGTAAAATTGAATGGAATGGAATTGATTCCAACTATCATTGAGGTAACTTCTTTATCAGAACCAGAACTTCCTATCCATATTAAAGATAAGGATAGTGCGGAAATTGATACGCGTATGGACTATCGTTTCCTCGATTTGCGTAATGAATATAATATGAATATTTTTAGAATTCAAAGTAAGATGGTAGAAGCGATGCGTCAATTTTTATATGATAAAAATTTTACGGAAATTCATACACCTAAGTTAATTGGCGCTGCCAGTGAAAGTGGTAGTGAAGTATTTGAAGTCAAATATTTTGATCGCAAAGCTTATTTAGCACAATCTCCTCAATTCTATAAACAAATGGCTATGGCTGCAGGGTTTGGTCGTATCTTTGAAGTAGGTCCTGTTTTTCGTGCTGAAAATTCGAATACAAATCGTCATACAACCGAATTTACGGGTTTTGATTTAGAATTTAGTTATATTGATTCTGTAGAAGATGTGATGCATTTAGAAGAAGAAATGTTAACAGAGATGTTAAAAGTTGTAAAAGATTCATATGGTGAGATGATAAAGGAAACATATGGCAAAGAAGTCATTGTACCTACATTGCCATTTCCTCGTATTAAGTTAGCGGATTTATATCAGGTATTAGAAGAAAAATATGGATACAAAGTTACAGATGGTGCGAAAGTAGATTTGACAACAGAAGCAGAAAAACTTGCTTATCAATATGCGATGGATACTTATAATTCTGAATTTATCTTTGTCACTGATTATCCAAAAGATAAAAGAGCATTCTATCATATGCGAAAAGATGGAATTCCACAAGGATATGATTTAATTTGGCGTGGTGTTGAAATTACAACTGGTGCTCAAAGAGAACATCGTTATGATATTTTAAAAGCCCAAGCAGAAGAAAAAGGTTTAAAAGACGATGTTGCCTTTTATTTAGAGTTCTTTAAATACGGATGTCCTCCACATGGTGGTTTTGGAATTGGTGTAGACCGTTTAACAATGCTATTGTTAGGACTTCCTTCTTTAAAAGAATCTATGTTCTTATTTAGAGGACCAAATCGTTTAACTCCATAAAAAGGTGTCATGCCTTTTTTTATATTGTAAAATGAAAAATCTTGTCAAAGAGATTCTTTTTTGTTATAATGAGTATGTCAAATAAAATCATAAAATAGTTTCAAATAGTAAGTATTTGTAATATGGGAATTTGTCAAGTATTTAGACAACTTTTAGAGGGGGATTTTATCAACCTCTATTTTTTTTCAAAGTCATTAGGTGATAAATACCCGATGGAAGAATGGATTCTAAATGAATTGTAAAACCCCTCTATGT
>CANQWB010000042.1 GCA_947627435.1 uncultured Bacilli bacterium
TAAAACAATAAATAGAAAAAGAAAAGGTCCCTTTTTAAAAAGGGACGCATGACAAAATTTATTTTGTCATTTTTTTAATTTTTTATAATATAAGGATGGATTTAAAATACAAGTAACAAAAAGTGCAAAAGCAATATAATTGAAATCATAAGATTAAAATATATCATAAATATTTATTTGTTTAAAGATACAATTTGACAAATTTTTTAAAACAGGTATAATGGAAAAAGACAAAAGATAACGGGAGTAAAAAATACCATGAAACAAGAATTGATTAGTATTGTTGTATTAGCTTATAATACTGAAAAATACATTAAAAAATGTTTAGACTCTATCTGTAAACAAACATATTCTAATTTAGAGATTTTAGTTATTTTAGATGGATGTACAGATAAAACAGAGAAAATTGTAAATAAATTAGCAAATATGGATGAACGTATTCGTATCATATCACATGAAAATAAAGGTACTTGTTTTTGTCGTATCGAAGGTTACAAGAATGCCAAAGGAAAATATATCATGTATGTGGATAGCGATGACTTAATTGAAAAAAATGCCGTGGAGATTATGTATCAAAATTTATTAGAATATGAAGTAGATTTAGTACATTCCCAATATAAAAAATTAAAGGGAAAAGAAATAAAAATTCCCAAAAATATTTTAAACCGTAATGTAAAGATGAACATAGAAGAGTTGGAACCTCAATTTTTTGATTTATTATATGGAACAAACAATTGTAATTCCATATGTCGTCAGTTAATTCGTAAATCTGTGATGAAAGATATTACCACTGTAGATTCTACGCTTTTATATAATGAAGATTTGGCCTGTAATTTAGCAATTTATAAACAAATTCAATCAATTTTATTTATTCCCGATGAACTATATATTTATCGTAAGAATGAAAATGGTATTACGAAATCGAATCATATACAATTGTTGCATAAAAAAATTCATGATATGTGCCAAGTACATTATAATTTATATCGTTCTATTATGGATTTTGATATCCATGATAAGAAAAAATATAAACAATTGGCATGTATTAAAATGTTTTATCAATTGACTTATTTATTTTATCAATTACAAAAAAATGGCAAATATCATAAAGAATCTTATATTTCTTATATTGAATCTATTTGTACTCAAAAAGAAGTCAAAGAAATGATTGATTATTTCTTAAAATATCCAGATATGATTACTTTAAAGACAATGGGAATAACAACTTATCAAACAACCAATTATTTATTAAATAATAAATATCAATCTTTATATTATTATAATAAATGGCTATATTCAGTTTTATTATTGATAGAAAGAAAATTGAATCAATGAAAAAAAGACTTTGCTTTTGTTTTTGGATTATATGGATGGTATTGATTTTTCTATTTTCAAATGAATCTGGAATCGATTCTAGTCGCACAAGTGGTTTTTTTGTCCAAATCATAGAAAAATACTTTCTATTTATTCCGATACCTATATTGACCTTTTTGCTTCGCAAATGTGCCCATATGTTTTTATATTTTATTCTTAGTATACTCACATTTTATGTCATGAAAAACAAACCAAAACATGCTTGGGTAACTATATTATTTTGTTTATTTTATGCTTGTACAGATGAAATTCATCAAATATTTGTAATGGGCCGTAGTGGTTGTATACAGGATGTATGGATCGATATGATTGGTGTTATGATAGGAATGTTTTTAATATATTTTATCAAACGAATTAGAAAAAAGATTGCTTGACAATCTTTTTTTCTATATAATAAAGAAGTGTTAGAAAAAATGCGAAATGAATAAGATAGAATGGATGGATTAGATGATGAACTTGAATCAAATTTTATTTACGGATCGTTTTCCTAAATTGGATTTACATGGATATGACCGTGAAACTGCTAGAGTAGCAATTGATGACTTTATTCGGGATCAATATAAGATGAAACAAGCTATTTGTTGTATTATTCATGGTATTGGTAGTGGAATTTTATATCGAACAACACAAGAAACTTTAAAGAAAAATCCATTGGTTTTACAATATGCAGTTCATTATTATAATTCTGGATGTACCATTGTTCAAATAAAAATTTGACAAATGTAAAATTTGTGTTATAATAACACACCGACAAAGGGAAATAAGCATATTTTTCCATAAAAAAATCGGTAATTTATGGTAAAATTTATTTCAATTTGACAAATAAAATGTTTTGTGTTATTATACACGGCATAAAACGAAAGGGGATTTTATTATGTATGATGAAAAAACAAATAATTTTTCAATAAGAAATGTGATTTTACAATTCTTATTCGTAGCCTTATTTATCTTTATATTAATATGGCTATTTCCAATGAAGAGTGATTTAAAAAATGCATTAAATGGAGTAAACAAAGATAACGACGTTTCTGTATTTTATGATCAAATCTTCAATAATAACGTAATTGCAATGAAAGAAGCTGCAAAAAGTTATTATACAACTGAGAGATTACCACAAACTGTTGGTCAAACAGTAAAAATGACCTTAGGTGAAATGTTAGAAAAGAAAATCATTTTACCATTTGTAGATAGTAAGGGAGAACAATGCGATATTGTTGGATCTTATGTAGAAGTGACAAAATACGAAACTGAATTCGTTATGAAAGTCAACTTAAAATGTACTGATCAAGAAAATTATTTATTAGTATATATGGGATGCTATGACTATTGTCAAACAGCAATTTGTGAAAAGAATAAATCTGATGTAAGTACACCAGTAATTTATCCAACAAACCCAACACCAAGTCAACCACAAAAACAACCAGAACCACAAAAACAACCAGAGAAACAACCAGAGCCAGAGAAACAACCAGAAAAACAACCAGAACCAGAGAAACAACCAGAATATATATATGAATATGTTAAAAAGATAGATAACAGCTATTGGAAAGAAAGTGATTGGTCAGAATATTCTGAAACACCAGTTACAGCAGATAAATATACATCAGTTCGTACTAAAATTACAAAACAAAAAGTATTACTTGGATATAATGTAACAACAACTACTGATAAATCAAAACCAATTTATTCGACTCAAGTATTAAATACAGGTACTGAAACTATCTTAGTATGTAACAAATATGATTATGTAACTACTGGTCAAACAGCAGCTACAGGGGACGAATGGGTTTATGTAGGATTAGAAACTCATTATGAAAAACCTATTAAAGATGGTTATATTTATGAATTTGTTCGTTTTGTAGATGAAAGTTGTCCTAATAATTGTTCATCTAGAACAGGTATTATTTATAAAGTATGGAAAAAATCTACGCAAAACTTATCACAATATAAATGTGTAGATTCTGCATACAAAACAATTCAACATACAACTGAAGTACAATATATTTCAGGATATGAAAAAACAACTACAAAAACACCAGTTTATGAAACTCGTGAACTAAAAACTTATAGCTTCAAGAAAAGAGAGTATATCAAATCTATTCAAGAAGATAAAAAATGGAGTACTTATAATGATACAACATTATTAAAGAATGGATATGAATATACTGGAAACAAAAAAGAAAAATAATTAAAAAATAGAAAGGGTTGAAATTTATGAAATTAGAAAATATGAAAATTACACATCCAGGTAAATTATCAATTGTTTCAGATAGATTTTTCCAAAAACATAAAAAATTAGTGCTTACATTTGCCGGTTTAGGAACTATAGCTGCGATTGGTAGTGTTTCTGCATTAGTTGGTTGTGGCATTAATAATAATGTTCCTTCACCAGTTGCTACAGAAACTCCTAAATTTAAAAAAACACCAGAACCAACTCCAACTTCAGAACCAACTCCAGAAGTAGAGTTGCCTGAATATCTATTATTTGATGCAAATGATAATGAAGCATTAATTGAACGTTCTGCAAAATTTATTGCAAACAGTAGAGCATGTGGAATTGACTTTTCATCTGATAAAGATATTAGTAAATACATGGATTTCTACTTTGTAGTTAATAGTGAATATATTGATCCAATAGATTATGCACGTTTGAATTATAATAGTAAGACAACACAATCTATTATCGATAATTATCAATACTGTATGAATGAAATAGATAAAGATTTATATACAGTAACACCTGATACGATGTTAGAATATGATTTCATTGCAGATAAAGCAAGTCAAGAAGTTTTAATGCAATTTCAAGAAATGATTGCTAAATATAATGTGGCAGAAAATAAAAATGAGAAACAAGAACTTGTAAAAGAAATGGAATCTTTCTTATATAACAACTTTATCAATAAAGAAACTCGTGGGGAATATACATATATTACTTATGAAATGATTGGTAGAATGACCATTACTGCAGATAGTAGAATAACAAATGGTTTATCTAAAGATATTACAGAAATTCTTTGTGAAGATTTATATACATGTGATGAAGTGGCTCCAGTTGGGGAAAAACAAAAAAGTGAAAAAGCACAAGCTGAAACTTCACTTCGTGAAATGTTAGATGATAAATTAGAAACTGCTCATAAATATTATAATCAAGATTTAACACTTGTTCCAGAAATTGAACAATTAACTGGATATGAAGTAGAACAAAAAATTTCTGATATGGTTGCATTATTAGATGTAGAATTTGTTGCAAATCCTGAATTAGATTTAAAACAAGAAGCAGCGCAAAATAGTACTACTAGCAAAAAAGCAACTACATTATCAAATGGAAAAACAGTTTCTACACAAGAATTAAAAGATTTAGGATTAAATCCTTCTACTGTAACACCAGAACAATATGAAGCTGCAGTAAGACAAAAATTTGAACAAGATGCAGTGAATGATCCAAATCATAAATTGGAAAATGCAGATGGTGTTGTTGTAGGAACAGGAAGCGATGCTACATATAATGCTGCACAAGCAGAACAAGGTGCTACAGATGCTTTCAATGATGGTTATAATGGGGCTTCATTTAGTCCTAGAAGTCAATCTCCAAGTTATTTAGCTGGATATACACATGATAGTTATAATAAAGGTGTAGCGGCTAAAGCAGCATTAAATGCCAATATAAACAGTGGAAATTCAAGTAGTTTCCAATCTACACCAAATAGTCAACCACAAAATGTTGAAGAAAGTATCACACAACAAGATTATACAAGTACACCATCTTCAACACCAGTACCAGAATCAACTCCACAAGTAGAAACAGAAACATACTTTGTACCTGCTGACGGATCTGTTGAAAGTTCTGAAGAAGAAATTGTGGAAGAAGGATTTAAAACTACTTCTGTTCAATCACAATTATCTGAATTAAAGGCTATGAAAGATGCATTATTAGCATATACAATGCCAACTGTTACAATTGGTAATAATGGTAATACAATGTTATCTTACGATGGAGAAGAATTTGATTTATCTGGAAAAAGTATGAGAGCATAAAAAGAGTGTAAAATCACTCTTTTTTTATTGGCTTCGTTTGACTTTTTTTGTATAGAATGCTATAATTTGAGTACATAGTAAGATAGAACATCTGGTAAAAGTCAATAGATAAAATTAAATAGATTTAGATATATTTTTAATATATTTAAATAAATTAGGG
>CANQWB010000043.1 GCA_947627435.1 uncultured Bacilli bacterium
CTTATCGCACAATACACTTTTACAATCTGAAAATAACTATGTTTTTAGGATATTTTAAGGATAATTAAATGTTATCTATCTATTTTGGCACTAAGATTATTGCTTCTCTACAATTTCTATTCAATATATAAGTGACAATGTGCAATTTGTTATCTTTATAAGTGTAAGAAGACAAAATATTATGTGCTATAGTTGAAGTTTCAACATAATTACAAATATACTTTTGTCTGTACGAGCTGTAATTGTAGCTTTTCAATCAATTCAAATGAATAAAAATAGTATGTTACAATCAAAAAGTTTGATGTTAGATTATAAACAGAGAAAGAAACCATCAACATTATAATTTTACTCAGAAATTTATTCTTAATTTAAGTGAATTTTGATATATTTGGCAATGTATATGTTACGCCGAATGATGTTAGATATAAAATATGGATATTCAAAAGATGATATATAAATACTTAGTAATTATTAAAAGATTTGCAGTGGGTATGAAATCTGATGTTTATGTTATAAATGTATTTGCTAAAACGTCTGAAAAAATTTTATTTGATATGTATAAAAAATTATCCCTAAATAATTAAGGACATGAGAATTATTCAAAACTATCCAGAAATGTCTAATAATTTTGAAAAAATGAGTAAAGACATGGAAGAAGTTAGAAAAAATATATCCAAAATTATCAAAGGAAGACTTAGTATATATAAAAAATGTCATTTTTAGTAATTAAATGTGGAGGATATAAATATGAATTTAGATATTGTTATAAAGGAAAGGTATAGTTGTCGGACATATAAGCCAAAAGAATTAACAGAATCGCAAATACGTACAATATTAGATGCTGCTCATCAAGCTCCATCACCTAAAAATCGTCAACCGTGGCGTTTTGTTGTTTTACGTAAAAAAGATAAGGATAATTTTTTGGATAAAAATCATAATTCTTTCCATGATAGTTCTATCAAATATCATTATGAAAAAAATTTAAATGAATTTAATAGCGAAAAAGAAACTTATAGAATCATGAAAGAGGCCGATTCTGTTATACTAGTATTCAATGCATATCCCAGTAATAAGATATTTGGAAAAGAGGATAAACTATTTGATTGTGCAAATATACAAGCCATAGGAGCAGCTATACAAAATATGATTCTAAAAGCAACTGATCTTGGAATTGGAAGTTTATGGATTTGTGATGTTTTCGCTTGTTATCAACAGGTTTGTAAAGATTATTATAAAGAAGGACAATTAATTGCGGCAATTGCATTAGGCTATCCAGCAGATGTAAATACAAAAACAACCAGAAAACCTCTTGATGAACTAATTATTAAAATTCAAAAACCAGATATTGACAGTTTAATCTGGGTAGGTCCCAGAGAATCCGACATATATGATTGCGCTAATCTTTTTTGCGGTTCTGTTACAATATTCGGTTCAAATTTCAATGGGAATATATCATACTGTGCAGAAAACGGTGTTAGGATAAATCACAATATTCCGGAATGTATAGACAAATCATTTTGGATTAATGGACTCTTAGCTTTAAATGAGAAATACCCTGATTCTAAAATTTTATATTATAATAATGAATTTGCATATAATGTTACCGATGAATTGAAAAAAAGTGTAATATGCTGCAATAAGCCCAGTCTTATCAAAATGCTAAATGATAAATCTGCTATGCGAATGGCATTTTCAGAATTAGTACCAGTAGTCCCATTTCAGGAATTAACATATAGTAACAATCTTGATTTATCAAGTTTGTTTTCAAATCAATCAACGTTGATTTTTCAAGAGAACAATTCTTCTGGTGGTTATGGAACACATGTTGTAAATATTGCTACTGATTGTATGAAACAATTTGTTGGAAAGACGTTTATGGTATCTCCATACATTGAGAATTCAGTTTCTGTAAATGTACATATAGTTATCGGACACAACACAATACTTTACTTTCCAGGATCTATTCAAATAATTTGCAATTTAGATAACAAATTAATCTATTTAGGAGCTGATTATATATCTTTTCAATCATTATCTTTGGCAAAAAGAAATAAACTCAGCCATTATGTAAAAGAACTTGGAGAACGAATTCAACATTGGGGTTATAAAGGTATACTGGGATTTGACTTTTTGATTACTAGGGATGAAATCATGTTTGTAGAAGTTAATCCTCGTTTTCAAGCCTCTACACCTTTGTTAAATAGGGCATTGAAAGCTAATGGACTTCCTAGTATTCAAGAAATGCAGATGGCTGCATTTATGAATAAAGATTTACCTGCACAATCCAGAATAGATGCTTTGTTAGTTCCATACAGTATGATTTCATATATTGAAGGAACCTGGAATAAACCTTATGCTTTGCTGGGCAAAATACATGAGATTAACGAAATTGATATGCTTTTTGAAGATGGTTTTTCACAAAATGTAAATATACAAAAGAATGCATATTTATTTAAAATAGTTTATAATACCAATTGTTTATCTGTGAATGCAGATTATAAAGTAGATATCTATGAAAATCTTATAGACACTAAAGATGATTTTTACAAATCTGTCTTAAATAAAGAAAAATTAGAAACCAAAATTTCCCTATTAAATCAGGGAATAATAATATCAAAAAAAGCAAAAAAACAAATTGAAAATCTAGGTAAGATTCGCAATGCAGTGTTTAGCGCGGTTGATATAACTATTTATGAATCGTTACATGTTAATTGTCCTCAAAAATTAAAATTTAATGATTTTACCCCGTGGGCAATAGATGTTAATAATAAAGGAATTTTAACATTGTTTTATTACGGCAATGAAATTAGTGATGTAAAATTGGATATAGAAGATTTGTATTGTAATAATATTATACAATCAAATGTAAAATTTTCGGACGTTTGTTTTTGGGCAACTGATCGTTTGCGCGTCCACCACAATTTATCTTGCTGTATGAAAAATCAAGGTCTTGGATGTAAATTTTGTGAAGTTCCTGCTAGTAGCCATTGTATATCTATAGAAGATATTTTGTATGTTGTTGATTTTTACCTGGAAAAAGCAAATACTTTTCGACATTTTCTTATTGGAGGCGGTTCAGAACCGAGAGAAATTGAATATAAAAATATTTTAAGAATTGTTAAGCATATACGTGAAAAAAGTACAAAAGATATTTATGTGATGAGTCTACCGCCAAAAGATATGGATGTATTAAAAATGTACTATGAATCAGGCGTAACGGAAATTGGATTTAATAT
Organism: uncultured Bacilli bacterium; assembly: GCA_947627435.1. GTDB lineage: Bacteria > Bacillota_I > Bacilli_A > RF39 > UBA660 > UBA5026. Next base: position 3,237 of record CANQWB010000043.1, read on the forward strand.
TGAAATATTTGACCAAGATGTTGCAGCAAATTATATGCCAGGTAAAGGAGCAATTTCTCGACAAGAATACTTTACGGCATTAAAAGAAGCAGTAAGATATTGGGGCAATACTGGCAAAGTTCGTAGTCTTATGATTGTAGGACTAGAATCCGAAGAATCCTTATTACATGGAATTCGAGAACTTTGCCAGATTGGAGTTATGCCTATTCTTTCTGTTTTTAGGCCTATTCCTGGAACTGAAACAGAAAATATTGTGCCACCCTCAAATCATTTTTTGAAAAATATATATAAGAAAGCTGCTATGATATGCGAAGAGTTTTCTCTTCATTTAGGACCAGAATGTTCCTTTTGCCAAAATAATACACTTAGCCTGCCATTTTAGTTAAATAAATAAATATTTTGATGATAAAGAGCATCTAATATGTCTTCTTTACCATCTAAAAAGTGTATTTCTAAATTTGTAATTATTATTCCTGATTTTTGGAGATCATTTTTAACCCCGACCAACTTTTCCAAAAAAATATTCTCAATATTAACATTACATGATGGGGATTGCTTATAGCTTTCCCCATTATTTGCAAGAAGCCTATCTAGCTCTTTTCGCAAGGTTACCACTTCTGAAGAAAATTCTTTTTTTCGAGTTTTTGCCTGCCTCTTACCTATTTTATTACTTATAAGCTTACCTGTTGTTTCAATAGCTCCTCCTATAGTAATAACACTTGCTATATCTGCTATTATTGGTTTCAAAACATAAAAAACACTTTTGATATTCGAAATTAAATCATAAAATTCACCAGATGAAAAAAAATCAATAACGTTCGGCGAATTATGACGGATTTCGATATGTTTGCTATCTAATGAAATCCCACATTCGTTTGTGGCTTTTTCCAGTGCATCCAGAAGCGTTGACAATTTATTATAATCATTCGGTTCTATATTTGTATGAATTGTAAGAGTCAATACAGGATTATCGTTTGGAGTATCAAATAATAATTTTTTTATCATAGGAAAATACAAATAAAATTGATGATATTCTCCTTCTGTCAATTGAGCATTTGATAATATAGTATTAATTTCTGAGTATAAAAGAATTCTTTTTTCTCTTGGAATTTTTAGTATTTGAGCTGCTTGTATACAGTAAAAATATAAAGAGCGAAAATCGTGCAAAATGGTGCTTGTTTTAATACCAGTTTCATTGCATGCAATGGCTAAGTCTATTTTATTTTGAACTATATAACAGTTTGTCAATGGAAAATATTGATTCTTAACATTAAAAAAAATTACAAAATCCTGAATCATCTCTTTGTATTTTTCCAATTCTATCACTTTAGTAAAAGAATCATGAGACGAAATTTTAATATCGTCAGAAGTACTAAAAATATATTGTAACCCATTAAATGTATATGGCATTTGAATAAATGGCAGGCAAACATTTTTCATAGTGGTATCTTCAAAAAACGCATAATTTAATGTGAGCTGCCTCAAATCTATATTTTCTAAGATGGTTTTTCGAAAACGACATAGTTCAAAGTTCGATGATGAGATTTTCGTATTTCGCAATATTCCTGAATAAAATTCCGTTCCCAGAAAAGAACATCCGTATATCTCGCTATCCTGAATAGCGCAATATGTAAAAGTACTATTTGCAAAATTACTTCCTTTAAATGAGCACTTCTGAAATATATCTTTTGTAAAACTGCAATATTGCATAGAAACATTATCAATTTTGGATTGATAAAAGTCGTTATCTCTAAAAATAGTCCCATTTCCACTTGCGCTTGTAAGATCACATTCATTCCAAACTTCAGACTCAAATTTTGCCTGATAAAAAACTGTACTTTTTAAATCTTTCGGCATTTCATCTGCACCTTGGCCAGAATTCAATTGACCGCGAATATTAAAATCTCTAAAAATATGTTTATAAATATTTGATTCAGCATCATTAATTCTTGTGGGCGAAAATTCTTCGAACATAAATATTCCTCTTTTTTATATTTATATAATAATAATGAATTATTTATAATTCATAGCATCAAATTAGTCAGATAACATTTAATTATCC
>CANQWB010000044.1 GCA_947627435.1 uncultured Bacilli bacterium
TTAGCCTCGACAATTAATGGTTTGACAGGAGTAAGCAGTAACTATACATATTTTTTTTATAATCGTTATTATGAATTTGCAGTTATTCCGCTTATAACGTTTGGCGGTCTGCATTGTGTATTAGAAATTTATCATAATCATACAGCAAGGATGTGTGTAATTCCTATTTTAATCTTCGTTATGGGGCTGATTGTTTTAGGTTTGAGCAATTATTTGGATAGTTTAGAAGTTCATGTAGACACCGCCAGAATAGCAGGGATGACAAGTGCAATAAGTAAAGCAAATGATTTCAAGGAAATGATTTTATATGCAATGTTAATAATGACATTAATTATAGCTGTTTATTTTTTGACAAGTTGCAATAAGGCACTCCGTTGGCTATATATTCTTGCGGCATCAATAAGCATTCTGCAAAACAGCTCTGCAGATATAGATAAGATACTATCAGTAAGTGATAATGCAGTTGGAGATACAAAATTAGTGCAGACATGTATTTTAATGGGAAGTGAACAACCTATATACATGGTTGATACACCCTATAAATATGAGGGATATTATTCAAGAATACAGGTTTTGCTAAAGGATAAAAAGTTGAATGTAATTTCTCAAGATGATTTAGAAAATATATTTTCTGGCAGTTATTTTTTTACATACAGTAATGTTAATGAGGAAGATAAAATACTGGATGGCTGCATTGCGGTGGGAAAGGGGGCTGCATTTAATTTATATCAAAAGAAATAGATTAAAAGGAAATGCAGAGCTAATGTTTAAGTAAATGCTTGATAGTTTTAATATATGTTTTTTAAACTACTTTGTTTGTATCTTCCATCATTGACTGTTAGAAAAGTTTTATATATGGGAATGAAAATAAGAAAAAATTTCGAGGATATTAACAAAGACTAGGCTGATATTTCTTCATATAGTAGGTGAAGATTTTTTGGATATTAAGACAATTAAAAACGTAGGTATTATGTGAGTCATAGATTTATCAAAGCAATATAAGTTTTACAGATTTAGGAAAGTATTTAAAGGGCAAAGTATGAATGGGAAAAGGGCTGTTATAAATATTATTACTAATATAATATTGCAATTTACCTTAATTATATCAGGTTTTATCATTCCCAAATTAACATTAATGTATTTTGGATCTTCTGTTAACGGTATGATATCATCTATAAGTCAGTTTATTGTTTATGCGTCTTTAATGGAACTTGGTATTGGAAATGCTGCAACGATTGCTTTATATAAACCAATTGCAGAAAATGACAGTAATATGATAAGCAACATTGTATCTTCCGCCAAAAGATATTATCTTCACGCAGGCTTAATATATTGTTTGGCTATACTAATTTTAGCTGTTTTATATCCATTATTAATAAAACAACAAATGGATTATTTATTTGTATTTTTAATGGTATTATGTATTGGTATGACAAATGCCGTTGATTTTTTATTTATTGGAAAGTATAAAATTTTGTTAAATGCTGATCAAAAATATTATATTTTGTCAACAACAAAAATCATATTAACAGCAATACTAACCATTGGAAGTGTTTGGCTATTATTTGCAGGAGTTTCTGTACTCTTTATTAAAGTTTATGCTATAATTATCCGTTTAGCAGAAGCACTTATAATATGGATATATGTACATTTAAACTATGGAAAAATTAATTACCATTCTAAAAATTATATAACATTTCCACAATCCAAAAATGTTTTTGTTCATCAATTGTGTAATGTCGTTACATATAATACTGATTTAATAGTCCTTACTATTTTTCTGGATAAAACTTCTTTGTTGGAAATTAGTGTATATTCTGTATATTACCTCGCATTTTCTTTTATAACTAATATTGAAAATGTATTTACTACGGGAATTGCTGCTAGTTTTGGACAGCTTTGGATTAATGATGGGTTGGAAAGGACAAAATATTATTGGCAACTTTATGAATTTGGTTTTATTGCTATATCCAACTTTTTATCAGGATGTTTTTCCGCATTAATCCTTTCGTTTGTTGCTTGTTATACTAAGGGAATATTTGATGTTAATTATGTTCGTCCTATTATTGGTCTATTATTCGCATTTTGTGGCATATCAGCTATGATAAAGGATGCCGCTGGAGTAATTATAAATGCAGTAGGTCATTATATGCAAACACAAAAATATGTAATAATTGAAGCAGTTATTAATATTTCTATATCATTATTATTGGTAAAACCTATGGGAATTAGCGGGGTACTAATAGGTACAATAATATCTCATATCGTTGCTACTTATGGTTTTATGTACTATGTTGCAAAACATATATTGCCAGGAACAGGACGACAAACTATACGACGTACAATAAGAAATGTAAGTATATTTATATTATTTTCCTTATTGTCAAAGTTCTTTCTCCCAATTGTTCATAATTGGACTGAATGGTTTATAGAGGCAGTCGGCGTATGTTTTGTTAATGCTTTTTTTACAACATTAATAAATTTTATATTTGAGCGCGAAACATTAAAAAATATAAAAAAAATTATATGCCTTAAAATACCATTCCTTAACCTGTAAATATATTTTTATGAAAATAACAACTTAAAATTTGTCTGTACATGCAATAATTGTGCAGTTGGAGAAGAAGCAGTGAAAGCAGGCATGAGACCACAAGTGGGTAGAAAATTTACATAAAAGAAGCAAGAAAACCGATAAAATAAATGGTTTTAACAATTTAATAATTACATAATTGACTTAATAGAAAGGAAATTATGATGTTTTTGTCATAAACATCATATAGGGATTAATTAATATGGTATATTTAGAAACTGGCTGTTTCTCATGGAATATAACGTGCGGTTTTGGACGTTACCTTAATGAGTTAGCTAAATGTTCAAGTTATGATGGAATCATTTGTTTTCAATCTGAGGCAGAAAATGTTCCCATTTTCGATAAACGGAGAATAATTGGTCTTAGTGATATAAATTATAGGAATGAACTGCAAAAGTTTATATATAGTTGTGAGGAAGGTGATATTATACATTTTCCTATGAATACTATTATCCCTGTAGATATACCTTTATACATTAAAGTCGTGTATACAATACACGATCTTACGCCACTAGTAATGCGACGATTATTTACAGGGGGGTATAAAACTGGAAATAGCTTATCGGATGGTACATTATTAAATGTATGTGAATTAAAGGACAATATATCAAATTCTTTAAAGCGGGCGAACAGAATAGTTGCTATATCAAATTCAACATTGAATGACATTGCGTCTTATTTTTCCATTTCTAAAGAAAGAATAAACTTGATATATAATACTTTGAGCAATAAGTTTGACAAAATACCTGATGAATCAATTGGCATATTAAAAAAACATTTACATATTGAAAATAAAAAAGTTTTTTTGACAACATTCTCTAAGAGCCCAACCAAAAATAGTTTTAGAACTATACTTGCATTTATCATATATTCAGTACTCTATGACAGAAACAGTATATTGATTTTGACGGGAAAACAAAGTTGGAAAAAAAATGTATTGTTTTTTCCGTTTTTATTGATGCACAAAATATTATTTTCAGGATATTTAAGCGATGAAGAACTGTGTGAATATTATAATATTGCTGACTGCTTATTATATTTATCCTTATATGAGGGCTTTGGTTTTCCACCATTAGAAGCAATGGCATGTAAAACATATGTAATATCTTCTAATAATTCTTCTCTAAAGGAACTCTTAAACGGATACGCAGTATTGTTAAATGAACCACGCAATATAAGAGCTATAGTAAATGCATTGAAAGATTTTTCACAAAGAGGAATGAACGATGAATATTTAAAAGAACAGGCTTATAAATATGCACATTCATTTGTTACAAATGATTTTACAAAAAAATATGAAAATTTATTTAACGAACTTAAAAGTTAAAAACAACTTTGAAGAAAATCTATCTTTTCTAAACAAAGCCATGTTGAAATTTCCATATTTGTATAAGAACGTACCTAAAAAAATAAGGACTACTATACCCAAATGAGAAGGGGGCTTGTTTTGTACTATAAAGCTCCGCTTATCCATAAAGTCAAGGCAAATGGGAATAACTTGAAACTTTAAGAAAAAGTGAAAAAAAGAGTTAACAACAGAAAAACAATAGAATTATATGGGAGGAATATCCAATGATAATCACCCAGACGCCATTCCGCATGTCCTTCTTCGGTGGCGACACGGACATGGAGTAATATTTCAGGGAATACGGTGACGCCGTGCTTTCCACCACCTTTGACAAATACTGCTATATAAGCACCCGCCATCTCCCGCATTTCTTTGAATATCGAACCGAGCTTGTGTGCTCAAGGATAGAGCGCGTAAAGGACGCCTCGGACATAATCCATTCCCTCATACGTAGCGCCATGGAAATGCTGGACATGCATGAGTTGCGTTAGGATATTCATTTTTATTAGCAAATGCGGACTTAGGAATCTATGGAATTGTTATAGTATATACACTTTCAAAAGGAGTGTATAATTTTTGGAAATGGAAACATTTGGTACACAAAGAGTTAGGACTACAACTAAAAGATTATTTTAAAATTGGGAAAGAAGAGCTAAAAGCATGGGTAAGATTATTTTAGGAAGAAAATGCATATTAATCTCACCTAAAAGCTATTACATTAAAGGGACACTCATATTTTTTTGTCAGATTATGATTAATATTTACTTGCCGAAGGAGATTCATATTTGAATTATTTGCTTAAGAAAGAATAAAATTACTACTGTTATTAGAATGTTTATTGTATTGAAATATTATGTTTTAGCAGAATTGGAGGATTCTATGAAATGTATTTTAAAGAAAACATGGATTTATGCAATACTGATTATTTTATCGGTCATTGTAATTTTCGGCAAAAAAAATTTCCATATGGATGAAATATTTTCCTATGGATTAGCAAATTTTGTTGGTACAGGTAATTTTTGTATGCAGCCAGAGGAAGGAAAAATTTATGAACCTTCAGAAACTGCATACTTGGAATACATAGCCGTGCAGCCAGGACAGCGCTTCAATGTCCGTAATGTGTGGTATAATCAAAGCCTGGATACCCATCCGCCTTTATATTACCTATTGCTGCATATGATATGTTCTCTTTTCCCTGGAACATTTAGTATCTGGTATGCTGGCATAATTAACATTGTATTCGCTGTACTTACATTATGGTGTATGCGTAAGATTGTGGCAGAAATTACATGCAGTGACAGTGCCGTATTGGTGGCTTCCCTGTTG
>CANQWB010000045.1 GCA_947627435.1 uncultured Bacilli bacterium
GCCTTGATATGTAAGAGTCTGAAATTCAAAATGAATATTCAACTTTTTATTAATGAAGAAGTTTAACTTCACAATTTAATATCTGCTGTTGGCGGTTATCAAATTTTTAAAGGCGTTTATTCAATTTTATTTACATCTATTTTTCTAATGTAGTTATATGATAACATTAGAATGTAAAATTTGTCAAGCGTTTTATGAATAAAATTTATTAGGATAGGGAATACTAATACTTTTGTTCGTAAAAAAATTAAGCAAGCCCGATGACAGACTTGCTTATTCTTTGTTTATAGCGATGCATATTTTTACTACCTATCTAATAATATAATATTTATTGACATTAACATATCTTTATTATTTTTATTATATAACATATATATTAAAATAGAAAGTACTACGAAAATTGAATAATACTAAGTTTAGATATCAAAATAATAGTTGGAGGAGAAAAAATGAACAACATAATAATTGTTAGATTAAGAAACATTTCATTTGGAATCAACATTCCAGAAATAAGTGACGAGCAATTATTTCAGTTAATATCAATAATACAAAATAATATAATATTAAAAAAAACAATTACACCTAATGAAATCAATAATATGATAATTAATATTCAGCAAACTATGAACATTAATATTTCTATGACAAATATCATTGCTGAAATATTGATTTAACTTAGGAATATAATGTGATATAATTTGTCATTAAATATTTTTTATTATCATCAAAATTCTTGGGTGAATAACCACATGCTTGACAAGTACAAATAATCTTGTTACAAAAGCTATTAGCCATAGCTTCTGTAAGTGACAGTATTATACTGCCATTTTTCTCTGGGTTAGTATGAATAGATACCCATTTGTCTTCAATGTTTAATGGCTGTTCGGGTTTAAAATCATCAATATTAAAAATCCAATGATCTTTTTTAGTGACCCATGCAGCTCCTATCTCCATTAATTCTCCCCAACTTATCGCTGGATGTTCCGGGTCAACATCAATTACATTTTTGCTTGTTACAAAAAGAACATATATCATTTCTGTAGATGCGCTATTGATAAAAAACTTTTGCAGATAACCATAAATATCTCTTTCAGGTAAATTAGTCTCTGGATCTGGTCCATTTGAATAAATAATATCTTCCTTTGGAACTCCATTAAAAAGTAGCATTTGATAGATTACATCAGCAACAGGCTTGTCTTTTAAAGTTTGACTTATCATAATTTTCTTTTTATTAGCATCAACAGTTGCTTTGAAACCCAAAAGAGATTTCATTGTTTCCAATTCATCTGACACAGCTTGATGAATTGTTTCAGGAGAACTAACACCTTTAATTTTACGTGTTAAATTTTCGGTAATACATTGCGTTGTAGTATTTAGTTTTTCTTTAAGATCAAGCTCTTCAGCTTCTTTTCTTAATAATTTTTTAGCCTCTTTTTCACTTCTTTCCAAAGAAGCAAATTGACTATGTAGTTTGATTATTTCATCAGTAATTTCTCGGATATAACTTAATGCATTTACCCAACGAGGATCGTTTTCGTTATATCCTTGTCTATTGGTACCTGCCATATCGGGAAAATCAGGTGCTTCAAAAGCATCAATGTAGAGATTGCCGACGATATAACTTTCATAAACTCTGTTTTTACTAATTATAGGAAGGATATTTCTTAGTCCCATTTTATTATGAGCGAATACGGCTAGATAATTATCAGAAAACTCATTAATTTCTTTTTTCATGCCTCTAGATGTTTTATAAGTTCCAATCCATCCATAAATTTGAATTTCAATTGGTTTCTGAATTCCTTTGGTATTTTGCATCATGATTTTTTTGGTAATAGCGTTTATATTTCTAACCTGCAAATTCTTTTCGTCAGTAGGTAAATTATTTTCAAGATATTTTTTTTCATCTCCAATAGAAATAAAAGTCGCCAGTCTATTGATTACATCTTTTTCATCAGGTACAAGAAGTTCTTCATTACCCTTATATATAATGTGAATAAGGAAATCTTCTATATCATTAGGAAAAATCTTGGCTAAATTTTTTAAAACAGTTTCTTGAAGTTTTGGAATATTTACTTTTGGATGTTCCATTATAACTGCAGTACCGTGACTCGTTATTCTATTTAGAGAATAGTCGGTTGGCTTTAAAACTTTTAATATTTCATCATCATGCTCAACACGGTGTGGGACAAAAATTCCGATCGCATTAGAGTCTTGTACTGTAATTAATTTAAAACCATCTGAAATTGATAATGCTGCAAGTTTGCCAACTCCTTTTCGACCCATTTTCAATCGTTTTTTGATTGGAGTTCTTGCGTTTCCTTCACAGTTGCGAGATTCACCACCAATTAAAAGATAGTTATTATCAAGGTTGTCAGCAGACATACCATTTCCGTCATCTTCTACACGAATTTCATGGTCATCAATATAAACGTAAACATTTTCAGCGTCTGCATCATAGGCATTAGCAATCAATTCAGCCAAAACAAAATACATATTTGTATATAGGTCCTTGCTTAATAATTCAAGCATTCGTGGACTAACTTTTAAGCTAAAATTTCTGTTCATAGTACATCCTCACTATTAAATATTATGTTCATGTAAATGGTTAATTATAGAGATTCCAATTATTTCACCTAATCTTACAGGGACTGCATTTCCTATATGTCTTGCTATATCTCTAAAAACAATCGGTCTTTCGGGATCTATAAAATCATAGTCTGGTGGAAACGTCTGTAATAGAGCACCTTCACGAAGTGATAATGCACGATCTTGCTCGGGATGTCCAAATCGACCAGTTCCATAGCTATAGAATTGGGTTGTAATTGTTGGTCCGATTTGTTCCCATGTCATTCTACCATAAACAGAACTATATGTTTGCCCGCTTTCTTTGCGATGGCACTTACATCTTAATTCTTCTGGCCAATCTCTCCATGTCCTACCAGGAGTTGATGCCCGTATACGTTGTAGATTTTTTTCTGATAATGCAGCAGATCTGTGTAGAGAATCATTTGGATCTATTTCTCCTGCTTGAATTGGAGGCAAATCTTGAATGAAATCTCTAACATGAACATCTGCTTTATTATGTGTAGGACCAATTATATGTATTGGTCCTAATTTTGATCCAACAAGCACAAATCGTCTTCGGCTTTGTGGTATACCATAATCTGGGCAGTAAATAACTTGTTCATCAATAAAATAATTGTTTTTGTTCAAAATTCTTATAAAATTTTTGTATATTTTTGTTTCACGTATTTGAGGAACATTTTCCATAGAAATAATTGTTGGTTTGACTTCGTTAATAAGCCTTCCATATTCTAAAAGAAGATTATATTTTTCATCTTCAATATTTGCTATGCCTAATTTGAATCTCATTTGTGAAAACGGCTGGCATGGTGCACAACCGACTAATATTTTAATAGCATCATTGTAATATAATTTTTTTAAGTTTTCGCCTGTAATTTCACGAACATTTTGAATATGATAATCTATATTATTGTTTTGTTCATATGCATATTTGCAAGTTGGATCAATATCATAACCAGCTATAACATGTAGACCTGCATCTAGTAGCCCACGAGTAAGACCTCCTATTCCGCAAAATAAATCAATTACTTGAGTTGTCATTGTAATCTCCTATTTCCTTATATTTGATATGCTTATTAGGGAAAACCTGTGTTTTAAGGTGCTTATCTTATATGTATATTAAAAGTTTTAACCCAATAACACTTTAATTTTGTATATAATACCATATTCCGACGAATTTTTCAAGAGAATTTTACAAGATAATCAAATGAAAGATATGGATTAGTGAATAATATTTAAAATATAAAATACGATTTATACAGTAAAAAAATGTTTAAAAATTGTTTTTTTTGAATAATGTATTGAAATGGTGACATCGGCGCTAAATTGTTTGTCTTGTCAACATTACTCAAAATTGTAAGTTTTGGCGATGTTTCTATATTATAATTAATTGTATCTTAATTTTTTGTCTATAGTACAACCTATAATTTATTTCTATAATTAAACCGAGTCATTACCTGCTTTTTTCTTTTTGCTGTTACTTCCGTATAGATCTCCGTTGTAGAAACACTAGTATGACCCAGTATTTCCTGAACAGATCGCAGGTCAGCCCCGTTAGCCAGTAAATTAGTTGCAAATGTATGACGCAAATAATGAGGAGTAGAATGTGTTTGAAGTCCGACTGAAGTAATCAGTTTATTGTATATGTATTCTATTCCGTGAATGCTAAGTTGATTCCCATATCGATTTACAAACACTTTATCGGTAGATGTTGGTTTTGTATTTCGGACTACGAGCCAATTTTTTAGATTTGTCCAAGTCTGCTGGCAAGAGATATAAATTAATCGTTGTTTTCGACCCTTCCCTTTAATGAGAATTACATGGTCTGTAATGATAATATCATTTAAAGAGATTTCTGATGCCTCTGCAATTCGAATTCCGGTGCTGATAAGAATATCAATCAATGCTAAGTTTCTTGTTGCTTTCCAGGTTGCATATGGAGTCATAGCTTCGCAGTTTTGTTTATTCAATAAAGTAAGCAGTTTAGAAATCTCTTTGACTGCTAGAGTTTTGGGTAAATGCTTTGCTTTTTTGAATTTAAAGGCATGACATTGATAGTAATTCTGCTCTATATAATTGTGTGAATAGAGATATTCAAAATACATTTTTAAAACAATTAGCTTGCGTTTTATGGAGCTATCTTTTAGCTTACGTTCATGCATTAATTGATGTACATATCTTAAAATAGTTGTTTTATCATACTTTTCGTGACTTAGAAAGTCAGTAAAATCTTTTAGATCTGAGCGATAAGCGGTAATTGTTTTGTCTGATAAATTTTTAGTTGATTTGATCACATTAAGATATTCTTCGACAATAAATAAATTTTCCATTTTTACACCTCATATTAATATTTGATATTGATTATTATACCATAATATGATATAATTAGTGTGAAAAACCTTACAATAACTATTTATTATTGTGAGAT
>CANQWB010000046.1 GCA_947627435.1 uncultured Bacilli bacterium
GTAGGATTGAAGTTTAGTTTATTCTATATATCTTATAGAAAAGGTACTAACATAAATCTCCGAACATTTACTGTACCTTATTTACTAGCGATTATTCTATTCTAGCAAATGTGATATTCGTATAATCCGTTAGCATATTCGGTAAACTTAATGTAATTGTATTTTTCTAGTAGTTGTAAGTTTTTCCTAAATGCTAAGTTTCTTATACTTTTGTACTCCGTTTGAACTCTCCCAATATTGATATTGGTAATTTCTTTATCAAACCCCTCAACATATAGATAGCAATATATTTCTTTTGCCTCTGGTCTGATATGTTTGTCTTTCCATATCCGATGGTTAGTTAAATCTAGGTGCCTTTTGAATCTCATACATTTGATTTCCTCCTCCCTTATCTGTTAACATCAGTTTTCATGTGTTAACTTTAATTAACGGTACTAATATACATCATAATTACGATGTTGTCAATCATTTTTATTAACATTTTCATATTTTTGTTGATTTTAGTTAACATTAGTGCTATTATAATGTCGTGAGGTGAATTTATGCCGAATAAACATATTGGCGAAGAAATCGCTAAAGCAAGAGAAAATGCCAATCTTTCACAAAGGCAACTTGCTAAGTTAATTGGTATCAGTAATGCTGAATTATCCAAAATAGAATCTGGGGAACGTGAAGTACCAAATCCTAGAATTTTAAGAAAAATGAGTAAACATATTGATTTAAATTATTATGAGATGTTACATATCATTGGTTTAGGTGCTAAAGGAACTCCACTTAATCCCTTTATAGAAAATTATTATAAAAATCTTAAAGGTGATGAATTAGATAATGCTTGGATGATGGCAAAATCAAGCATTAAAAATAATGAAGAAATTATTGAATCCATAAATAATCAGTTACAAGCCGATAAGAAAATGAATCAAGAAAAATTGGATAATTTACTAGACACTATGCAAGATTTAGCATATCAAAATGAAACAAACAAAATGATACTTGACATACTTGACGAAAACAAATTTAAGGAGGCAAAGAAAAATGCGAAAAATAAAGATTTATTTAAATAACTTTCAAATTATTTCTGAAATACTAGCAACAATCACAGTTATTGTTATCCCTATTATAAACCAATATAAGTATGTTTCTCTAGGTTGGTTACTTATAGCTCTTACTTGTATGGGCGATGCAGTATTTGCAAAAAAATGGGGAATAATGGGAAGAACTTGGAATTACAAAGAAGACGAAGATTATAAAAAACAATTAACTAGGAAATACAGTGATAAGATATTTTTTGTAATTTGCATTTTAGGAATTGCATTATGTCCTGTTGCTCTTTTTGAAACTGTGTTTTCTCATAATTATATTGCTATGCTATGTGCCTATATACTTTCAACAATTATTCTCATTTTATTAAATATTTTTACAGATAACGAAAGTAAAGAAATTGCTAAGATGATACCTAAAATAAGAAAATAACCTTTTTGCCTTTTCGTTAGATTAGGCATTAAGGTTATTTTTATATAAAGAATACGTGGCACGTTTTGTTGTCGCAAGACAATGAAAGTGGCGATAGTATTCTTTCTTTTTATTTAAACTTGTTTTAAATAAAAAGGCAACATATCGCTTATGATTAGTTTGTGATATGTTGCTTAAATGGGGTTTCAAAAGGGGATTCCCCTTTGCACACATCGTTATTGGCTTGCCAATATCGTAGTGTGTTACCTAGTTGTCTAAAACTAGGTTTATTGCAAAAATTCATTAGTCATAAAATTTTGCTAATTTAGAAAATTTGAGAAAGAAAAAAATATTAAAGTTCTGTTACAGAAACTTCCAAATCTTTTGTAACTACTGCTTTATATTTTTTTACTTCTTCTATATTTCCATTATCAGAATTTGTAATTTTTAATTCAAATGTCGTTTCGCCTAAAGAAAGTGCTTTCATAAAAATATTATAAGAAATAAGTTCATGATTTAGGTTATATTCTGGAATAATATCTAACAAAAGAACATGAGTTTCTTTTACTTCTCCCATAACAATATATCTGCCTTTAATAGGTATTGTTATTGATTGATATTTAGGATATTTATGATAATCTTTTATAAGTGTTTCAACACTCTCTATTCTTGCAATATGATTTAAAAAATCTATTAAAGAATAATTTTTCTGATTGTAAGAAATAACAACATCATTTGGGCATTTCATGTAATAATTATAATATTCATCTTCATAAAATAGTGTTTCTTCTTCGTTACAATTAAAATTTTCTTTCAAAATATATAAATTGTTTTCTGTACTATCATATTTTTTTGTAAAAACAAGTATGCTAGTTAAAAGAAAAAATAATATTAAAAAAGTTATTTTCATAATTTTGGGAATTGATTTATTAAATAATTCAAAAGAACATACTGCTCCTCCTACATTCAAAATAATATCATCAATATCAAATGAACCAGTTAAAGTTATAAATTGTACCAATTCTATTATCAAAGAAACAAAAAACATCGTCATCAAAAAAGAAAATAGAGAAATTTTTTTATTCCATAAATTTTTAAGAAAAAAAGCAAAAGGCATAAAGAGTATAAAATTTCCTAATATATTAAAAAGCATATTTGCAAAATTAAAATATCTAAATATATGAAATATACTTTTAAAGGGAATTAAATTGACTGAATTACTAAGATAATATTCCAATTTTCCATTTTCCCACGCAAAACCATTTCCAATATTTCTACTGAATAATGTTATATAAAGGATAAATATTATATATAGTATAAAACTGATTTGTAATAATCTTTTTTTTATACACTCCATTTTACTTTCTCTCCTACCATCTAATAAGCTACAGTATCCCAAACAAATTTCTTCATTTGATAATATCAATATCCATGATCTATATGTTGCCAACTTTCATTTTTGTTTCTTATTAAAATCCAATTCCAATTATTATACTCGCTATTAAGATTCAATGACTTATCTTTAGCATAGGAACTAACAGTAAAACTAGAAGTTAATACAATTACTTCCTCTTTATTATTTCTTCTTGCCCAATCTATAAAATCATTATTTTTTATATCACCTATATAATAGATTTCATTTAATGTACAACCACCCCAATCGTCTTTAAAATCATTTATAATAATATGGATAGCATTTTCAATTTCCTCTTTAGAATAAATTTCAGAAGAAACTTCTTTAATTTTAACATTGGTTACATTTCCCATATTTTTACAACTGGTTATTCCTATAAACAAAGCACCACAAAGGAATATAGTCACTATTATTTTTTTCATAATTTAACTCCATTTTTACAAATTACTATTTATCTTTTTTAATATTATATTTTTTTAATATTAGAGAAGTCGAAACTCCTAATGAAATGCCAAAACAAATCCCAGCTGCAATTCCTGCATAACTATTTAATACTTTGCAAAAAACAACACTAAAAAGAATTGTCATTGATATTCCAACACTAAATCCGACACTAAAATATGATCCTCGTTTCATTTTATACACCTCTTACAAATTACTATTTTTTTTCACTAAATATTGTACCATAGATTTTAAGATGAGTTGAGGATATTATTCAATTTTCTGTATATCGTCTAAATATTATACAAAAATAGCAAATCTCATATAAAGTCTGCTCATATAATTATAATTTGCTTATATTGATTTTTCTAATATTGTATTCAATGAATTTTTATCAATATTTGTTAATTCATAACTTTTTCCGTTTATTTCAATATTAAAATAATTGCCAGGATTATATAATATTTTTGCAATGCTATTATTATTCACATCAAACAATTCCAATTCATATTTAGGCGACGGAAGTGTTACTAATCCAGTCCATACTTTTGAATTATTTATCACTGACAAAAATGCACTTATTTCCTTTTCTTCTGTAATTGATTGATGACCTTTAACCTTTATAGTTTTAGTCTTTGATACATTATCTTTTATTATACTTGGTAATTCAAGTGTTCCGTGTTTTTGTAATGTAAATGTACCAAAATTATTATCACAATACATAACTGCAATTAAATCTTTTTCTTCGCCTAATTTACAGGTTATTTTATTATTTTTATCATTTGGTATTAATACAATTTCATTATTTTTATTAATTGTAAATTCTCCTTTTACTTCTTCATCATTTTTGAAAAAAGCAAAATTATTTTTTCCAGTACCATGAAAATTAATGAAAGCATCTTTAATTTGCTCATATTCCCCCTTACTATTTATTTCAGTTAGCATCCATGCCGTTTCAGTTGTCTTTAACAATTCTATAGTATCTCCACACATACAACCTTCACAACATTCTTCATTATTTTCTATTTCTTCTTTTGTATATGAAATATTAAATCTATCTAAATCTTGAATAGTTATTCTATTATTTTGCAAAGCATCTTTTACAGTTTCTTCACTTCCATCATTATACTTA
>CANQWB010000047.1 GCA_947627435.1 uncultured Bacilli bacterium
TATGGATAACTTAGAAAAAATAATTAAAGAAACGGAATCCTTTTTTTATGTTGATGATGTAGAAATAAAGAAATTATCTGAAGAGTTGTCAGAACATATGACAAACAAATTATATTTTAATCCTACACCGTTACGAGTAAATGAAGGTGTGATAATAAGCGAAGATTATTCCACTAAAAATTTACGCCAATCCTTTTTTAACAATTGTATATTTGATGGAGCTAATTATTCCAATGCAGGATTAGCAGGATCATTGTTTGGAAAATCTCAATTTTATGAGTGCGCTTTTTTAAACACAAATTTTCAAGCATGTGATTTTAGAAATTGCAAATTTGAAAATATTAACAATGGATTAGAATACACACGTTTTAGTAAAAGTATTTTCACAAATACTATTTTTAAAGATTGTACATTTAATGGAGCAGTAATGAATGACACTATATTTAGTGATTGCAGTTTTTTAGATTGTAGATGGATTCCAGTGTCTGTGGAAAATGCAATATTTAAAGACACGTTGTTACAAAACGTAAAGTTTAAAAGTATGAATTTTGAGTTTTCTACTTTTGAAAATATAAAATTGGATAATGTAAAATTACCGTTTCCTACTATCCCATATATTTTTAATGGTTTAAATTATTTGACAACAACATCTGATAATATAAGGATTACATCTGCAAAGAAAAAAGAAGGTATTTCCATTGATGAATACATGGAGAATCTAGATAATTTAAGTAAATTTTATAAGTATACCCACAATTATTTTCCTTTAACGAATATTTTAATAAGTAAAAAATTGTTTATGGAAGCGTTTTCTTCAATTATTAATGGAATAAATTTAAGTATTGAACTAAGAAGATTTCGTATGCTAAAAAATTATTGCAGACAACTAAAGTACATTGTCGGGATAACAATACACGATAGGCAATCCTTATATAAATATATTCTTAATAAGATAAGCCAAATGGATTTTCAAGATTTTGATTACAACAATCTGAATAATTATTTGCCAGAAATTCGTAATTTATTATTAGATGATTTAAGTGAACAGAAAATTGAAATATCTCTATCAACAAATATAGAAAGTAATGACACAGAAAAAATATCTGTTCTATTGACTATTATTGAAGAATTATTGGGAACCAGATGTAATTATTCGATTGAATTGCGCCATAATTCTCCCTGGGATATTTTTATACCAATATTTACTGATCCGAATAACATTTCACTTATAATAAATATTGTTATAATGGTCTTTTCGGCTACACAAACCCAAATTGCTATAAACCAATCTAAAAATGGGAAAAAAGATGTTCCAGTAGATAACAAAAAACTTGAAAATTGCAAAAGTAAACTAAAAGAACATAATATCATCATAATGAATCTTACTATAAATAATAGTGGTAACATACAAATTAACAATACAACAAACCACAGCAGCTGAGCAAGGACACTCAAAAACATATAAAAATATTTCTATAATTAATTAAGTTTATTAGATGATGATTTTTTAATGATATTGTTATCTGAATTAGTGAAAGTGTAATCTATTTTGTGTAAACGTGACGGATCAATGAAAAAATATCCTGATGTGTTGCCGCTGACTAACAATTCTTATGTGTCTGTATTCTGACATAACTTAAGCAGGCTGTCAACCGACAGCCTGCTCTTTTTATATCCTGTGTCTGTCAGATCAGGTACGCCGATGATATCTGCCCCCCCCCCGAAATAGATGCAGATGATCAAGGGTCTGACTCCAGTCCCAGCTCCTTCCGATCCACTTTTTTATGATATCCATCATGGCCAGATACAGCAGTTTGAACAGGGTCTCACCTGTCGTGAAGATCGTCCGATTCTTTGCTACTTTCCGCAGCAGGTGGTTAAAGTTCTCTATGGAATTCGTGGTATAAATCAGTTTTCGGATCTCGCCCAGATACTTAAAGTATGTGGAAAGCTGCGGCCAGTTATTCCGCTAGGAAGCAATGGATGACGGATACACTTTATCCCCCAGTTCCCCTCAAAACTGTCCAGAGCCTCAAGAGCCGCTTCTTCCGTAGACGTCTGATATACCTGTTTTAGCTCTTTCATAAAAGGTTTGATATTCTTGTAGAGATGAATTTCGTGGAATAGCGTATCTTGTGGACGATGCAGCGCTGTATCTCTGCTTTGGGGAATACAGCGCTTATGGCATCCCCGAAACCTGTCAGCCCGTCTACGGAAACGATCATGATATCCTCCACGCCGCGGTTCTTGATCTCATTAAGTACGCCCAGCCAGTATTTGGCACTCTCGTTCCTGCCTATCCACATCCCCAGAACTTCCTTCTGTCCGTTCAGGTGTACGCCGATAGCCACATAGGCGGCTTTCTTGACAGTCTGGTTATCCTGCCGAACATAGAAGTGTACGGCGTCCATAAAGACGATGGCCTATTTCCTTTCCAGCGGGCGGTTCTGCCATTCCTTTGCAATAGTCAGGATGCGGTCAATCATATGGGATATCATCTCTGCGGAAGCATCTACCCCGTATATGGAAGACAGGTGACTGATATACCGCGGGGGGGGGGTCATGCCCTTTGCATACATGGACAGCACCTGGTCTTCGATGTTGGAGATATCTGTCTGATTCTCCTTTACAGCCTGTGGTTCAAACTCGCCTTTTCTATCTCTGGGATATCAAGATCAATCTCCCTGAGGGAGAAGATGGCGGTCTTTCTGCTATAACTGTTTCTGCTGTCGTCGGTTTCCTTGTTCTTGTAGTCATACTTGGAATAGCCGAGCTTTTCATTCATTGTGGATTCCAGCATCCCCTGCAGGGTATCTCTCAGCAGACTCTTGAGCATGTCCTGAACATCGGTGGTATCCGCGGGATGGTAGTGCTCGATGATGTTGTTGATGAACATTTTGCGTTTCGGTGAAAGTTTTATTTGTCTTGCCATAAAAATATTCTCCTGAATCAATATTTATTTTAACATTGATCCGAGAGGATAGGTATAACTTATTCTGTATTTGGCTTACACAGAATTTTTTACAGTCTCGAAATTAAGTTTTATTTTCCCTTAAGTATCTATATAGGTATACACCCTCTTCATACTTAACTGCATTTGGTAATCCGTCTAAAAAAAGAAGAACATTTTCGGGATACTCAGTTAAAACATTTGATAAATATTTATGATAAACACAAGTATGTGATTCATATGAAGATTCCATGTTGTCAATGCTTTTAGTTATATTTTCATTTATACAGTTATTAAATGCAATTTCATTTAATTCAAATAATGACGGCAAGTTTCTCTTTTTTAATTCTGCATTTATTAAGTAAGATGAACCTTGGTATCTTGGATTAATTTCAATTAATAATATTTTGTTGTCTGAAAATATGAAATCTAGTCCGCATATTCCTCTATAACCTATCCTCATCAATCTGTTACCAACAATTGTTGCAACTTTTTTTAGATTTATTGCTAAGCTGTCGTCATTATTAAGATACTCATTACCACAATAATACAATTTATTATCTTCAAAACGTAATAACTGTTTAGACACTGGAAAGACAGTAACTTTTTTATTATCTATAATTAAATGGCAACTTAACGAAATATTATCTTCATAATAAGGCGAAACTAAAAATACATCATTTACATCAAGATTGCAAATGACTTCCTCCCAATTATCTGCATATATTAAATATGTACCATTCCCGCCACCTGAAATGCTTTTTTGGACAATGAATTTATTATAATGCGGAAATTTATTTAATAATTTTTTGTACATACATTCATCTTTTGATAAATATGCAAATTGAGGTACATTGACAGTATTTTGAAGCCACACTCGGGATAAGGTTTTATGTCTAAGAATACTATATATCTTCTGAGAATTAATATTAACAACATAATTCTTTAAAGGCGGATATAAATTTACTAACTTGTATGCAAACGAATTATTATAAAAATGAATCGCTATATTAACACCTTGATACTTGGATATATATAACAATAAATTTTTTAATACATATTGGCTAAAATCATCACCATAATTATCGCGTAATCGTTCCGTTGTGCAAAAAGCGTGATTATTATTTACATTACTTCCCCAAAATGTAATTGACACATCAAAATATTTATATGTTAATATGTCAGACTCCCTTTTTCCCACCCAAATTTTAAATGTCATATGT
>CANQWB010000048.1 GCA_947627435.1 uncultured Bacilli bacterium
ATAACAGTTTTAAATTTTTGAGTGTTTTCTCTTTTTTTATATAATTTTACATTTTCCCACATCTAGTTTACTACATCTTTACAAAGGAAATCTTTGCATATTTCCTTTTTTTTTGTTATAATGAACAAGGTGATAGTATGGAATCCGTAATCAAAAGAATATATGATTATTCATTAGAAGAAATCATGGGAGAACGTTTTGGAAACTATGCAAAAAGTATTATTCAAGATCGTGCTTTACCAGATGTCAGAGATGGATTAAAACCAGTACAACGAAGAATCTTATATTCCATGTATAAAGAAAAACATACTTACGATAAACCAACTGTAAAATCTGCTCGTTGTGTGGGCGACATTATGGGTAAATTCCATCCTCATGGAGACTCTAGTATCTATGATGCCATGGTGCGTATGAGTCAGTGGTGGAAACAAAATACACCTTATATAGATATGCAGGGGAATAATGGTTCTATGGATGGCGATGGGGCAGCCGCAATGCGTTATACCGAAGCTAGACTTTCTAAAGTAAGTAATGAACTTTTAAAAGATATTGATAAAGATACTGTTGTTATGACTTGGAATTTTGATGATACACGTTTAGAACCAACGGTTTTACCAGCTAAATTTCCAAATTTACTGGTCAATGGTGCGAATGGTATTAGTGCAGGATACGCTACTAATATTCCTCCACATAATTTAGGAGAAGTGATTGACGCTACCATCAAACGTATTGATAGTCCAAATTGTCGTTTGGAGACTATTTTAGAAATTGTAAAAGGGCCAGATTTCCCAACTGGTGGTGTTGTTGAAGGAAAAAATGGAATTATCGATGCTTTTACAACAGGTCGTGGCAAAGTAGTTGTTCGTTCTAAAATTGAATTTGTCAAAGAAAAAGGAAAAGAACAAATTTTAATTACAGAAATTCCTTTTGATGTCAATAAGGCATTATTATGTAAAAAAATAGATGAAATTCGTATTGAAAAGAAAGTAGAAGGTATTGCCGAAGTCAGAGATGAATCTGATGGAGAATCTCCAGTTCGTATTGTGATTGATCTAAAAAAAGATGCAGACAAGGACTTAGTTTTAAACTATTTATTAAAAAATACCGATTTACAAATTTCTTATAATTATAATATGGTTGCGATTGTCAATGAACGACCAATGACATTAGGAATCTTACCTATTTTAGATGCTTATATTGCTCATCAAAAAGATGTTATTACAAGAAGAACACGTTTTGATTTAGACCATGCGCTAAAAAGAATGCATATTGTAGAAGGTTTGATTCGTTGTTTTTCAATTTTAGATGATGTCATTAAAACAATACGTGCTAGTAAAAATAAAGCAGATGCAAAAGATAACTTAGTTGCAAAATTTGCTTTTACCGATGAACAAGCAACTGCTATTTTAGAGTTACAATTATATCGTCTGACCAACTTAGATGTGACAGCATTAGAAGAAGAGCAAAAAAATCTTGCTTTAATTATTCAAGGATTAGAAGCTATTTTAAATTCTGAAGATAAATTAAAAATTGTCATGAAAGAAGAATTACGAAAAGTCAGAAATGAGTATGCCATTTTAAGAAAAACAGAAATTCGTGACGAAATTACAGAAATTAAGATTGATACAACCAAAATGATTAGTAAAGAAGATTGTATTGTCGTTGTAACAAATGAAGGATATGTCAAACGTGTCTCTTTACGTAGTTATGATGCATCTACAGAAACGACAGTTAAAGAAGGAGACTATGTCATTGGTAAATATAAAATGTCTACAATGGATACAATACTTTTATTTACAGAACAAGGAAATTACATGTATGTTCCCGTTCATGAATTACCAGATATGAAATGGAAAGAACTTGGAAAACATATCAGTAATTACATTACAGTTTCTTCTGATGACGCTGTTGTTGCAAGTATACCAGTATATTCTTTTGAAACAGAAGATGTTATAACGATTTTCTCTAAAGAAGGTATGGTAAAACGTACAGCCTTAAAAGATTTTAAAGTACAAAGATATTCAAAAGCAATGACTGCAATGAAATTAAAAGCAAATGATCGTATTGTATCTGTATCGATTGCCAATGAAGAAAATATTTGGATTACAACTCATAATGGATATGGATTATGGTATGAAACGAAAGAAGTGCCTATAACAGGTGTAAAATCAGGTGGAGTGAAAGCAATTACTTTGAAAAATGATACAGTAGTTTCAGGACATTTATTCAATGCGGATATGGAATATTTAACGGTTATTACCGAAAAAGGTACGGGGAAACGTATTAAATTATCTGAATTTGAAAAAACTTCACGTGCTCGTAAAGGAATTCAAGTCATTCGTGAAGTTAAAACCAATCCATATCGTATTTTAAAAAGTTTTATTGTTGGCTACAAAGAATCAATTATCTTACAAACAAAAGATGAATTTATTGCTTGTAAATTAACGGAATTACCGATTCAAGACAGGTATGCAACAGGTAGTACCATCTCAAAACAAACCATATTAAATGTATTTGAAGAACCAAAACTCATAGATGCAGAACAACCAAAACCTGTTATTGAAAAAGAAAATATTTCTTTAGAAACGATCGATGATAAAATTATGACGATTGATGATTTTTTAAATGAAATTGAAAAGTAAGCATAATATAGTTGTAAGAATGCGTAGAATTTAGTACAATATAAAAAAGAGAGGAAGATTATATGGCTTTATTTATGGATATATTAAAAGTAGTGATTGGACTTGTGATTGGGGTAGTAATTGGTTTCTTTCTTGCTCGTAACTATATGAAAAAGTATATGAAGAAAAATCCACCAATCAATGAACAAATGATTAAGGCAATGATGACACAAATGGGTAGAACCCCTAGTCAAAAACAAGTCAATCAAATGATGAAATCAATGAGTAAATATATGGATTAGAGCTTCGGCTCTTTTTAAAATAAAAAGAGTTTCCTCTTAAAATGTGTGATTTTTATTTTTAATAAATTCACGTAACATTTTAGTTAAAGCTCTTTTTTCAATACGAGATACATAGCTTCTAGAAATACCCATTTCTGAAGCTATTTCTTTTTGGGTCACTTCTTTGGTGTTATTTAAACCATAACGTTTGGTAATAATCTCTTTTTCCCTATCATTTAAAACATTAAAATAATCCTTTAATAAATCAATATTGTTTTGATTATGGATATCCAAAGCAAAATCAGGTTTGGGGGTTTTTAAAATATCTAGAAAAGAAATCTCATTCCCATCTTTGTCATAACCAACTGGTTCATTTAAACTAATGTTTTTACTATTTTTTTTATCACTTCTAAAATACATGAGGATTTCATTTTCAATACATCTGGCACAATAAGTAGTAATGCGGGTACCATGTTTGTATGAAAAACTATCTACACCTTTAATTAAACCGATGGTTCCAATACTGATTAAGTCATCCACATCTTCTTTTCGGTGTTCATATTTTTTTACAATGTGAGCGACTAACCTTAAATTGTGCTCAATCAAGATATTTCTTGCATTTTTGTCTCCCTTTCCAGCAAGTTCTACATATTTTTCCTCATCCTCTTTGGATAGAGGGTCTGGAAATATTTGATTCGAATAAGCAGCAGTAAAAATAGTTAAGTTTTTAAATAAATAGCGGATTAACCGTAACAACATAATTCACATCCTTCATAATAATCATAGGTAAGTAAAATGAAAAATATGCTTCGAAGGTGAAAAATATGCTTCGAAGGATGAAGTAAAGTAAATGTTGGAAAAATTTAAGAGAAAATACAAGTTATACAATTAATTTGTATTTTTTACATTCTTTTTGATAAGAAATAATTTGTTCTATAATTATCTTTTAAACTAAAAGTACTATTATCTATTTCATATTGTAAATTATATTTTAA
>CANQWB010000049.1 GCA_947627435.1 uncultured Bacilli bacterium
CTTTTTCTACTTCATATTTTACATATGGATCATTATCTGAATAAAAACAAATTATATCATTTGCATATTGTTTTACATCTTCTAAGTTATCAAAATACATTGATTTATTAACATTATCATATTCTTCATTTATTCCCAGATAATTATTAAATCCACATACAAATATTAATTTTTTAACTTTTACTTTATTTTCAGTTAGAAACTTTGATATAAATACTGGTGCTATGCTATGACCTATAATTATTGTATTTTCATTTATCAATCCTAAATCCAAATAAACCTTTAATAATTTACTCCAATTTTCATAATTTTGATAACCTACTCCTATTGGAAAATGTGGCACATATACTTGTTTCCCCTCATCTTCTATAAAATCATGTAACCAACTAAACCAATTTCCAAATGGGCTTCCAAAACTTCCATGTATTATAAAATAATTTTTCATTTATATTATCTCCTTAATAAACTATTTAATTTTAAAATAAATCTCATTTTTTACTTATTTTTATCTTTTAAATTAAATTTATTAATCATTTCTTTAGTTGCAAAACCATTATGTTCTTTTACTCTTTCTAAAAACACTATTCCATCTAAATGATCGCATTCATGCTGTATATCCCTTGCAGTAAAACCTTTTTCTTCTTTTATAATTTTTTGTCCTTTTTCATTATAATAAGTTACTTCTATATTCGTATATCTTTTTACTTTTCCTCTTATAGAGGGAACACTTAAACAACCTTCAAACTCACTTTCTGTTTCTTCAGATAGTTTTTTCCATGTTGGATTTATCATTACTGTTGTTGGTATATCTTCACAATCCTTATATGTACATTTTTCTTTATCTACTTGAATTATTACTATTCTCCTATTTATTCCTACTTGAGGTGCTGCAATTCCAAATCCTTCTGTAAAATTTAATGTTTCTTTCATATCTTCTATTTCTTGTAAAATATCTTTATTGATATTTTTTATATCTACTTCTTCACATTTGATACTTAATATTGGATCTCCAACTTCTCTTACTTTTAATACTTTTCCCATAATATATTACCTCCAAATTATATTCATAGTAAAATTACTTTTTTAATTCTCCATTTCAATATACTTTTCTAAAATTTTTCTATCTCTCAAAACAATAAATTTAGTATGGTATACAGATTCATATTTTGAAGCAACTAATTTATCGTATGATTCTGTTATCAATTTTAGTGCTTTTTCAGGAGTTTCCCATATTAATTTTGCTCCTTCATCTTTTTCTTTTTGGGTAACATTCAATTGTTTTGTATCTTTTAAAACCTTTCCAACAAAAACATAGGAAATCTGTTTAAAATTATCTAATGTTTTATATTCTTCTGTTGTTCCTAATTCTTTTACAATTTCAACTATACATCCAGTTTCTTCTAACACTTCTCTTTTAAATGCTTCTTCTGGTTTTTCTTCTCCTTCTATTCCACCACCTGGTAACTTGTATTCATTTTTATTACTTTTATTAAATACTGCTATTTTTCCATCTTCTCTTACAACTATTCCTCTTGCACCCAATCTCAATCTAGGATTATCCATTTTTACTGATACTTCTCCTATATCCTCATCCATTATTTTACATATTAATTCCATAAATTTGCCCTCATTTCATATATTCGTTTATATATATTTTATATCACAAATTTTCAATTTTTCATAGTGTTTTACCAATATTTACAAAGCATATTTGTCCTTACATTTGCTTAACTAATACAAAATCACCAATAGAAATAATGTCAAGAGCGAACGAAGTGAGTGCATTTACTCTTGATATTATTTTTATTGGCGATTAAAATTAATTTGCAAATGTTATAGCACGGATTTTCTTAAATTTTCGTGATATAAAAATCCATAGCACGAATTTTTTCAATTTTTCGTTCTATAAAAAAAATAGACACCAACACATATTTACCGACACCTATTTTTATAAAGATTCTCTATAACTCATTTTAATAAATTTCTTATAACACTTGAAATATCTACATTTATTACATGTCTACAAACCAACACAACTTATACCTATTGTGTTTACCATAGACACTCTCTCAAATTTCCTAGTATTTCAAACACTTTGCTTTAATTTTCAAAAATCAATTTATGTGTTTCCACTTACCACTTAAACAATTACTTTAACTTTCACACTTAAATTTTGATGTTTTTCTTTGCCATATTTTCCTTTTTGTTCAAAAGTTATAATTCTTGAAACCATATCAAAATCAAGTATTACCTGTCTTGTTTTAATTGTAGCACTGCCACACACTCCACGTGTCCGTGTATATGGAAACATATCTACTGGCTGTACTTTTTCTATGCAATAGTTTTCTTCTAGTAGAGCAATATCTCTTGCAAGTGTTGCAGGATTACAACTAATATATATAATTTTATTTGGCTTTAGTTCTTGTAATACTTTTATCGTATTTTTATCTAATCCCTTTCTTGGTGGATCAACAAATACTGTGCTAGGTTTTATATTGCCTTTTTCAATAATTTTAGGCAAAATCTCTTCTACATCTCCTGCAAAAAATTCTATATTATTTATATTGTTTATTTTGGCATTATATTTTGCATCTTCTATTGCTTGCTCTACTATTTCAATTCCATATACTTTTTTAAAATGTTTTGACGCAAAAATTCCAATTGTTCCTATTCCACAGTATAAATCAAGTGCGATATTTTTTTCAGTATCATTATCTAAATATTTCATTGCAGTATTGTATAAAACCTCTGTTTGAGCTGGATTAACTTGATAAAATGATAATGGAGATATTTTAAATTTATAGTCTCCTAATATATCATAAATATATCCGCTCTCCATATATTACTTCTGTCTTTTCTCCTAAAATAACATTTGTATTTTTATTGTTAAAATTTTTAACGATTGATTTTATATTGTTATGTTTTTTTGTTAAAATTTCTACTAATTCTTTTTCTTTCTTAAAATTATTGTCATTTAAAACTAATATTACTAGTACTTCGTTTGCTTTTACACCAATTCTTATGATTATGTGTCTTACTGTACCTTTTAAATTTTTTTCATCATAGGCTTTAATATTATTTTCTTTTATAAATTCAAAAATATCATTTGCTATAATTTGACATTCTTTATTTTGAATAAAACATTCATTTGTTGGAATAATATTATGTGTTCTAGTAGAATAAATTCCAATTATTGGTTTTTGATCTTTGTCAACTCCTACTGGATATTGGAGTTTATTTCTATAGTATAAAGGATTTTTCATTCC
>CANQWB010000050.1 GCA_947627435.1 uncultured Bacilli bacterium
TGTACTCTTTTGTGTTGTATTTAACTCATAATATATTTATTTGTCTTTACCAAGCAAATTCCTAATATATAAAAAAGAAGAGATTTACTCTTCTTTTTTGATATATTTTTTTATATTTTCTTTTTAATTTCATATATTTGTGATAAAATAAATGCAAATGGAGTGGATTTGTATGTTTAAACCTTTAGATATATTGGATGAAAAAGACAAACGTTTACGTACCATTAGTAAAGAGGTTACTTTTCCTTTAAGCAAAGAGGATAAAAAAACCATTCAACATATTATTGATCATTTAACATTCAGTCAGATAGAAGAAAAAGCAGAAAAATATCATTTGCGACCTGGTATGGGACTTGCATTTCCACAACTAGGAATTGGAAAACGTATTATTGTCATTGTAGATGAATATGAAGAAGGAAAGTTCGATAATTATGTAGTCATTAATCCCGTCATCGTCAGTAATTCAGCAGAGATGATTGCAGCTGATGCAGGTGAAGGATGCTTAAGTGTGAACCGTGAAGTCGAAGGACATGTTCCAAGATATGCACGTGTTACAGTAGAAGGTTATGATGAAGATGGTAATCTGATACATATTCGTGCAAGAGAAGATTTATCTATCGCTTTTCAACATGAAATTGATCATTTAAATGGTATCTTATTCTTTGACCGTATTAATAAAGATAAACCTTTCTTTTCAGAAAATGAAATTCGTTTAATTTAGGAGGAAACATGAAAAAAGTAATATTACAAATAGTAGCACTCATTCTACTCGCAAGTATTTGTTCCATTTTAATTTATTATTATGCATAATAGAGGTGATTGATATGATGAGAAGTGACTATCAATTATGGTTAGAGTATCATTGTGGTAGTATTCAAAGAAAATTGACTGAACGTGAATTAAAGGAAATTCGAGCATTTGATTTTGCTCTCCATCTCCTAGTACCACAAAATGTATTATTAGATAAATTAGGTGGATATGAAAATTTAAAAAATATGCATATCTATCATAATTATCCATTGATTAAAAAGCTTGCCAAAGAATTTAATGTCAATGAAGAGCTCATATTAGTACAACTAGATAATATTTTCAAAAAAAATGATACAAAGCAAAAAGTTTTAAAAAAAGAAGATAATATTGTATATGTTAAATTTTAATCATACATAAAAGAGCATTCAAATGAATGCTCTTTAATAGTAGTATGGATTATAATAGTATGGATTATAATATGGATTAAAAACAGAACCCGCTGCTACTCCAAGTAAAAAAGGAACGCCAAATCCATAATTTACATTATATCTAGGTCTCCCATAACGAGGACGTCCATATCTTGGTGGATATATCATTCTACCGTACATTGTGTCACCTCTTTATGATATCGTATGTAAATAACCTAGTTTTGTGTTTTAAATTTTTGAATATATTCTGAATACGACATTTGTTTATCACGATACGTTCCATCTTCAAATAGTTCAATCAAACGATTACTGATGCTTTCAATCAATTCTTGATCAAATGTTGCATACACCAAAGCACCTTTGTATTTGGCAAGTCCTTCATTCAAAGCAGTAATTGCTTCCATATCCAAATGATTTGTAGGTTCATCCATAAGAAGTACATTCCCTTGTTCTAACATAATTTTAGAAAACATAGCTCTTACCTTTTCACCCCCAGATAATACAGTTACTTTTTTCAAAGATTCTTCTCCTGAAAATAACATTCTACCTAAGAATCCTCTTACAAAACTTTCATCTTTTATTTGAGAATAATTTTGTAACCATTCTACTAAAGATATGTTATCTTGAAAATAGGAATCATGATTTTTCGCAAAATAAGAAATTTTGACAGTAGATCCGATTTGAATAGTTCCACTATCTGGCTTTAGTTCTCCTGCAAGAATACCCAGAAGAGAAGTTTTCGCAATCTCGTTATTTCCAATTAAGGCAATTTTATCCTCTGGCCGAATGGTTAAATTAAAGTTTTGAAGAATCGATTTTTCATCTATACTATAATTTATTTTTTCTAATTGAATAACCTCTTTACCAAGAGGTCTTTCGATATCAAATTGAATGAATGGATATTTACGACTAGAGGGTTTAATATCTTCTAACACAATTTTTTCTAGTGATTTCTTACGTGAAGTTGCTTGTTTGGATTTAGAAGCATTGGCACTAAAACGACGAATAAAATCTTCTAATTCTTTGATTTTTTCTTCTTTTCGTTTATTAGAATCACGCATTTGTTTTTGAATAAGTTGACTTGATTGATACCAAAAATCATAATTACCAGCAAATAATGTAATCTTTTCATAATCAATATCTAACATATGAGTACATACTTGATTTAAAAAATGGCGATCGTGTGATACGACAAGTACCGTATTTTTAAAGTTAATTAAAAATTCTTCCAACCATAAAATACTTTCTGCATCAAGTCCATTTGTTGGCTCATCTAAAAGTAAAATGTCAGGATTTCCAAATAAAGCTCGTGCAAGTAAGACTTTCACTTTGTCACGATCTTTTAGTACACTCATTTTTTGATTCAAATATTCATTTGATAGTCCCAGTCCTGAAAGCAAAACTGCAGCATCGCTTTCTGCCTGCCAACCATTTTTTTCTTCAAAACGAGCTTCTAATTCTGCAGCACGCATTCCATCTTCCATCGAAAAATCAGGTTTATTATAAATTGCATCTTTTTCCTGCATAATCTGATACAATTCTTCATCCCCCATAAGAATTGTTTCTAATACTGTATAATGATCATAGGCATTATGATTTTGTTTTAATACAGAGATTCGTTCTCCTTTCCCAATCAGCACTTCGCCTTTGGTAGATTCAATTTCGCCACTTAATATTTTTAAAAAAGTAGATTTTCCAGCACCATTAGCACCTATAATTCCATAACAATTGTCGTTTTGAAATTCTAAATTTACATTCTCAAATAAAATTCTCGTTTGAAATCGCAAACCCAAATTCACTACTTTTAGCATTCAATCACCTAAATTCTACTTGTAATAGTGTAACATAAATTATATTTTTTGCCAAATAAGAGTTACCCAAAGATAGTGTAAAATTATTTGGGGGAAGACACAAAAAAAGAAAGACCAGTGTTATAATAGATTTGAAAATATAACAA
>CANQWB010000051.1 GCA_947627435.1 uncultured Bacilli bacterium
ATTTGAAAATGAAATAAGAAAAATAATGGCATAAATTATATATTGGATTTTGTTGCTATTGAATTTTGAATGCACCATTAAAACATTTTTTTAATTTTACAATCTTTTTCCTTGACTATCAAAAAAAAATATGTTATTATATTGTTCGTTCTAAAGAACTTGGTCCAGTAGCTCAGCTGGATAGAGCAACGGCCTTCTAAGCCGTGGGTCGGACGTTCGAGTCGTCTCTGGATCACCAAAAAAGTCTGCATAAGCAGACTTTTTCTTTTTTATTTAAAATTTCTCTAACAAAACTCTAACAAAGAGTTAACTTTCAAGATTTTTTAAAACTACTTTTTATATTACTCAAACCTTTATAGCATTTTTCACTAAAATTAAATATATAATTCATTACTGGATTAAATACTATATATAATTCATTAACAAATTCTATAAATTCAGGATTAAATCCTTTTTTAAATCTGTATACTCCATATTGTGGATCATTTTCGTTTTTAAAGCCTGATACTCCTCTAAAATCATAAATATCACAGTTGTTTTCTAAACCCCATTTCATCATCTCAAATTGTAATAAATAATTAGGCATTAAATTTCTATACTTGTTTGAACTTCCACCATATAAATACCACACTTTATTTCCATACATTATTGGCATGACTGCAGCAATTGGATTTCCCTCATATTCTGCTATTATTAATTTAACATGCTTTGGGCTCATACAGTCATAAAGATGTTCAAAATATGATAATGGCCTTATAAAGAAATTATCTCTCGAACCAGTTTCTTTCATAATATTATAAAAAGTCTCTAAGTCCTCTTTATTCCCTTGTCTTATTTTCACACCTTTTTTTATTGCAAGTCTTATGTTATATCTCGTTTTTTGATTAAAAGAAGCTAGTAATTCATCCTCTGTCTTGTTTGATAAATCAAGTCTAAATACATATTTAGGTTGAATAACTTGGTCTATATTTTTTATATTTTTCTTTTGCTTATATCCAATTTCCTTTGCAATCTTTTTAAACTCTTCATCGTTATTTGATATGTCTGGATCAAGCCTAAATATAAATGCTTTATATCTTTTAGCAATCTGTTTTGCCTTTTCAGTTAACTGCTCAAGTGTCTCTTTATCATGTTCATCACATACAAAGCCCCTAGGTGCATACATTATATATCTATTAAATACAGGTACTTTCCTTAAGAGTATGCTCATTGTACCTTTTATATCTCCATTTTTTTCTACAACAATCATTTCATGCTTCCAATTTGTTTTTACTTTTGCCCATTCTGGTGATTGCAAAAAATGTGATTTTTTATTTGTTTCTAAAAAATTTTCTAATCTTTTATCTTGTTCCATTA
Source organism: uncultured Bacilli bacterium (assembly GCA_947627435.1). Taxonomy (GTDB): domain Bacteria; phylum Bacillota_I; class Bacilli_A; order RF39; family UBA660; genus UBA5026. The sequence continues at coordinate 1,357 of CANQWB010000051.1, forward strand.
CTTTCATCCTCTACGTATTTGTTATTTATGCACAGTATATCATTAATATTATCAATTTGCAATTATAAATTATTGTTTGTTTCATGTTCGAGGGAATTCAGGACAGTCCCAAAAATCCCCAAAATTGGTGATTTTTAGGGACAGTCCCTAGAATTCCCCTCACACAAACAAATTATAATTTATTTAATTCATATTTTTTTGTTTTTGGTAAATAATACTATTAATTATTTATTATTTGATTGGAGGTTTTTATGAATAATTCTTATTGGGTGGAAAGTACATCTAAAACAAGTTATCCTACTTTATCTAATGATATTGATACTGATGTTTTAATTATTGGTGGTGGGATTACTGGAATAACTACTGCATATATGCTTTCTGATTCTTCTTTAAATATTACAATTGTTGAAGCTGATAAAATGGTAATGGGTGTAACTGCAAATACTACTGCAAAAATAACTAGTCAGCATGGTCTTCTGTATGACTATTTATTAAATTCATTTGGATTTGATATTGCAAAAGGATATTTAAGTTCAAATGAAGAAGCAATTAAAACTATTGAGAATATAGTAAAAAGAGAAAATATAAATTGTGATTTTGTTTCGCAAGATGCATATGTATATACATGTGATAAATCAAGTATACAAAGAATTGTGGATGAAATATCTAGCGTTACTTCTCTTGGTTTAAAAGCAGAATATGTTACAGAATGTCCTCTTCCTTTTCCAATACAAGCAGCTATAAAATTTCCAAATCAAGCACAATTTCATCCTAGAAAATACCTTCTTTCATTACTACCAATTCTAGAAAAAAGAAATGTAAGTATATTTGAGAATTCAAAAGTAATAGATATACAGCATCTAAAAGATAAATATGAAGTGTATGTAAACAATCATAAAATAACTACAAAATATTTAGTTATGGCAACACACTATCCTATTAAGAACTTTCCTGGAATGTACTTTATTAAAATGTATCAAGAGTCTTCTTATGCTATTGGTGTTGAACTTGAAGAAGGTATTTTTGATGGAATGTATATATCGTGCGATACGCCTACTACCTCTTTTAGAAATACTATTCAAGAAAATGGGAAAAAATTATTGATTGTAGGTGGTGGTGAGCATAAAACAGGTGCAACTGATGTAAATATTGATGATACTTACATTAATTTAGAAAATTATATAAAGTCAATTTATCCAAAAGCAAAAATTAAATATCGTTGGATGACTGAAGATTGTATTTCATTAGACAAAATTCCATATATAGGAGAATTTTCTAGTTTTCTTCCTAATATGTACGTTGCAACCGGTTATAAAAAATGGGGTATGACTACTTCACATGTTGCTGCAAAAATAATTTCAGATAAAATTTTAGGCATAGAAAATCCTTATGAAAAAGTTTATACTGCTACTAGATTAGAGCCTATAAAAAATAGAAAAGAATTTGGGAATATGCTTAAAACGTCTGTCTATTCTCTTGCTATTAATAAATTATCTCCTCCAATTAAGTCTTATAAAGATCTCAAAAATGATAGTGGTGGAGTTGTTGATTATAA
>CANQWB010000052.1 GCA_947627435.1 uncultured Bacilli bacterium
TTTTAATCGTCTTAAAAATAGAATATTAATAGAAAATTTATAATGTAAACTTGTTTGTACGCAAATGTAAACCAAAGGTGGTGGACTTGTTGGCAAAAATGTATTAACTTAATCATAGGCATAATCAAGTTAAAGCACTTGAAATATGTATTATAATATAGTATACTAGAGTTGCCTATTATTGTTGATAAATTTATCATCAGTAATTGTCGTAGACCAAGAAAGGGATGGAATCTCTAAATGACAAAAAGACGATTAGAAATAATCTTGTTTATTATGACTATAGCTGTTATTTGTATAACAGTATTTGTTGGCTGTAATAATAATTCATCATCGTCAGTAGATAAAACATTGCCGTGTACGGTTTTATATACTGCATCTAATGGCGGTAAATTAAGAATTGGCGAAGATACGAACTTAAAAGAGAAGATCTCTCAAAGCGTGAAATATGGCGAAAATGCAGAAAAAGTAACAGCTATTCCCAATGAGGGTTATTATTTTGTAAAATGGTCGGACGGTTTAACTGATTATGAGCGTCAAGATAAAAATATCATAAAAGAGCTACAAATATCTGCTGAATTTGCGGAAATTACTGTTCCCGTGAACGTCTCTTATCAAATAGTAGGGAACGGATATATTTATGGGAAAACGGTACAAACTGTGCAGAGTGGAACAGATGCACAACCGGTTGAAGCGCGCTTGTATGATAATTCTTTGCAGGGTGAAATCTTTGTTAGATGGTCGGATGGCAATACTAATTCGGTTCGACAAGATAAAAATATAGTAGAGGATAAAGAAATTTATGCAGAATTCGGTTACTCTGTAAATTATCGAGTGGATGGTGAGGGCAGTATAATAGGTAAAATAAGTCAAGCGGTAGTTTATGGAACCCACGCTGAATCAGTTATCGCAATACCGAAAGAAGGATATAGATTTGTGGAGTGGTCAGACGGGTTAAAGACAGCTATGCGTCAAGATAAATGGGTAAATAGCGCTGTAGATGTCTATGCAATATTCGAATGGCGTGATACAGACGATTTTATTTATCATTACAATTATGCAACCAATAATTACAATGAAGATAGTCTGACGCTTACGCGCGGGGAGGTGGATACAGTAACAGCAATAGTGCCTGAGCGTGATTTCTTTACATTTGACGGATGGTATCTCGACGAAAACTTCACAAGCAAAGCGATTGATGAAAATGGAAATAATCTTTTGGGCGAAGAAATATTTAACAGTCCGTCAAGAGATTTGTATGCTAAATGGAATGTGAAAGATGAGTATGTAGTTACATACAAAATTTTAATGGTATACATCACCGAAATAAACGGACTGTTTGTTGGGAATGACGGGCAAATCGTAGATGTGCATTATCAAATGGCAGAAGAAGTAAAACGGCAATGTATCGAATTGACAAAACGGTTTAGTGATACGTTGAACGATATGCTTGACGGACTTGTACGTTTTGAAATCAACAGCTATTTTACGACCAAATCAGTTGATGAAAAATGTTTTTGTAATGAAAAAAAATCTATAAGTATCTATGCTAATCAGATACCCGAATTAAATGATAATGGTATTCTTGAAGATTACCGTAGTGTTATTACGATATATTCTTTTGATGGAGAAGAAAATTTATTGCCAGACTGGTCTGGCATGAGTGAAAAAAAATATTCGGCAATTCCGATTGATCGAAAAATAAAGCGTCATGGGAGTTTGGAACAAGTAATTAACGCAGATTACGAGGATGACAGTATAGGTACTTTTGTGCATGAATTTATTCACACGATAGAACAAGGAATAACATGTTATGAATACCATATGGCGTATCATTTGGAAATTCCAAATTATATTTCAGACAAGCTGTATCTATTAAATCAGTGGGCTTGTGGAGCTACGGGTGTTAATCAAAATGATTTAAAAAACATATGGAAAAATAGTGAAAAAGGTGGAATTCCTTATTCGGTATGGTCTAACCATATTTTTACCGTTAATATAGATTCGGAGTGTATTAATGGGCTTCCCGATGGTTTCGGAGGAGTAGACTATATCGATACTGGGGGGTATGTTCTTTTCTATAATCCGGATAATCCTGACGGGTGGCGTCAGCACTCTAACGATTATAATATTCAAAAAGTTCCACAAGGCTCACGTACTACGTGGCTCTTTGCGGAAGCCAAGTTGGGTTACAAATTTTTGTATTGGTCAGACGGAGAAGTGGATCCTTTGAGAATAATCACTAATGTTGAGGAGGATATTACTCTAATTGCGTATTTCGAGCGGCTGTCGTATACAGTAGAGTACATTGCCAGCGAGGGTGGTAGAATTGATGGAGAACTGTCGCAGACATTATTAACAGGAGAGCGAACTACATATGTAACAGCAATTGCTGACGAAGGATATAGATTTATTGGTTGGTCTGATGGTTGTACTGACTCTTATCGTTCCGATATCGTAGGTCAAAATGTATATGATGAAAAAGGTAATCTGTATTATCGTCTAGGCTTTTCAGTTACGGCTTTATTTGAAAAAATATAGAATTAATATGGCTTATTTTGCATAAGCAAATATTCATAAAAGACCTGCTAATAAAAGTCAAGTAAAATACGGGAAGTTTTTCCGAGAATTTTTGCGAAGGAAAGAACTACGGCGAAGCTTTCTGCCCCGAACAGATCCAAAGACAATCGATCTGCTTGAACGACGACATTGGGAACGTATTTTTATCTTTATAACATAAACAATAACAAAAGAGCTAATCTCAGAAGATTGGCTCTTTTCATTGAATTAGGCTACTTTGATTCTTGATTTTAGATTTTTGTGTCCATTTGAACGCTCAAACCCT
>CANQWB010000053.1 GCA_947627435.1 uncultured Bacilli bacterium
TCAGTTTTCAATGACACAGATGAAAGAAAGGGGCTAAATTTATGCCTAAAAATCAAGTTTTCGGACAGCCTGAGGGGTGGAAATTCGATTTGCTAATATTTATTGTGTTAATGAAAATGTTCCTAGGTCATTGACATATCTTTCAACAGTTTCGTATACAAATATGTCTGGATTTTGTTTTATTAAATCATCATAACTGTACGTAAATCTATGCCTAAAATAGCTGTCTGCAAATTGAGAGCCAATGTATGGTGCAATATTTGTTGAAAAAGAATCCCGATAAACATATATTTTTCTAGTATCGCTTGCATCTGAATGATAAATGAAGGTTGTGTCAAAATCATTGTTTATGGTTTGAATGTTATTTGCATCATAGCCTTCAACCGAGTATTCAAAATCATATTGTTTAAAAAAATCAACGAGATTTAACATTCCAGCCAAGTCTCCAGCAGTATTATTATTTGGAACTATCTTTAACTCATTGTTATTGATATCAGGCATTTGGATGCCAAGCTCGGATAGTAATGCAGAAGCGCCTATATAGCCGCCAATCCAATTCCAATGCGTATCTGTTTTGTAATATATATTTTGACTTATTTTTTCTTTGGCATTAATAAGCTCGTTGTATGGATATACTATACGCAGATTTGTATGTTCCCGAAGGTACTCAATTAATTGTAGGCATCTATAGGTATCGGTAGGTGTCCCATATCTTTGAGGCATATATTCAGAATATATGCGTTCTTTATTTGGAGCAATAAAAATGACAAATTCAATTCCGCGATTATCGAAATAGCGTTGCATTTTTAAACAGTTATCTGTAATTGCCTTCAAATCGTCATCTGAGTATAAATTATATCCCTGATAATCACCAATAGGATTTCCATCGGCAATGTCATTATAAAAAAGCCAATTCTGGGCGCCTATAACTACGCGATTGTTTGTAGGTCTCTTAAATATTAGATAATCTATTTTTGAATTTAATGTTATAAGAGTATTTCTGAACGGAATATTATCATTATAGTATTCTTCATATTTATTGGGGAAATCGACATATGAATCTATAGTTAGAACAGGACGTTCTGCGAGAGTTCTATTTTCATAATTCTTTGAATCAACAAATTTCCCCAATAATATCCATAGTAGCCACGATAAACAATTAATGATAACAAAACTTATTAAAATAATTTGGAGTCCAGTCTTTTTCTCATTCATTTTTATCTCTCCTAAAATTGAAAGTATATAAATGGGTTATATGTGTTGCTTGTAATTGCTGCCAAACAAAGAAACAGCAAAATGACACAATAAACAGATTCGGGAACGGAATTTCGCCACCTATCAGATATCCTGCAGGGGATAATTGATTTCAATACTCCCATGCCGATAATACCGCAGATTCCTACAAAGAATGTTTTATTATCTGCGTATGTCCATAATTCAAGATTCAAATCTGTATGTCGCCAAGGCATTACCATTCTTACTATATACCGCACAGCTGTCAATGTGTTATCTGCTCTAAAGAATACCCACCCGAATATAACAATTATAAAGCAATATAGTGAAGAAAATAATTTTGATTTATCAAGAAACTTTTTCAATCCTAGTCTTTCAATAATAGAGAAGAAACCATGATATAATCCCCAGATTATAAATGAAAACTCGGCTCCATGCCATAACCCTGTGAGGAAAAATACTATAAAAAGATTTATATATGTGCGCAAGTTTCCTTTGCGGTTTCCACCCAATGGAATGTAAACATATTCTTTAAACCAAACACCTAAAGATATATGCCATCTTCTCCAAAATTCAGAGATTGATTTAGATAAATATGGATAATCGAAATTTTCGGGAATATTAAATCCAAACATTTTCCCTAATCCTATAGCCATATCGGAGTAGCCTGAAAAGTCGTAATAAATCTGGAGAGTATATGCTAATGCAAATATCCAAGCAGCTTGAGTATCAATAATGTCCAAGTCATATGAGTATATAGTGTCCACGCATAATCCAAGAACATTTGAGATAAGAACTTTTTTGGCAAGTCCATATATAAAACGCTTATATCCTAAGGCTACATTTTGCCATGTAATAGTTCTTGATTCTATTTGAGCATTTATGTCTCGGTAACGGACTATCGGACCAGCTATAAGCTGTGGGAAAAAGGAAATGTATAATGCCACATTTACTGGGTTATGAGAGGCTGAAGTTTTTTTATTATATACATCCGCAATATAAGATATGGCTTGAAAGGTAAAAAATGATATTCCTATTGGTAAGGCGATTTCAGGTTCGGCGATAATATTTTTCCCCAAAATATTATTAATAGTAGAAACGAAAAAAATTGCATATTTATAATACCCCAAAATTCCTAAATCGCATATCACGCCTGCTATAAATATTAAATTTTTCAGCTTTCCCTTAGCTTTGCAAATGGCAATACCAATGCTCCAATTAATAACGATTATTACTAGCATTAGAAAAATAAACATAGGCTCACCCCATGCATAAAAAAGCAGGCTGGCAATTAACAAAAATATGTTTGAATATTCGGATTTTATAAAATAATTTAACGCAAATACTATAGGTAGAAATACCAGTATAAATATTGCAGAACTAAATACCATATAATAAACTCCTTTTTGTTGACAAATGCAACCTTTTATGAAAACATTTGTAAAAAAATCATAATATATTTAATCATAATTTAATGGATATTGCAAGTAAAAATTAACTTGAACTTTCACAGAAAAAATTTTCGTGAAGTGAAAAGTTTATTTCCACTTTGATAGGTGCAAAGTGGATTTTAGTCTTTCACATATTTCTACTTCCC
>CANQWB010000054.1 GCA_947627435.1 uncultured Bacilli bacterium
AATTCATATGCACCATCGTCTGCGTGTGCCACTAATTTATGTGTGCCGGGAATTGTGTCAATATAATATACATTTTCATATGGTATTGAACAATAGTTGTCGCCATATGGAATATTTAAACAATCCATGTATCCACGCATTTGCCTGTTATGTACAATTTTAAGGCACGATTCTATTTTCAGTTTATATGTATGTAGTTCATATTTATTTATAAAGTCTAGAGCCTTTAGTTTATGCTGAAAGGTAAGATTAATATAAGTGGGATAATTTGTGACAAATACAATCGGGCTAAGAGAATCCCTTGCCCTTATTGAAGCTGCGACATCTATCCCACTACAATTTTTTGTTAACATTATATCTAAAAAATATAATGTTATTTGATTATTAGTTGCTACGTAGTTAATCACATCGTCAGGGTTATCAGTTGATAATATTATATCGCTATTTAAATCATTGTTAATAAGTATCCCATAAATAATATTTTCAAGTTCATTGCGACATATATCATCATCGTCACATAATACTATGTTCATTTTATATCCTCCACCAACATTTCCTAATAATATATTTATTAAATGCGGTCGAAAACAACACAATTCTACAAATAATAACTATTTCCTCTACAATGCGAACCATTTGTTATTTGAACGCAGTCCTTGTGAGTATTATAATAAATATTAGGTATTGTTAGATATTTTAGGAGGATAGATATGTGTCAAGAAATAATTGGAAAAAGAATGAGAAAAGCAAGGATTAGGGCGGGATTAACTCAAAAACAGCTTGCAGATAAAGTGGGAGTAGTACAAAATTATATTGGCATGATTGAACGAGGTGTTAGTATACCGTCTTTACCCACTATTATAGCAATTTCCGAAGCATTAGATATAAAGTTGGATTCTTTGCTAAAAAATCGCAAACCACAAGTCCAAAATAACGAGTGCATAGAATATAGGAAACAAATTGCCGGAAAAATTGAGACACTTAATAAGCAGCAATTATTATGTATGTTAGATACATTGAAGTGTACCCAATGTTGTAGACAATCAATTTTGTGTAGACCAAATCAAGTATAGGAGGATATTATACTACTTTTGTATCATTTTGCGTATATACTCATGTATATCCTGTTCTGTCCATTCGTGTACGGTATCAGGTTCCGAACTGAACATATCAAGAATATTTTCATATTTGTCCTTTGTTAAATTTGTTATTCGCATATCTTGTATAATTTTATCAAGCTCAGCTTTGTTAATTGTCATTATTCATTTCTCCCTTTGTTCATTCTCTTCCGGATAGATAGGCAAAGGATATTCTCCTGTCACTATATATTTGTAATATTCATCCGGTGATAATTTTGCCAATTCCCATTGGTACCTTTCCGTATTGTAATAATTTATCCAGTCATCAATGATTGCTTGAACTTCATTAAAGTTATTACATTTTGTCAGATCTATTTCATCTTTCATATGACCGAAAAAACTTTCTTGAGGCGCATTATCCCAACAGTTACCCTTTCTTGACATAGATTGACGGAGTCCCGCATCTTTGACTATTTGAATGAATTTTATACTTGTATAATGACACCCTTGATCGCTATGTATCAGTGTTTCTGTGTCAAGCGATATTTTATGTTTTTCCATCAATATATTAACAGTTTCCAATACGAAATCCACATCTAATGATTTGCTTAAAACATACGCCAATATCTGCTTTGTATACGCATCCAGTATAGTTGATAAATAACATCGCTTATCAGAATAGTTAATATACGTTATATCCGTAAGAAGTACCTGTCTTGCGCCGTGTTCGGTAAATTCACGGTTTAAAAGATTGTCGGCAATGTTATTAGTCTTTAACGCCGCTTGCATTCTTCTATATGGATTTGCTTTTCGTATAGGACAGAATAACCCGTATTTATTCATTAAACGTCTTATTTTTTTAACATTCATTCTGATTGGCGGATTTTGATGAAGCAGTCTCATGTGAATGCTTCTTGCTCCTTTCTTGTATCCTCTGTAGTAATATGCTTTTACAATAAGTTCAAAATCCGCTCTGTCCCGTTCTTCGCGGAGCTTTCTGCTTTCATACGAATTTAACCATCTGTAATATCCGGATCTGGAAACCCCTGCTATATTGCATAATTCTTTTATCGTTAATTTATTATTATCCTGCGAAGTCACTTCACGAATAATTTCAAATTTTCTTCCCGGCACGCCCATAATTATTTCTTCCGCCTTTTTCCATTCTCCGCAGTAATAATTTTTTTTAAGAATTCGACCTCCTGTCGCAAATATATGAGCTCATGCTGCATATATTCAATTGCTTTACTCTGCGGTATAGATGTGAAATCTCTTGAACCGGGACGTATTTTGGGGAACAGCGATCCTTCATGCAAACCTGCCGCTGATACCGACTCCTTCATTATGTGATCTCTAATACCTTCAACTCGTCTCTTACCTAAGATATTTATATCATATCCTAAATCAGTAACAATCTGAGTAGGTGAATACCCCTCTTTATACCTTTTCAAAAATTCTTCTTTAAAAGCCAGCGTAAAGCGTATTGTCGTTTCTGTAATCCTGTAGGTGTAAGGATTAGATGCTAAAATCCTAATCTCCTCTTCCGTAAATTTTCTTCTGCTCCTTGCCACAATTGTAAACCTCCAAACTATCTTTTTTTATTATATCATTGCTATACTTGGATGTCCACAATTTCTTGTCTACTTTTTAGGGTTTTGTGCTCAATACACATTTTATTTGTCTATTTTTTGGGGTACAGTTTA
>CANQWB010000055.1 GCA_947627435.1 uncultured Bacilli bacterium
CTTACAATAACTATTTATTATTGTGAGATACTGTATGTTTCTTGAAGGAGTAAATAATGAATAAAACTTGTTTTGTCATAATGGGATTTGGGGTAAAAAACAACATTAATCTTGATTTAACATATAATAAAATTATTAAACCTTGCATTATAGAAAATGGTCTAATACCTTTTCCACTTTACGAAGAAACTAAATTTAACGCATATAGATGTGACGAAATATGTGGCACTACATCAATAGATTATAAGTTTGTAACCTGTCTAAATGGTGCAGATATAGTTATTGCTGACATAAGTACTATGAATGCAAATGCTATATACGAACTTGGGGCAAGGCACGCACTTAAGCCTAGGTCTACAATACTGTTATGTGCCAAGGATAAAGAACATGAATTTAAGTTTTTTGATATCACATATGTACCTATTATATTTTATAATCATAATGGATTAAAATTATTAAATAAAGTTATTGAAGAGACGAAGAAAAAATTAAATGCCATGGTTGATTTTGCTATTAATTCAACCTCGACACTTCCAGACAATCCAATCCAGCGAGCCCTAATTGAAGGGAAAACATATGGTGCCTTAAAGTCTCCAATTGAAATTAGTAATTATCAATTGTATTTGCAGGCCAAAACAAAATTAGATAATAATGAATATTCTGGTGCACTAAAGGATTTTGAAAAGCTATATATTCAAGATCCATCTGAAGAAAATCTGCTTCTTCTTGTTTTAGCAAAATATAAGCAGGCCGAATCACAAAAAAGCTGTAAAGACCTCATTGATTGTATCAATTTAATTACAAACAGTGTGCATATAGAATCATCCACTTCGGAATATCTGTTTGGACGACTTGCTGCAATTTCTTTGCGAGTATATAATCTGTCACACGATGAATCGTATTTTTATACTGCATTAGAATACTATCGACGCGGCTGCGCATTTTGTAAAACCAATTTATATTGCCCCCGTAATTATTGTGCGTTACTGGTTAGAATACAAGAGATTACAGATGACATAAATATAATAAATGAATACTTTTATACCGCAAAACATTATGCCAAAATTTTTCTTTCTTTAGATATGGCAGCTTCATATAATGGAGAATATGATCAAAGAATTTATTACTATTTTAATCGTCTTGATTTATGTGCCATCGTAGAGGGAGAGTACATGGATTATGAAAAGGCAATCGTTAGGCTAAAATCCGATAATGATATTTCTAGGCGACAACAAGAAACGATTCTAAACGGAATGGTGAAATTAAAGAGTGATTTAGAAACGATTACACATCTCATTAAATCTTATTAAGATTTAAAAATAAATAATAATCCATTACTCTCCCGACCCATACTGATATTTGTTGCGCTACTGTACGGTCATTGAAAAATTCATCTAAATGATGTAGGTCAAATGGTTTTGTCTTTACACTGAACTTTCCCCCTTTTATTATTCCTTCTTCACGAACTCCTTTTTCATTGATAATAAGAAGGGGTAAATCATTTATAAGACCTATAGTCCCTTCAATATGGCAAAAGGGACTCGTTAAGGCTTGTCCAGATACATCTGTTTCCATAGGATAATAGTATTTTGGATCTTCAACGCCACCTCTCTTCTTTACTCCCTTATCAATAAATATTTGCTTGAAACCAATAATTATAATTCCATAGCATTGCTTAATCATACCTTTAAGATAATTAATTGAATCCGTAAGGTCATAATTATCCGCCTGTAATGTTATTGTTTTTAAATAGAAATTATACAGTTTTTGCTTTAATTTTTCTATAAAGCATTGCTGCTCGTCAAGAAATGGATTAGGATGACTTAAAAAAACTAGGACATTATCTTTACTCACTTTACTTTTCTCCCTAATAAATAATTTATATTAATTACATTAAGTGTCGCTTTATTGTCTGACTCGCTATATGTGATATATCTGGAAATAAAACACTTTCTTTGATATCTAAATACGATAAAATTTTTCTAAACAAGGGTTTTTGCGTATGAGGAATTATTATATCAAATATGAAACCGTCATTACATAGCTTGCGTATTTCCATATCGGTATCATGTATTGTGAAAGCGGCTCTTTGTGCATAAACTCTTGGATCATTGCTTATTGGAAAAGATGCCAATATTTTATTTGTGATATTATGTCTTTTATCAAACGCCGAAATTAGCATATTATGAGCAGCGTTGGAATCAATAGGATATATGTATGGATCAAATCCTTGCTGCTCATTTAATAATTCAGGAACAATTACGGTTATACTAGCATCGCAGTTTTCGTATTTTTTATTATTTTCCAAAGCGAAAAACAGTGCAACTAATGGTGAATAGCTCCAGTCTAAAAGACGAGTAGGTAAACCATAATGCTGCATTATAGTTATCCACTGGTCATAGGATTTCTTTGGAATTTTTTCTGGTAAAATTTGAGTGACTCCATGATAAAAAGAATGACATAAAACTTGCTCAGATTTTTTATTATTGTTTCGATAAATTGAAGGAAATATTGGCCATTCACAATTAGGTTGTCCTCTATACCAAAGAGTAGTTTTTGTAACCATATTAGAAGATATTTTATTTATAATTTTTTCATTTATGTCTTCAATAGCTTCATATAAATCATTTAAATCCTGAATTACATACTTTGATTCTTTAAGTAACATTTTTTCACCTCTTAATCTCACAATAATAAATAGTTATTGTAAG